>JBDUEQ010000123.1:0-10807 GCA_040002315.1 Gammaproteobacteria bacterium
GTTCCACGCCCGAATCCGCGATCATGCCTTGAAAGAGGGGCTTGCGATCTATCCCACCGGCGGCACCATCGATGGCAATCGAGGTGACCATCTCATTGTCGCCCCTCCCTACATTTCACAACCCCATCACATAGAGATGATCGTCGATAGGCTGGGGCGCGCCATCGACTCCGCCGTGCTCGAATGGCGTGACTCAGCGAGCGACGGCTGAGTCAAGGTTGATGTATGGGGTCGATCCAGTACACCTCTTCCACCCGTTCCGCGGCATCGATGTTCAGATTGACGACCACCGACTCGTTGTCGCTGCGTACCAAAACGCACTCCAAAGGCGTATCGCTGGAACGATTGATCTCCTGATGCGGCACATAAGGCGGCACAAAGATGAAGTCCCCCGCATCCGCCTCGGCAACGAACTCTAGACGATCGCCCCAGCGCATGCGTGCGATGCCGCGCACCACATAGATGACGCTCTCCAACGAGCCGTGATGATGCGCACCGGTCTTGGCGTTTGGATGAATGACCACCGTCCCGGCCCAAATTTTCTGCGCGCCGCGGGCGGAATTGATGGCGGCCGCGCGCTGCATGCCAGGCGTCTGCGCGGTGTTGCTGTCCAGCCGATCGCTCTTGATAACTTTGACGCCCGCATTGCGCCAGTCCGGCTTCGGAGAATCGCCCGCCGCCATTTCGTTGCTCCCTTGGTTCCTCTCAACCTGCGAGTGCCTTGATCAGCACATCCCAATAGGTCAAACCCTTGTAGAACTCATTCACACGAATTCGCTCATTGAGGCCGTGCGCGAACTCTTCGCTGTCCATGATGAATACGCCGCCGACCCCGTAAGTGGGAATCCCGGCATTGCGGTACACGGCACCGTCGGTGGCGTAGGCAGCTTGAGTCGGTACCACCGGCGTGCCGGGATCCGAGGCTGCGACTGCTTTCTCAACCGCCTTCATGACATCCGCCCGCATGGGCGAGGCATCCGATACCAGCGCATCGTATCCCTGCTTCACTTCGACCTTGGGACCCACCAACCCCTGCAGGGTCTTCTGCACATCCGCTGCACTGGTGCCCGGGAATATCCGGCAGTTGATGGTGGCGGTGGCCGACTGCGGCAGCGCGTTTTCGGCGTGACCCCCGATAAGCATGGTCGCCACACAGGTGGTACGGATGCGGCCGAGATAAGCGGGAGTCTTGGACAGCTCCGCTGCCGCGGCGGCGTTGCCCGGGTCGGCGGCAAACTTCGCCATCGCTTCACCGATTGGTCCCTTGGTGACGAGGCTGGCTGCCTTGAAATCGCCGATGGTCCATTCGTTCCACTTCACCGGAAATTGGTAGCCTTGCACGGCCTTGAGCGCATCCGCGAGTTCGTAGATGGCGTTGTCGGCACGCGGCTGTGAACTGTGGCCGCCTGGATTGTGCGTGGTGACTAGATATTGGGCCGAGCTTTTCTCAGCGCCTTGGACATAGAAAATCAGCGCTTTGGCCGTGCCCTCGCTTAATACCCCGCCGCCGCCATCGCCGTTGAGAGCAAACTCGGCGTCCATCAGATCCCGATGTTTGGTGACTATATCCCTTGCCGTTGCCTGCTCGGTTTCCTCATCGCCGCTGAAGGCAATGATGAGATCTCGCGTCGGCACGAAACCCTCGGCCTTGAGACGCAGGAACGTCGCGGTCAGCAGCGCCACTTCCTGTTTGACGTCCGATGTGCCGCGGCCATAAAAAAGACCTTTCTCTTCGACCAGGCGATACGGATCGCGCTGCCAGTCGCTGCGCTTGGCCGTGACCACGTCCATATGAGCGATGAGCGCGATCGGCTTTCCGCCGGTGCCGTTGCCGCGGTAGCGCACAACCAGGGAGGCGGTCTCGCCCAGCGGCAGGATATGTATGTCGGCGTCGGGGAATCCGCCGGCCTTGAAGCGTTCCGCCAGATACTTGGCCACAAGCGGCACCTTGCCCTTGCCGATGGAGCTCTCGATGGCGATGACTTTGGCAAAAATGTCGCGGGCCTCTGCCCGTACCGCGTCCGAGGGCGCAGCCGCGGCGGCCGTAGCGGTGGAGGATTTCGATTCGGCGCCGATGCCGATGGATGCGAGACTCATGCAGAATGCCCCGGCCGCCAGAAAAACACTCAAGTGTCGCAGTCCCATGATTTTCAACTCCCCCAATACGATTTTTGAACAATAACCGCGAGAATACCCGAACCTAGTGAAATCAAGTGCGCAAATTCCGATTTGGACGATCGCGGCCCCGCTCATTGCGGGCACGGTACTCCTTGCGTCCGGGTTAGGGCTTGGCGGATTCATGGTGGCGCTGATTGCCACGGCGCTCGCCGGTAGTGTATTCGCGGCGGTGATGATTATATTGAATGGCATCATCGGCCTGCGCCTGCTCTTGGGCGGCGCCAAGCATCGCGAGCAAAGCTTCGGTCTCGACGGCTGATGCTATCGCTGTTCGTCGCGGCGCTGGTGCTGCGCACCGGACGCGCCATCATTCTTCACGGGGTGGTGCTGCTCACCGTGTTCGTGGTCTATTTATTTACCACCGTGGTGCCTTGATTTCTCTTCAGGCACGTGCCGCCACCTCGTCGATGTGCTTGAGCAGATCCGCCGGATCTTCATAGACGCGAAACGCGCCGGCGCGCGCCAGTTCCTCCTCGCCGTAGCCGCCGGACAAAAGCCCTACGCCGAGCCCGCGCGCGCGCTGCGCGGCAATCATGTCCCAGATGCTGTCACCAAGCACCAGCGAGTCACGAATGTCGACCCCGAGGCGCTCTGCCGCGGTGAGGAATAAATCGGGATCCGGCTTGGCGTACTTCACCTGATCGCGGGTGACCACCGGCACTTTCGCGGGGTCGACACCGAGCGCGGCGAGATTCTGTCCGGCGGTTTCCATGCGCCCGCTCGTGGCAATGGCCCAGGGCATGCCTTGATCCGTCAGGTAGTCGAGCAACTCGCGCGCGCCGGGCAGTGGCTGCACGTTGGCCGAGAGCGCCTTATAGGCTTCGGCATGACGCGCGCGCAGTCTTTCCAGGCGCTGCGGCGTATTGTCGAATCCGGTCTCTCGCAACAGGATGTTGGTGAACAGGCCCCCGCTCATGCCGATCTTGCGGTGAATGCGCCATACCGACAGCGGGATGCCTTCCTGATCCAGCGATGATTTCCACGCAAGCACATGTTGGTACACGCTGTCGATGAGCGTGCCGTCAAGGTCGAACAGAAAGGCGGTTTTTTTGCGTGTCATGATTGCAGATAAGCGGGAACCTTCGGAAATCCATTGATTATGCCTGCGCTGCGTAGATTCGGTAAGATGCGGGCAGGGTCGAAAGGGGGATGATTGATGAAGCGCATCTTGATAGCCTCGCTGGTACTCGCATTAGGCCTCACGGCCGGCACCGCCCGAGCCGAGAAACTGCGCATTATCAGCTGGGCTGATTACGTGCCTGCAGACCTGATCGCCGCGTTCAAAAAAGAAACCGGCATCGACGTGGAAGTCACCCTGTCGAACAACGAGGAAATGATCTCCAAGCTTCGTGCCACGGGGGGGGCGGGTTTCGACCTGGCGCAGCCATCCCAGGATCGCATCATGGCCGCGCAGCGAGAATTCGGCATCTATAAGCCGCTCGATCTTACCAAGATCAAGCTGGACGAGTTTCAAGCCGAATTCTTGGACATTGTGCGCAAGAACACCACCATCGACGGCAAGCAGTACGGCCTGCCGTATCTCTGGGGCACTGATGGCCTCGTGGTCAATGCCAAGCGTACCAAAATTGCCGATTATCCCGACCTGTGCCGGGCCGATTTGAAAGGCAAGACCGCAGTTCGTCTGAAGCGCCCCACACTGATGGCATTTGCCTTCGCCGCCGGCAAGGACCCATTCGCGCTTTACGCGGACACCAAAGCCTATGGCGCTCTCATGGACCAGGTCGGTGCCGCACTCATCGCCTGCAAGGCCAATTTCAAGTTCTTCTATGATAACAAGGATCAGCTGCTCAACGGCATTCGCACCGGCGAAGTCATCGCCGCCATGATGTGGGATACCGGCGGATGGACCCTCAATCGGGACAATCCGGACATTCAGTTCATCGTGCCTCGCTCCGGTGCGCTTGGCTGGCTCGACACTTTCGCTCTGCCGGCGCGCGGCCGCAACGATGCCGCGGCCTACGCGTGGATCAACTTCACCATGCGCCCGGAGAACGCCGCACGAGTCATCAAGTCGGTAGGCAGTTTCTCCGCCGCCAAGAACACCGAGGCGCTCATCGATCCGCGCCTGAAGGCACAGTTCGCTGCCACCTTTCCTAATAACAATCTGAAAAGCATTCACTGGTATCCGGCCATACCGCCGGGTCTCGAAGAAATGGAAGGCCGGGTGCTCGACCGTGTGAAGGCCGCCAATTGAGCACACCTGATTTGGTGGCGGACGCCGTGGTCAAGCGCTTCGCCGATCACGTAGCGGTGGATTCCTTGTCGTTTTCCGTGGAGCGCGGCAGCTTCTTTTCGATCTTGGGTCCCTCGGGTTGCGGCAAGACCACGCTGTTGCGCATGATCGCGGGCTTCATTGCCCCGGATAGCGGCGATATCGCCATCGGCGGCAAGAGCATGCGCGACGTGGCGCCGAATCGCCGTCCGGTGAACATGGTGTTTCAACAGCTGGCGCTGTTCCCGATGATGTCTGTCGGTGAAAACGTAGCCTTCGGGCTCGCGCGGCGCGGCATGCCCAAAGTCGAAAGAATGAAACGCAGCAACGCCATGCTGGAACGAGTGAGCTTGGGCGGCGCCGCGGATAAGCGTGTCGACGAGCTGTCGGGCGGCCAGCGTCAACGCGTGGCCATCGCGCGCAGCCTGGTTTTAGAACCCACCCTGCTGCTGTTGGACGAGCCCTTGGGTGCGCTCGACCTCAAGCTGCGCGAGCACATGAAAATCGAGCTCAAGCAATTGCAGGCCGCCTTCGGCACAACTTTCGTTTACATCACTCATGATCAGTCCGAAGCGCTGGTGTTATCCGATCACGTCGGCGTGATGAGTCGCGGGCGCTTCGAGCAGCTGGGCACCCCGCAGGATCTGTACTACCGTCCGCAAACCCCGTTCGTAGCCGGATTTGTCGGCGCGAACAACCGCATCGCAGGCCGCATCACCGGCGCCGATGGCGCAATCGCCGAGGTCGCGACGGCGGATGGCTGGGTGGTGCGCGCGCTAAAAAGCGGCAGCATCGCCGTGGGCGATTCCGTAGAAGTGTTCGTGCGTCCGGAGGTGGCCATTCTTGCGCGCGATGCGGCGACCTTGCCGCCGGATCAGCCCCACCACTCGGGCGAAGTGCAAAGCGTGTTGTTCGATGGTGCGAATTCGGCGGTGTTGCTGCAGGAAGAACGCACGCGCCGCGATTTTCGGATCGCCTTGCCCCAGACCGGGCAGTTTTCGGACTTAAGGCCCCAGGAAAAAATCGCCTTCAGCTTCGATTCCTCGCGTGCGGTGTGCTTTGCGGCTCGGGCCGGGGCAGCAGGAACGGATGCTTAACGCAGCCGCCGATAGGCGTTGGCACGGGCGGCTCGCGCTCGGCCTGTTGCTCGCGCCGGCTCTGCTCTGGCTCGGTTCCTTGATCATACTGCCGCATGTCGATCTCGCCGTACTCTCCTTCCGCGAACGAATCGGTCCCCGCCAGTACGCAGCCAGTCTCGCGCAGTACAAGACTTTTTTCACCGAGCCCCTCTACTGGCATGTATTTCTGCGCACGGCAGTGATGTCGGTGATCGCCACGTTCATGACCCTGCTGCTGGCATTTCCCATCGCCTGGATCATCGCCAAGTTGGCGCGCGGCCGTGCCGGCTCGCTGCTGTTCATCATCTGTCTCATCCCTTTTTGGGTGAGCGAAACGGTGCGCACTCTGGGATGGATGATTCTGCTCAGAGAATCCGGAGTGCTGCCCGCGCTGCTCGTGCAACTCGGGCTGACAGACGTTCCCGTCGAGCTGCTATACCGGGACGCGACCATCATGGTGGGCCTGGTATACACCTCGCTGCTCTTCATGGTGGTGCCCTTGGTGTCAAGCCTGGAAAGCCTGGATAATTCGTTGATCGAAGCAGCCTACGACCTAGGCGCCGGCGGATTCTCGATTCTGCGCAGCATCGTCATTCCGCACGCCGCCCCCGGTATCACGGCGGGTTGCATCGTGGTGTTCATGCTGACCTTGGGCAATTACCTGACCCCGACGCTGCTGGGCGGCAAGAACTCGCAGTGGTTCACGGAACAGATCTACACGCAGTTCATTACCCGCTTCAATTGGGAACAGGGCGCAGCGTTTGGCTTCCTGTTGTTGGGGCTGTCCACGGCACTGGTCATCGTCGGCCTGCGCTTGAGCGGACAGCGCTTCGGCGACGTGATGAGACGCACTTGATTCCGTCCCTGCCGCGGCCAATCTGGCTACGTACCCTCACGGCGGCATACCTTGTTGCGTTTCTCGTGTTCCTGTTTCTGCCGCTCGCCGTGGTCGCAGTGTTTGCCTTTAACGACGCGCCCTATCCGGCGCCGCCCTGGCATGGCTTCACTCTCGACTGGTTTCTTGGCAACGCAGCCAAGGGACGCACCGGCCTTTTTGCCGACAGCGATTTGCTGGGCAGCATCTGGACCAGCTGCATCGTTGCCGTCTGTGTGACGGCGATGTCTGCATTGGTCGGATTGACCAATGCGTTTCTGATCGAGCGCGGCCGTTTTCCGGGTAAGCAGATACTCTCCATCATGATGCTGGCGCCGCTGGTAATCCCCGGAGTCATTCTCGGTATTTCCATCCTGGCGTTTGCCAGCCGCATCGCAGAGTTTGCCGACGACACCTTCGGCCTGGAACTGGATTTCCTAAGACCCGGGCTGCCCTTGGTGGTGCTGGGGCAATTCTCGTATATCGCCACCATCGCCACCTTGACCATCAGTGCCCGCCTGCGGCGCTTCGACCACACACTGGAGGAAGCGGCGCTGAATCTCGGTGCCTCCAAAGCCGCCGTGTTTCGCACCATCACGCTGCCTTATCTGCGGCCGGCACTGTTGGGATCAGGCGCCATTTCCTTTCTCATGTCATTCGCAGATTTCAACACCACGCTGATGCTGGTCGGCTCAGATACACCGCTGACGGTCATGATGTATGGGCGCATGCGCGAAGGCGCCACCCCGGTGCTGAACGCGGTCAGCCTGTTTCTCATGATCGCATCCGCCATTCTGGCGCTCACGCTGCTGCGGCGCGGCCCTGCGCGCGCAAAACCCGCCGGGTGATCCGCGCCTCCTTGCGCCGCCAGGGCGCGTCAATATTTCGCGCAACACCGCGTCTTCATTCAGAATACAGCTTGGCTGTTTTAATAGAGTTTGGCTTGCATAAAAGAGGGAGGGAAATCGATGTCTGATACAAATGACCCAGGTTTAAGCCGGCGCAACTTCGTACAGGGCACGGTCGCGGGCGCCGTGTTGGCCGCTGCACCGGCTGCGCTCGCCGCGGGCGCCGGCACGCGCTCCGACAAGGCGGCGGTCTTGGCGCAAGTACCGAAAATGCACGCGGAAAACGTCAAGCGATTGCAGGATTGGATCGCGCTGCCATCGATTGCCGCAGAGAACCGCAACTATCCGCAAGGCGCCGAATATATGGCCAAACTGGCCGAGCAGGCGGGATTCATCGGCGTGAAGCTCATTCCCACTTCCGGCAAGCCAGGTGTGTTCGGCCGGTTAGATTCGGGCGCGAAAACCACCGTGGCTGTCTATTTCATGTACGACGTGAAGCAGTTCATCCCCGAGGAATGGAGTTCCCCACCGCTCGAGGGGCGGTTGGTGGAAAAGGCAGGCTTGGGCACGGTATGCATGGGACGAGGCGCGGTGAATCAGAAGGGTCCGCAGAACTCCTTTTTGAGTGCGCTCATGGCGTTCAAAACCACCGGCAAGAAATTGCCGGTCAATCTCGTCTTGGTGTGCGAAGGCGAAGAGGAAATCGCGTCACCGCACTTCGGCGAAATCGTGAATAGCCCTGAGGTATTTCCTTACATGAAATCCTGCGTCGGGGTGATGCTGCCGGATGCCAGCCAGGGGCTCGACGGCAGCGTACAAGTGGACGCGGGAGCGAAGGGCGTGGTCGAGCTCGAACTTGTCTCGAGCGGCGAGAAGTGGGGCCGCGGACCTAAGAAGGACATTCATTCGAGCTTGGAGGCGCAGGTGGACTCGCCCTCCTGGCACCTGGTGCAGGCGCTCAACACCTTGGTGGAAAAGGATGGCCACACGCCGGCAGTCGAAGGGTTCTTCGATAAAGTCGTGCCGCTGTCCGTCGCCCAAAAGAAGATGGTTTCGGCCTATGCGGCGGCTGTCCCGGAGGCCACGATCAAGAGTGAATTCGGCGTCGAACACTGGGTGCACGACCTGAACTGGGAGGACTCTTTACTGCGCTTGTTCTCGCAACCCACCATCAACATCGAAGGACTGGTGGGCGGCTACACCGGACCCGGCGGCAAAACGGTACTGCCCCACAAGGCGGTGGCCAAGATCGACATGCGCCTGGTTCCCGACATGACTGCGGCCGATACACTGGCCAAGCTGAAAGCGCATTTGGCAAAGCACGGTTTCGCGGACATCGAAGTCAATATGACCGGCGGCTACGATCCCACGCAAACCGACCCTGACAGCAAATTCTTCAAAGCCGTGCTCGCGACCTTCACCAAGCTTGGCCCCGCGCCATTGGTGCTGCCTCGCAGTCCGGGATCTTGGCCTGGCTATCGATTCACCAGCGCGCCGCTCAACCTGCCGGCCGGAGGTTTCGGCCTGGGGCACGGCACGGGTGCGCATGCACCGGATGAGTACTACTTGATTGACTCGAGGAATCCAGCGATCAAGGGCATAGACGGCGCAGTGGCATCTTTTGTCGAGTTCTTGTACACCATCGCGTAGGAAATCCTTCCCGGCGGCGTTGGCGCCGCCGGGGAGCCTGTGAGCAGATCCTCTTACCGCAAGAATCGGAGTGCGGCCGACCTTGCGTGCCGATAAGGTATCTCCAACAACACCGGAGACCACCATGACCGCCCCTCCACGACTACGCTCCAGCGCCGCACACCAACGGATCGCGCGGCTGATTCAGGATCTTGCCGAGTATATCGAGCGCAATGCCGGCGAACCTCTGAAGCTCGCACATCTCGCCAAGCGAGCTCACTGGTCCCCCGCTCATTTGCAGCGCACTTTCAAGGCCGTGCTCGGCGTATCGCCGAAGGTATACCACGACGCGGCCCGGATGCGTCGACTGAAAGGCGGCTTAAAATCCGGCAAGCGTGTATTGGACGCCATCACCGATGCCGGTTTCGAATCCACCAGTCGGGTCTACGGTCAGACGTCGCGCAACCTCGGCATGACGCCGTCCGCCTATCGCCGCGGCGGCGCGGGTGAGAATATCGCCTACGCCGGACGCGACACGGCGCTGGGACCGCTGCTGATGGCGGCCACGGATCGCGGGGTCTGTTTCGCGCAATTTGGCGCGAGCCGCACCTCCCTGATTGCACAGCTGCGGCGGGAATTTCCGAATGCCTCGCACCGCCCGTCGCAGATGGCTGACTCCAGCGAGCTCAGCGCCTGGATCGCTGCCTTCGAGGCGCATATCGAGGGCAACGCGCCCCGGCCCGATCTGCCGCTCGACCTGCGCGGCACAGCGTTCCAGATTCGAGTGTGGCGCTTCCTGCTGCAAGTGCCCGAGGGAAGCCTGTTGAGCTATGCAGAACTCGCCGCCGGCGTCGGTGCGCCGCGAGCGTCACGCGCCGCGGCCTCGGCCTGTGCCGCCAATCGCATCGCGGTGCTGGTGCCCTGCCACCGCGTGCTGCGCGCAGATGGCGGCATGGGCGGCTATCGTTGGGGCATTCCCCGCAAGCGCGTCTTGATCGACCAGGAACGGGCGCGATCCGTCTCATGATTACCGCCGATTACGCTCCTCTTGCCGCGATTGCGGCGCTTCGACCGGAACGCATACTCGACGCGCTCGATAGCGACGGCTACATCGTGACCGAATCTCTGATCGATCCGCAAGTTTGCGCTGCGCTGGCGCAGCTCTATTTGAGCGACGAAGTCCAGTTCCGGTCGACGGTCACCATGGCCCGCCATGGCTTCGGCAGGGGCGAGTACAAATATTTCGCCCGCCCTTTGCCCGATCTCGTGCATTCGCTGCGCCGCGCACTGTACGCGCAGCTCGCGCCGGTCGCAAACGCCTGGGATGCGAGGCTCGGACGAGCCGTCAGCTGGCCCGCGGATCACGAGTCAGTGGTGGCGCGCTGTGCGGCAGTCGGCCAAACCCGCCCCACTCCGCTGCTGCTGCGTTACGGGCCCGGCGACTACAATTGTCTGCACCAGGATCTGTACGGTGAAATCCACTTTCCGTTGCAAGCCATATTGCTGCTGGATCGTCCCGGCGTCGACTTCCAAGGAGGTGAATTGATTCTCGTCGAGCAGCGGCCACGCCGGCAATCCACACCCAAGGTACTCCCGCTCATCCGTGGCGCATTCGCCGTCATACCGGTCAAGGAGCGCCCGGTGCAGGGTCCGCGCGGCATCGCGCGCGTCCAAGTCCGCCACGGCGTCGCACGCGTGCACGGCGGTCAACGCCGCACGCTGGGACTGATTTTCCACGATGCGGCTTGAGGGCTGACGCTGAGTACCCGCGTCCCGCCCGTTGACAAGCGTTTTACCTTCACGACGCCGCCGATCACTGCGGAACGATACTCCATGAGCTTGAGGCCCATGCCGCCGTCGCGCGCCGCATGCTCGCCTATGCCCACCCCATCGTCGACAATCGACAAGGAGACCAAGGAGCGGCTGG
>JBDUEQ010000124.1:0-59939 GCA_040002315.1 Gammaproteobacteria bacterium
TGCCGGCCGTTGAGAAAAGCCGTCGCACGCGCGGCTCGCGTTAGATTAATGGTGGCGCGGGGCGATGCGCCGACTTGAATGTACCCGTTGAGGCCGAGCGCCGGTGCCGTGGGTGGTCGAGTCGCCAGCACAACATTCACAATGTAGTCGCGTACCTTCTCGTCCACGTGAATGCAATTGACCACCTCTCGTGCGCTCAGGATTTGCTCGCCCGACACGATGCTATTGACTCGCGGCAGCGGCCCAGTCGTGGCCATGGAGTCCAAGATCATGCGTTCCTCGACGCGATTGGGATATGCGATCACGACCTTCATCATGAATCGGTCAATTTGCGCCTCTGGCAATGGGTAGGTACCCTCATGTTCCAGCGGATTCTGCGTCGCGAGAACCAGAAATGGATCGGGCAATGCGTATGTTTCATCGCCGATGGTCACTTGACGTTCCTGCATGGCTTCGAGCAGCGCGCTTTGCACTTTGGCGGGCGCTCGATTGATTTCGTCAGCCAGGATGAGATTACTAAAGATTGGTCCGTGCTTGGTCCGAAACCTTCCGTCCTGTGGGCTGTAAATCATGGTGCCGACGATGTCGGCCGGCAGCATATCGGGCGTGAACTGCAAGCGTTTAAAGGGCAGAGAGATGCTGCTCGCCAGTGTTTTCAGCGAAAGCGTTTTTGCCAGTCCCGGGACGCCTTCGAGCAAAACATGACCATTGGTGAGAAGCGCCACTAACAGTCGGTCAAGCAGAATAGTCTGTCCGACGATGACACGGCCAAGTTCCTGCTGCAGCGGGTCGATCCAAGTAGAATTCTCGCGCACTGCATCACGGAGCGCCTGATAGCTATCATTCGCGGAGTTCGGCGTTACCGGCACGCGCATGGGTTGACGTGTGGCACGAGGTTCTCCGACCCCATTCGGCCGGAAGCGCAGTTGATTGAGCTTTGGCTCGTTTGTGGTGAGGTCGGAGGTGTCGCTCATGGTCGTTTCCTTGTCAGTGGGTTGCTTCGGCGCCGACTTCGTCCATCGGTGGATGCCTAGTAAACGCCACGTGAATGTCTGACATCTATCTGGGCCATTACAAAACTGTAAGGCAGCGATAGGAGTACATGAGCCGATAAACAGTGATACAACGTTATCCATCAGCGGCGGAGCGAATGATGCGTGCAGACGAGTGAGAGCAGCTCTTGCGCACCGCGCACCAGATGTAATTTCGCATCCGCATCCGCATCCGCATCCGCTGCCGATGCTGAGGCGTAAATGCCAAATCGCAATCGAGCCGACAAAGCGCCTGCTTCGTGCCCCACGTCGATGGTTGGAACTGCCATGATGGCGCCGGGTGGACCCGCAATGCGGCGTGTTGGCCTTCCAGCGACACGCTTACGCGTGCTGTCGGTCATTGGGGGCTGCATAGCGTCGATCTCCCTACCGCGTCTGTATCCGAGGCAAACCGTTGGGAAGGGGTTGATTTCGCGCTTCACGTGGCGAAATGTGCATCGACGAGCACTACCCAAGGATTGAAGTTCGCAACGACGAGGGAAGCTGCTCCTGCTGGGATAGCGCACACCAGCGCCTGCAGACATGCCAACAGATCGACGCCAGCGGAGACTTCCAGGCCCACCGACCTTTGAATCTAGCCAACATCGTATACCATGACGATATTGGTTATGGGTGCTGGCGCGCCGGATACGACTTCAAACTCAGCGGGGCCGCGCTATCGTACGTCGTTGTGCGCTTATGGAGGAATATGAGTGGAATCGGGTCTCGCACAACTGGGCTTTCTGCTGTTCGTTGCCGCGTTGGTCGCCATCCTGACGCGGCGTCTGCACTTGCCCTACACGGTCGGCCTGGTGCTTGCGGGTATGGCACTCTCCTTTTTGCAAGTACAAGTGCAATTGCATCTATCCAGGGACCTGATTTTTTCGGTGTTCTTGCCTCCGTTGGTCTTTGAAGCAGCGTTATGTATCAGCTGGCGGCGGTTCAAACGAGAATTGCCGGTGGTAACGCTGCTGGCCACGGTGGGTGTGCTGTTGGCGGCCGCAGTCACCGCGGCGGGCATGCATTACGCGTTTGACTGGGACCGAGGCAGCGCGATTGTGTTTGGTATATTGATTGCTGCCACCGATCCCGTTTCGGTCATCGCCACCTTTAAGGAGGCGAACGTTCAAGGGCGTCTTCGCTTGCTGATCGAAACTGAAAGTCTTTTGAATGATGGCACCGCCGCCGTGGCCTTCGTTGCTGTGTTGAGCGTTCTCGCAGGCGGGCACCACGATGCCCTGTCGGTCAGCGGCACTTTGCTGTTGGCAGTCGGGGGAGGCGCTTCGGTCGGCGCTATCGTAGCGGCAAGCTTGATGTTCGTGGCGGGCCGTACCGCAGATCCTTTGGTTGAGATCACGCTGACGACCCTCGTCGCGTATGGCTCCTTCCTGTTGGCCGAGAGATATCATTGCTCGGGGGTCATTGCCGCGATGACCGCGGGCCTGGTAGTGGGCAATAATCGCTCTGCAGTAGGGGTGTCCGATGCGGGTCGTCATGCGCTGGAGAACTTTTGGGAGTACGCAGCCTTCCTCGCGAACTCCTTCATTTTCATTTTGATAGGTGTGCAGGAAGCACAACAGCATTTCACCGGCCTTTGGATACCGGTGTTAGTCGCCATCGCGCTCGTGACACTAGGGCGAGCTGCCGCCATCTATCCGTTGTGCGCCCTGTTCGGAGGTAGTTCTCTAAGAGTTGAGGCCCGCCAACAGCACCTTCTGGTGTGGGGCGGTCTGCGAGGGGCTTTGGCTCTGGCTCTCGCCTTGGCCTTGCCGGCGGACCTGCCTCAGCGCGATGCGATCGTCACTATCACCTTTGCAGTGGTGGCATTTTCAGTGTTTGTGCAGGGGCTCACCATTACGCCGCTGCTGCGTCGGCTAGGTGAGATCAAATAGGATTTCGTGCGCTGACGGCTCGGAGCGTGGATCCCATTTACCGCTGCTGTAGGACGACTCCTAGAGCGAGTCGAACGGTTCCCCAAAGGCCCGCTACCATAAGCATCGCGCAAAGGCGGCGGCAAAAGCAGCCGCACCTTAGTGGGTCATATGCCGATCATAAAAGGGCTGCGTGATCTACACGCAGCCCAGGTTGGCTTTAATACTTAGTTCCATAGTAAGAATTGACGCGGTTGCCGTATTCCATGTCGTAGGTCGGGACGCGCTCGTCGGTGTACTTCGGCGCCTTTTCTAGCTTCGCCTTGTCAAGAGGGACAATGTATCCGCTTCTCGCGTCGTCGTACTTGAGCATCGACCAGGGGATCGGATAGCGGTCCGTACCCATGCCAAGGAATCCACCGAACTCCATTACGGCGTAGCGTACCTGCCCGGAGTGCTGATCGATCATGAGATCGTCGATCGAGCCGAGCTTTTCTCCGGCGAGGTTGTAGACATTCGTTCCCTCGACTTTATCAGAGGAAATAACAGAAGAATTGTTCATAAAATTCCTTATGTATTGGGGGAGAAGATTACTGCCCAACCTGCATCGAGCCAGCAATTAGGTCGACCGGATTAAACAGCTTATTGGTAATTGTGGACGCGCACTTACTCTGGGGTTGTAGGCGCATTTGCCTGGATGCCGTCGGACTTCGGCGCATATTTCGGGAGTCACCGAATCGTTTAAAGTGCTCGAGCTTATGGGAAGTCTAAGTTAAGGGGTTGGCCGATAGAGCAGGTTTACGGGTAAGCCAAAGATCCAGTGAGAGCGCCCCGGGGCCTGCGATCGCAAGCCATAGGAATAGGGCGAAGTATTCCGTTTCGTCGAAGCCCAGCAAGGTTTCAAGCGAATCGACTTGATCCCATTTGGCAGACGCAATAGCTACGACCATCGTCACCCCGAGCGCACCGGCTGATATTCGGGTTAGAAATCCACAGAGAAGGAACAACCCGCCGAAGAATTCGACTCCAGAAACGAAAGGCGCTAAAACATGGGCCGCGGGTATGTGCCAGCCCACGAAATTGTCCGTAATCGCAGGCAGATTGTGAAGCTTTCCCCAGCCGCTTAAGAGAAATACATAGCCCACCACTATCCGGGCCACAAGGGGCGCAAAGGCCTGTAAGTGCGCTGCGACTCGTTCAGGCCATACAATTAACCAGTCTGTGATTGTTTTCATTGCGGTCCTCCAATATTTGTCACATGGGGTCAGCCGGGCTTCTTCAATACACCCTGAGCTGCCGTAAGTACATGGGCGGCATCGAGTCGCACCGTATAGTCAGGATCGTAGTGGCGAAATCGAATGACGCCGCCGCTGTCTACGATGAAAACCGCGGGTACGGGTAATTCGTGTTTGGTGCTGCCTTGAGTCGCCTCAAGATCAATTCCGTAGGATTTCATTTTCTCGAGCGTCGCCGCGTCAACGTGAAAGGCAACCCCAAAGGCATGCGCCGCATCCATCATGGAGTCGGACAGAATGTGGTAGTCCACTTTCTGTTTTAGGCTCGAATAGAGGAGCTTGGGCTGGTCGGTGCTTAGGAACAGTATCTGATATCCCATGGCGGCAATCTTTGGTACTACCGTGTGCAGATCTTGCAACTGGGCGTTACAGTAGGGACACCAGCCCCCTCGATAGAAAATGATCATCGTGGGTTGTTTCTGCACACCGGCCTCGAAGTGAAAGTTCCGTCCGTCGACCTCTTTGGCGGTAAAGGCCGGGGCCCTGGAATTGACTTCTATTGGAGTTACCTCGTGTGGATCATCGGGCACGGCTGCTGAGGCAACTCCGTTTAGGGTCATTCCAATCGCCAGTATCCTGGTGAGTAACCGCATATTTGATTTCCAAGTGGTGAGAGGAAAAAGCCACGTTTTGTAGATGACCCTGTCAGGGGATGGTTTATTTCAGCATGGCAGGTATCGCCGGTTGCGCTCTCTCGGATTGGTTCGCATTGGGCAGGCGCAAGTCCCTTTGCCGGAGCGGCGCCGCTGCGGCGCCGTTTTGAACATGAGCCGCGTTCCATTCTTGCGGTTTCCACCATCGCGGCAGATGCTGCCTCACATCCGGGCGCAAATAGCGTTCATCGATCAAGTAGAGGGTACCTTGATCGGAAGTGGAACGGATCACGCGGCCTGCCGCCTGCGCCACCTTCTGAAGGCCCGGATATAGATAGGTGTACTCGTGGCCAACACCGAAATTCTCCTGCAGAGAAGCGGCAATCGCCTCATTGACGGCGTTGACCTGCGGCAAGCCGAGGGTGGCAATGAATGCACCGATGAGTCGATCGCCGGGCAAATCGATTCCCTCGGCGAAGGCGCCGCCTAACACCGCGAAGCCGATCCCCGAGCCATCGAGCGCAAATCGAGCGATGAACTCGCGACGATCGCTTTCACTCATGGAGCGATGTTGCCTCCAGGTAGGAATCAGTGGGTGGCGACGGGAGAATTCTGTGGAAAGGTCCTGAAGATAATCATAACTGCTTATGAAGACCAGATAGTTTCCCGGCAGCGCGTTGTATTGCGCGGCCACCAGAGTCGCAATGGGCAGTAAAGACGCACGCCGGCGCTTCCAGCGCGTCGAGATACTCCCAACAATCCGCACGCAGAGCTGTTCAGCCATGAAAGGGGAGGGTACGTCGAGGAAAATGGTGTCGTCGGGAAGACCGAGCAGGTCGTGATAGAAGTTTGGCGGATTTAAAGTGCCGGAAAACAAAATTGCGGCGTGGACGATCGCGAAACGCCGTTTGAGAAACGGTGCGGGAATCACATTGCGAATGCATATCGTGGTGCCGGTGATATCAAAGATCGAGTGATCTGCGAACTCGTCCGCCAATTGACAGAAGCGCAGCGCGCCAAAATAGAGGCGCTCCAACTCCTCGCCCAGCAACTCAATCTGATCGCCGGCAAACTCACTGAGGCGCGTGACGGCGTGTTGCAGGGCGGTCAGGAATGGCGCTGGCAATTGGCCAAGCACGCAATAATCGGCCGCTTGCGAAACGCAAAGGTCCGTCCAGCGACGGGCCAACTGTATCAGGGCGCGCTTGATCGCCGCGGGCGCATGACTCATGGCAACGCGAAAGTCTGCCTCCACCAGGCTCACGGTATGCATGGCGCGTGCGCGCTCGATCAGGTTATGCGCCTCATCTACCAGCAGGCCCACGCGCCATTCGTTTTCGGTTGCAAGGCCGAAGAGGAGTCCGCCGGTATCGAAAAAATAATTGTAGTCGCCGATCACGACGTCCGACCAGCGCACCAGTTCCTGGCTTAAATAATACGGGCAGACCTGGTGCGAGGCGGCGACGCTGCGAAGTGCAGATTGATCCATCTGCCCCATGGCGACCGCGGCGGTGCGCGCGCCGGCCAGTCGATCGTAAAAGCCTTTGGCCAGCGGGCAAGACTCTCCATGACAAGAGCGCTCTGGGTTCACGCATGCCTTCTCGCGCGCCACGAGCTCAAGCACGCGCAGCGTCAAGTCGGGCTTCGAGACTTTAAGCAACTGCGTCGCCTGCAGCGCCGTTTGCCGCCCGGTGGACTTCGCAGCGAGATAGAAAATCTTATCGAGCTTCCCCTGCGCCATGGCTTTGAGCATGGGAAAGAGCGTACCCACCGTCTTGCCGATGCCGGTAGGCGCCTGTGCGAGGACACATTGTTTGCCCAAAACTGCTTTGTAGACCGCTTCGGCCAGCAGTCGCTGACCGGCGTGAAAATCCGCATGCGGAAATCGAAGGTGGAGCAAGGCGGCATTTCGTTCGACTTGATGAGCCGCCTCGTGATCGACCCAGGCCGAGAATTGCGCGCAGGCTTCGGCGAAGTGGCAATCGAGAGCTTCGGCCTCGAATCGTTCTATCAGGACCGTCTCCTCCTGGGAATCGATGTCGAAGTACACCAGCGCCAGATCGACGTAACTCAGAGAGTCTCGCCGGCACAGCAGTGCGCCGTACGTTTTGAGCTGCGCCCAATGCAGAGCACGGTGATTTCCTTTCATGCGCGCAAGGTCGCCGCGAAAAGTCTTGAATTCGTCGATGCGCTGTGTGGCAGCATCGTAGCCGTCGGCCCGTCCGCGAACTGTGAGGGTTGCTTCGCTGGTACTCAAGGCCAACTCGGTTTCGTAATGCGCTCCCCGGCGAGCAGCCGCCTGCGCATGTCCCCAAAGGCCCTCTTGGGCGCTCGGCGCCGGCGTAAAGCGTCGATCCAGATCGCCCTTCTTGGCCGTGAAATGACACAGCGCTTTCACCGAGACCGGAATTCTCACGTCGATTCCGCCCAGCGCACGTGGCAGACGGCCACCGAGATGTGATGATGCGAACAGAACTCCATCCACCGCAGCTGATTGTCCTGTAGGCGATCACCCGGTCCTTTGACCTCGATCATGCGATAGCGTCGTTCACCTGGCCAGAATTGCACCAGGTCGGGCAGTCCACTGCGATTTTCAGATAAATTGTCCAGCAGGCGCTCAAAATACCCGCGCAGGTCGGCGGCCGGAATGCAGATCAGGGCATGGTCCAGCAAGTCATCACTGAGCAAACCCCACGCGACGAACGGCGACTGCGTGCCCTTCTTGATGCTGAAGGTGTGTCTGATGCGCGTCGCGTAGGTGTTTGCTTCCAATGCATCGAAGCATGCCTCGAATGCGGGGGCTCGACGAGCGCGAAAGGTCGGGCTGAATAAATCCATGGGCCCGAATTGAAACGGATGAAAGAAGGCGCCGCTGACAGGCGCAAAGATCGCCTCCCAGCAGAGCAGCCCAAACAGTGAATTGATCAGGCCATTCTCGACGTAATACACCGGCGCATCACTGTCAGCCAAATGCTCACGCGCGATGTGCTCGACGGATTCTCCCCCGGAGGGCGGCGGCACGATCAGATCGATCCGTTCGGGGCGAGCCACGACCCTGCGCAAGGTGGCCGGAACACCCACCTTTCGCTCGAGACGCTTCCCGATGCGCTCGAGCTTTTGCGCCTCTGCGCTGCTTTCCGGGCGTCGTTGCGCCAGGGTTGCGAGTTCCAAGGCCTCACGATGACGGCCGGCGACTTCGAGGCTGCGAATGGCACGCAGGCGGGCGCCAGGATAGCGGCAATCCATGTACAGGGTCAGCGCGCCGTCCCGATCGCCACTGCGCTCGTGCTTTCGGGCAATCTGAAACAGCAATTTCGACCGACGGCCTTCCAGCCACTCGTGTTGCAGAGAAACTTTTGGCACCTGTGCCAGCACTTCTTGCAGCGGCTGCTCCTCATGCAGGCGTCGCCGGCACTCGTACAGGGAATAGAAATCCTCGATGTCCTTTCGCGTGCTGAAGGCTCGAGAGTCCTTCGAGAACGGCACCGCCTCGTATTTGAAGACACCTAAATCCGCCAGCACAAACTCCGACCACTCCTGTCGAAAGTTACCGAAGAATAGCAATCGCAGTTGGTTGCAGAGGGGCGCTATAGCCACCAAGTACACTCGTTCATTCACATTGCCGCGCCATTCCTCGAACGATCGCGCCTCGGTATAGGTCTCGCGCAATTGCGCGTGCACCTCAGATTTTGTGAGGCTCGCCGGCAGTTCGGTGAAGATCTCCGCGATCTCGGCGCGGGTGATCAACTTTACGAGCTCATCGATCGACAGCAACGGATGCGGGTCGACCCAGTGGAGCTCGATCAATGCACCGAAGGCTGCGTCGATAGGCCCTACCTCTGGATAGTTAATCTTCGTCGCCCGAAATCGCTGACCGCGGCGCATGATCAAGCGCACCAGCAACGCCTGCGAAGCACGCGGCAGGCGCAAGAACTCTGCGATGAATTCGCTTTCGGCGGACGATAACAGATCCGCGTAGCGTTCCTTGAGCCACGACAACGCGGTATGAAAGTGATCAAGGTAGTAGAACTGCGCCGCAAGGCGATCAGTCGGCAGTGGAGTCGGAACACTCATGAGGGCGCTTACGGTTGCTCGAATGTCGCTCCATACTACACGCGGATTTATCGGCATCGCGAGGGTTTAAGCGCTCGCGTTGCCATTTCCGTTTCATACAGTAGTAAGCAATTTCAAACACTGTATGAATTGAAGGGGAGCCCAAGAAAGCGTGGAACGTCAGGACACCCGCTGTCGGCGAGGGCATCGGGCTCGCGGTAGTGGATCGTGTGAATGTACCTCACGAAGCCGGGAGTGCCTCACTAATCGGCTCAGCCCAGCGCCTTCCGGAAGCTGCGCGATATGCTTTATGCTTGTTATCCGCGATCAGCGATGTCAACAGGGTTCGAACATGATGATTTGTTTGCCAGCAAGAGATGTCCGCGTGTTGTTCCAATACGGAAGTGGGGTGATGGGCGCGCTGCTGCTCGCGGCGACCGCCTTCGCGGCGTCACCGGAGCCCGCGCAGGGGCGGCAAATCGACAGCGCTGTGGACTATACGGTACTGCCTTCGCGCGAGCGCGTGGAGCCTGAGAATCGCATTCTGACTGAGCGCTTGGAGCATCTGCTGCCGGCGCTGATGACCGAAGCGGGACTGGACATGTGGGTCGTCGTTAACCGTGAATATGCGGAAGACCCCGTGTATTTCACGCTGGTGCCGCAGCCGAGTTTCGCAGCGCGGCGCACGACCATGCTCGTGTTCAGTCGCGCGGCGAACGGTACGGTGGAGCGCTTGGCCGTTAATCGGTATCCACTGGGCGGCCCCTACAAATCGGCGTGGGCAGGCGGGGATCTTGACGCGCAGTGGAAAGCGCTGGGTGCGCTGATCGCCGGCCGGGATCCCAAGCGGATCGGAATCGATGTCTCCCGTACTTGGCCGGCCGCGGACGGCTTGACCCACGCACTGCACGAGCGACTGGTCGAGGTATTGCCGCCGGGATACGCCGATCGTCTCGTGTCTGCCGAATCGCTCGTCGTGCGCTGGATCGAAACACGCACGCCGGCCGAACAGGCCGTGTATCCGCACATTGATAGCATCGCGCGGGGTGTCATCGCTGAGGCGTTCAGCGGCCGGGTGATCACGCCTGGTGTTACGACGACCGACGATGTCGCGTGGTATATCCGCGAGCGCTTCGAGTCGCTCGGATTGCGCCTGTGGTTCATGCCGACGGTGGATCGTCAGCGGGCCGGCGAGCCTTGCCCGGTCGGGAGCTCAGGGGGACATTGTGGGGATGAGGGACGGATCGAGGCGGGCGATGTATTGCACAACGACGTGGGATTCTGCTACCTCAAGCTGTGCACCGACACTCAGGAAATGGCCTATGTACTCAAGGCTGATGAAGTGGACGTCCCGAAGGGTCTCAAGGCTGCCCTCGCCAGCGGCAATCGCTGGCAGGACATCCTGACCGGCTCGTTCCAGGAAGGGCGTTCCGGCAATGAGATTCTCGCGGCGACGATCAAGGGTTGCGCTGCGGCCAGCCTTACCTGCAGCACCTACAGCCATCCGCTCGGCTTCTTTGGGCACTCCCTGGGACCGACGATCGGCATGTGGGACAACCAGGGACCGACACCGGAGACGGGCGATTGGCCGCTGCATCGGGACACCGTGTACGCGATCGAGGGCAACGTCGCATTGTCGCTGCCGGAGTGGGGCGGGCAACGCGTGCAGATCATGCTGGAGCAGGGCGCGCTGTTCGACGGTAAAGGCGTGCGCTATCTGGCTGGGCGTCAGACGGAGTGGCATCTCGTCCGCTAGAGACTTTAAGCGCGCCGGAAACACAGAAGCACACGGAGCCGTCATGCCCGGCTTCCTGTGCGCTAGCGCACAGACGAATGCTCTTCGCCGCGCCACCGTCGTCCACAACAGGTTGGTTGGCGAACAACAAGAGAGCAGCAATGAAGCGGATCGACTTTACCTGTCGCCTTGCAGGCAAATCGAGGCCGCTGCCGCATGTTTGGGAACATACCGTCGGAAGCGGCCATGCGCCGCTGGCACTGCGAGCGGACTGGCAGCATCAGTTGCGCCAATCTCCTTCTTCAACGCCGATCAGATTTGCGACTTTCTCCTTTCGATTTCCCATCCGCCGCTGTCGGCAAATCTGTTGCTGTCCTTCACCATGATGACTCACGACACTCGAATCACATCTATGCGATCGCACCGCAGCAAGGGGCGCGGCTAAACCTGAGACCTCCGTCGCACCTGTGCCTTGAGATAGGCGCAAGCTGGCCTTTGCCGTGCGCTAGGCCCCTTTCGGCTGCTTGGTAGCTCTTATGTGAAGAACATCGTTCCAAAATCAACTCGCAGTGTGATTTCCGTCGTGTGGCCCTTCCTCGCCGGCATGTTGCTGATGTTGTTGATTTCGCTTGCCAGCAATTACGCGCTGTCGGCGATGCGTGCTTACGTTGCGGGGAACGGCATTTGGAATGCTGCTGAGAGCGATACCAACGCCGCTATGCGCCGATACTCTGCCCAGCCCACGGCCGCACGTCTTGCGGAACTCGAAGAACCCATCGCGGTCTGGTCCGGCGATCACCTCGCGCGATTGGAATTGCTGAAATCAACTCCGAATTACGAGCTTGCACGCCGGGGCTTTCGCGCCGGCGGTAACGCCGTTGCGGACATAGAAAGCATGATCCGGCTGTTTCGCACCATGCGATTGGTACCCGCTTGGCAGGAACCCATGCGCGTGTGGGCCGACGCAGATCTTGCGTTCGCACCCTATTTGAGCCTCAAGAAGCAAATGCAGGTAAGAATTGCCGCCGGCGGCCCCGACGCCGCCGAACTTGTCAGTTGGATCAATGAGATTGATGGGATACACGGGCGCATCCTGACATTGGAACATCGCTTCGCGGAAGCAATCGCCGCCGACGCGCGCGAGCTCACGACATTGCTGCACCTCTTTCTCGCCGTCAGCACCGCACTGCTGCTTGCCGGGGGCTGGTTCTTAGTGCGACGCATTCTGAGACGAACGGATGCGATTGCCGCCGCGCTGCGGGCAACCGAGCGCGTCGCGTATGACGAACATGAACGAGCCACCGTGTTGCTACGGTCGATCGGAGACGCAGTCATCTCGACGGACCGCCGCGGTATCGTGCTGTTTCTGAACAGCGCGGCTGAACGTTTCACGGGGTTGACTGGCGCTGAAGCATGCGGTCGACCCCTACAAGACATATTTCGTCTCGATAGCACCGCGGGTGCAGCGGCGCCTCTATCCCCAGATGCCATCGAGCGCTTTATGTCGGGAGCTGATGAAACGCTGACCTTGGGCCCCGGATCGGAAATGGTTCGTCGTGACGGAACCAGCACCCCGATAGGCGAGCGAGCCGCGCGGCTCAGAAACAGCGACGGGGAAGTCGTCGGATTGGTGCTGGTCATGCGCGACGTGACTCCGGAGCGACGGCTGTCGGATCAGCTTCGCTACCAAGCGACGCACGATGCCTTGACCGGCCTGGCCAATCGATCTCACTTCGAGCAACTGTTGCAGGCGACGCTAAAGCGATGTAAGTCGGGGGGCCTTGCGTATGCCGCCGCGTGCATCGATCTTGATCAGTTCAAGATTGTCAACGATACAGGGGGTCATGCGGCAGGTGATGGGCTGATATGTCGTGTCGGCAGGTCTATCCGAGAGCAGCTGCGCGAGGGTGACCTTTTGGCCAGATTGGGGGGCGACGAGTTTGGTCTGGTGCTCCCGAACTGCAGTCCCGCCGACGCCCTGCAAATCGCGGAGCGCATACGGCTAAATATCGAAGCACTTCGTTTTCAAAGCGAAGGTCGAACCTTCGCCGTCAACGCCAGCATCGGAGTGGTGCAGGGCGATGTCTCTCTCCTGACCGCAACCGATGTACTGCGCGCTGCGGATCGGGCCTGCTACGCGGCCAAGGAGACGGGCCGAAATCGGGTACACGTCTACCGGGTAGATGACCGTGATATCGATAGCCGTCGAGGCGAAATGCAGTGGATTCCGCGACTGCAGGCGGCGCTGGAGCAGGATCGCTTCGTCCTTTATACGCAGGAGATCCGACCGATACTCGCGCCGGCCGGTGCGCCCCCTACGTGTCACGAAATCTTGCTGCGGTTGCGCGACGAGCAGGGCAATATTGTGCCGCCGATGGCATTTATTCCTGCAGCCGAGCGCTTCGGTCTCATGCCACAAATTGACCGCTGGGTAATCGATCATGCGCTCGCCGAGCAGAGGCGGCGCATAGGGTTAGGGCTTATCGCGCCGCGATGCATGATCAATCTCTCCGGCCCTTCCCTCGACAATCCAGAATTAGCCGACTTCGTTGGCGAGCGCCTAAAGCACTATCAGATCCCACGGGGAAGCGTCGGCTTTGAGCTCACTGAAACTGCCGCGGTATCAAGACTCTCTACTGCGGCGAATGTCATGAAGCGACTCCAAGCCCTCGGTTGTCTAATCGCTTTGGACGACTTTGGCAGCGGGATGTCGTCCTACGGATACCTGCGTGAACTGCCGGTGGACATACTCAAGATCGACGGGCGCTTCGTACGTGATATTTGCAAAGACCGCGTGGCCTACGCAATGGTTGAATCCATGCATAAGGTCGCGCGCGCGATGGACATTCGCACGGTTGCCGAATGGGTCGACAATGAACTGACGCTGACGGCTCTGAAGGGACTGGGCGTGGACTATGTGCAGGGGCGAGGAATCGCGGTCGAGCAGCTCTGGTCGCAAGCCTATTGCATTTCGAATTCTGGGCCGGCGGCGGCCGACGCATTCGCCGCTGCATCCTGATAAGGCTCCGCTATCACGAACAAAAAGAGCCACCGTATCGGCTGAGCCCAGAAGCGTCCGTCTCATGCAGTCGTGCGCCGACGAGGAACATATGATAAAAGTCCCTGCAGAGGACCCGAGAGATGCGGGGTCTCAAATGTGCGGACCAGGGAATAAAGCAAGTGAATGATCGCGACATTAAACCGGCAGGCCGCGGCGTCTTGAAACTAAAGGCGCCTTCCAATCGAATTCAACCATCAAAAAAAGTGGTGACGCCCGTTCGGGATGCTGCGTCCTGGGCGGATGAATACAAGCGAAAGATGCAGGCGGACATGGACGCACTCGGCTTCTCCAGGCATGGAGTCGTGGAGCAGGGGCAAAGGCGTCGGTAGCCAATCCCGAAGGATTGAGTGTCCGCAACGAGGGTCACGCGATATCAGGTCCGTCGGCTAGCGATTCACAAACTCCCAGACTTTGGAGATCACGACTGATCCCTCGCCGACTGAGGAGGCAACGCGCTTAACCGAGCCTGCGCGAACGTCGCCGACCGCAAAGATACCCGGCATCGACGTGGCGAAAGGCGAATCCGCCCCTCCCGCGCCGAAACCCGTGACCACGAAGCCTTTGCCGTCCAACTTCACGAGGCCCGAAAGCCACCCGGTATTCGGCGCGGCGCCCACCATGATGAACATGGCACGCGTGTCGACGTCGCGGCTTGTTCCGCTCTTCACCTCCCGAATGGTCAATGATTCAAGATGGTCCGTGCCATGCAGCTCGCTCACCTCGGCGCCGTACTGAATGGTGATTTTTGGATCGGCTTCGAGACGGTTAGAGAGATAGCTGGACATCGATGCGGCCAGCGACATTCCGCGAACCAATACGCGCACGCAGCTCGCTGAGCGGCTGAGAAACATCGCAGCCTGTCCTGCCGAGTTACCGCCGCCGATGATGACGGCTTCGGTTCCCTTGCAGTAGCGCGCCTCGATCTCGGTCGCGGCGTAATACGCACCTGCGCCCTCGAAGTCAGCAAGCCGCTCGAGCGGCGGCCGGCGGTACTGAACCCCGGTCGCGACCACCACGGTTTTGGCACGGACATGCTGGCCGTTGTCGAACGTGGCGCAAAAGCTCTCGTCGTCGAGCTTCTCCAGGAGCACTACCCGACGCGGCATTGCGAAGCGAGTTCCGAATTTCATTGCTTGTACTTCGCCGCGCCAGACAAGGTCCGCGCCGGAAATGCCGGTCGGGAAGCCCATATAATTCTCGATACGGCTGGATGTTCCGGCCTGACCGCCGACGGCTATGTCTTCCACCACCAATGCGCGCAGGCCTTCAGCCCCCGCATATACGCCCGCAGCGACTCCGGCAGGCCCACCGCCCACAATGAGCACGTCGAATGTTTCATCGTCCTTAAAGTCCAGATTCAAGCCGAGCAGGCGTGCCACCTTGTCCGGGGTGGGATCCTTGAGCACGACGTCGCGTCCGAAAATCACAGCGGGGGTGGACGGTGCGATCGAGCAAGCATGGGCCATGGCCTCCGCCTCGGGGCTTCCGAGCGCTAGAGATGTGTAGGGGATGCGGTTGCGGCTGGCGAACTCGGCGATCCGACGCACGTTCCTGTCTTCGTCTTCGCCGATGAGCCGCAAGCTGCTGTCGCGGTCGTCAAGTTGGCGCCGGCGGCGCGCCGAAAATACGCTGATGATGATGTCCGACATCTCAGGAATCTGAGACATGAGCGTCAGCATCGCTTCCCGCGGCACCTCGATCACCCGAGTGTCCTTTGCTGCGCGCATGGGCATCGACCACGCGCCGCCGTTCAGAAAGGAGATTTCGCCCATGAACTGGGTGGGGCCGAGCGTCGAGGGCAGGTGGCGCTTATCCGTATAGGGGTTGACCACTTCTATCTCGCCTTCTTGCACATAGACAAAGCGATCCGCCGGCTCGCCGGGTCTTGCCAGAAACGTTCCCGCGGGATACGTAGTAATTTTGCCGGCAGCGAGCAGCGCCTGAACGTGAGATGCGGTCAGGGGGGTTCGCTGCATCTGGCGTAAGTCGCCGCCAATGGTTTCCATACTTCTGATCGTCCTTGCTAACGACGCTTCGACGGCGATTGGCCCAAGACTGTAGCGATAGCGTAGCTCCCGGTCATAACAAATGTGCGGCGCAACACCAGAGCGTGTGATCGGGTGCCCATTTACACCGCTCAACTGAACTCCGTGCAGGTTATTGGGTTCATACTGTCCATATCGATCCCAAAGGATTCAATTGGCGCGGGCGCTGCACACGCTTGCCGAGGAGTGATGTGTTGGCAATTTCGCGTCGTACATTGCTTGGCAGAGCCGCCTCGGGCGTGGCTCTTGCGACGCTGCCGTCTGCGTTCTCTTGGTGCCGGGACGTTGATTCTCCGATATCCTCCGGCGTGGTTCGGCGCGCGCTTGATGCACTGGAGCGGCATCGCGGGAACATCGCTCAACGCGACACGGTCGGCATCGCAGACTTCTCGCTTCCCTCGAGTGCACCGAGATTTCATTTATTGAATGTCGCCGACGGCAGCGTGAGGTCACACCTGGTGGCGCACGGACGGGGTTCCGATCCTGACCATACAGGATGGCTGGAGCGGTTCTCAAATGAGCCGTGCTCGCATGCGACGTCAGCGGGAGCGTTCAGAACGGATCGCATCTATGTCGGCGAACATGGACACTCGATTCGCCTCGAGGGTCTCGACGCGAGCAACAGCAATGCCGCTTCGAGGGCTATCGTCGTGCATGGCGCCTGGTATGTAAGTGAGGCAATTGCCAAGGAACAACGCGTACTCGGACGCAGCGAAGGCTGCTTTGCGCTGGCCCAATCAAGCATCGGCGAGGTATTGGCGGCGCTCGGTTCGGGTCGACTGATCTACGCAGAGAAAGTGTAGTCTCACCGCATAGTGAGACTCAAACATGTTCCCCGTCCACATGTCTTGATGCGCTAATTCGGAGCAACGTAGATTGCTCGGCCCATACCGGTCTTTTTGAAGATGCCGAAGGATCCGCCGACGCCGACTCCCACCGAGGTGTTTCGCGAGTAGGATTCTGAACCCACACCCGTGCCCAAAGATGCGGTTTGAGCATCCGAGAATCCCTCCAGGATCAACCCATTTGCCCCGAGCTGCGCTGCTTGCACCTTGAGTTGCTGGACCACTTTATCGATTTGAGCCGGGCCTCCGGGTGAGAACACGCTTTTCGACGACGCTTTGAGCGTCGCAATATCCTCGAACGCCGCGGGCGCGTGCGAGTAGACCACGACCTGCTCGACTGCAATGGCGGTTCGCGCATGACCGATCATCACGGGTCCAGACGATGCGCAGGCAGCGATCGCAAGACACATAAGCGTCGACAAACCAATTCGACAGTTCATCACTTTTGTCACCTCTATAGTTTATGCGAGCAGCCGCCGCATTGTTGTGCCCCACGGTCCGATCAATCAATGACAGACCGGGCAACCCAAAGTCTGTAGGACATTGCCAGTTGTTGCCAATGGCGGCCCTTTTGTAATTTTTACTACGCGGTCGCCCGCAAATCCGCGTCGAACACAGCAGAGTCGGCTACCGGAGATTGGACTAGATTGGACCATGGGCGGGCGTCGAAGCGATCGAGCCGTGGGAAGCGAAGCGGTTGCTCGGCAACTCACAAACGCGATGATCGTGAATTAAATCACGCTTTTGCGGCGCAGCGTCGTTATCGTTAGCGCATGCTATTTTTGTGCGCATTGTTACGTTTCATGCCGGAACCTGAGCCTCAACCCAATGACTTGCTGGCGCAGGCGCGCCTTCGTTTGGGGCACTTGGGCTTGACCATAATCGCGTTGATATACGTGATGGTTTCGCTCTGGCAACGGTGAGTCGGCAAAGCCAACGCATCCCAAAATACGCTGCCCAAACGCATGTGATGCGCTAGCCTAAGCACCCTTCAAGTACATGGGAGATGGGTCATGGCGGCCGAACAAAGCGCCTTCGTGTGGTGTGAATTGATGACCACTGACGTCGCCGCCGCGAAGGCGTTCTACGCGGACGTGGTCGGGTGGAACACCCAGGATGTGCCCATGCCCGGCATGACCTATACCTTGCTGCGCGTCGGGGACGCTCAAATTGCCGGTTTGATGGCGCTGCCCAAGGAGGCGTGCGATGCCGGGATGAACCCACGCTGGCTGGGCTATATTGGCGTCGTGGACGCCGCCGCCGCCGCCGATAAGGTGCAGCGGCTGGGAGGCAATATCTTGGGACCGCCGGTAGACATACCTGGCGTCGGGCGATTCGCGATGGTGACGGACCCTCAAGGCGCTCCATTTAATTTATTCAAGCCGGCATCAGGCGGTGAGCGCGTCGTGTCCAACCAGCCCGGGCATGTCGCCTGGCATGAGTTGCACACCAATGACTGGCCAAAGGCATTCGAGTTCTATGCCGACATGTTCGGTTGGCTCAAGGGAGACACGTTCGACATGGGACCCATGGGCACCTACCAAATATTCAAGATCGGTGGGCTCGCGTTGGGGGGAATGTTCAACAGTCCCGGTGCGCAGGCGATGCGATTCTGGCTGTATTATTTCAACGTCGACGATATCGACGCCGCGGCTAAACGCGTCACGCACGGCGGCGGCAAGATTGCGCACGGCCCGAATCCAGTCCCGGGCGGCAATTGGATCTTACAGGCCGTTGACCCGCAAGGCGCGGCATTCGCACTGTCGGGCTCTAGAAAGTAGGCCAAAGGCTATGCCTACATCCGCAACGGGAGTGCGGCTCAGGTCGCGACTGAACGCCGTCTTCTATCGAGGGTAAAGGCCCTCACGTCTAAATGCGTCCGGCCGGTATTCGTGAACGTCCTAAGTGTCGAGCTCAGACTTCGGGTGCCGCGTTCCACTTAGGCTTCATTTCCTTGCCCCATTTCTGCGGGTCTTGCTTGTGCATCTGTTCCATTTCGTTTGCCACATCCGGATGCTTGTCCATGACGTGCTTGGTCATGACTTTTACCATCTCGCCCCAGGATTCCGCCGATAGCTTCTGATTGCATTTGCCGCCCAGTTCTTTACAGGTCAAGATTTTCATTGAATTCTCCTTCTAGCCTGCGGCAATAATGCGCCCCGGACATGTATGCGCGCCATCGGCCAACACCTACAGGCCAATAGGGGATAGATACATTTGAAAGAATTGATTTTTAGTGCCAGGGGCTTCGTGACCCCGTGTAGTGTGAGCGTCCCGCAACGCGGGTCGGGCTTCGTGTGCCCGAAATCGACGCTCTCGAGATCAACGACGATATTAATGCGACCGCGCTGCGCGACGAGATCCCGCACAGCGTTACCCGAGGTCTTGTTAAACTTCCCGCGCCAAATCGAAATCCCCATGTGGCTGGCCTCCAAGCTGAGGTAGGATTTCGACAATCCGCAGGCGCCGTCGACATTCGCGATGTGCGGCAGCCGCTGACTCCCTTAGAATACTGGAGTGCAAACTCCTGACCTCAAGATCGTCCGCAAGGATTCTTTCACTGCTACTCCTTGGAAGAACGGCGGCGGGATCACTCACGAGGCGATCCGCGTGCCGGCCACCGGCGACCCATTCCATTGGCGTGTCAGTGTGGCGCACATCGACGCATCCGGCGCGTTTTCGCAATTCGCCGCGCACGACCGCAAGATGGTATTGCTCAAGGGCGAGGGAATCGAATTGCGCTTCGCCGACGGCATGAAGAAGACATTGCGGCGGGTGGGCGAGTTGATTGAGTTCGATGGCGCTGTTGCCGCTCATTGCGAGCTACTGGATGGTCCCTGCGTGGACTTGAATCTCATGATCCTAAAGTCCGCTCGGGCGGTCGTTCGGGTTGAGCACGTGGTCGAATCGCTTGAGTTGAGCACTGCTGTCAATGAGACCACGCTGGTGTTTCCCCTCTCCGGCTCAATCACGCTGGCAGTCACCACGCAACAGAGCGTGACGCTCGAGCCTTGGGATCTAGCGATACTGTCTCACGGGGTGGGTCGTCTGCGGCAAACCAAATCAGTTTCACCAGCGCCTTGGTCAGGCACCCCTTCATCGAATCCATCCGCGATCACCGTGTTCGTGGCGACGCTAAAATTTGTGAGTGGAGAGCAGCAGACTGGTCTCGGTGTTTGAGATTCCGTCGATCTGACGGATGCGTCCCAATACCTTATCCACCGCCTCCAGACTATCCGTGCGCAGTTCGGCGACAATGTCCCATCGACCGTTGGTGGTGTGCAGAGCGTACACGGCAGGATCGCCGCGCAGCGCCCGCAACACTTCGTCCGTGCGGTTGCCTTCGACCGCCACGGTCATCAGCGCACGGATTCGTTGATCCTCGTCTTGTGGCTTGAGCTTGACGGTGTAACCGACGATGGTGCCGTCCTTTTCCATGCGCGCCAGTCGGTTCTGCACCGTGCCACGCGCGACCTGCAGAGTCTTGGCCAGCGCGGCCACCGGCAGACGCGCGTTATCGCGCAGCAGGGACAACAAGGAGCGATCGGTCGAGTCCACGGCTATCTCCCATGGTGACTTGGAGGTTTGGGCATGTACAAAACGTCAGTTAATACTGACTATTGTGCCAGAAACCTGTGCTTTTTGATCAGTTCTCTAGCTTTTCTTTAGCCCGTCGCCGCCTGAAACTACGTATTGGCTGCATTGGGGAAAAAACATGGTGGACTACATCGGCACCGCGCGCCTGCGCGAATTGGTGTCCCGAATCGGGCCTGCGCGTTTCATCGAGGAACTGGCAGGGGAGATCGACGCCGATTATCGGCGTTGGGACGAGTTCGAGAAATCGCCGCGATTGGCCAGCCATTCTTCCGGCGGAGTCATCGAACTCATGCCGACGAGCGATGGCAAGTTGTACTCCTTTAAGTACGTCAACGGTCATCCGAAGAACACGGCCAAGGGACTGCTCACCGTCACCGCCTTTGGGGTACTCGCAGACGTCGCCACCGGCTATCCGCTACTGCTGTCGGAGATGACCTTCGTCACGGCGCTGCGCACCGCCGCCATATCCGCGCTGGTGGCCAGCCGCATGGCGCGACCGGCCAGCCGGGTGATGGCGCTGATCGGCAACGGCGCACAGAGCGAATTTCAGGCCGTCGCCTTTCACCGCCTGGCCGGCATCCGGGAGCTGCGGCTGCACGACGTGGATCCTAACGCCACGGCGAAGTTGCTCCGCAATCTGACGCGGCTGCAGATCTCCGATCTGACCGTTACGCGTTGCGCCAGCACCGCGGAGGCGGTGCGTGGCGCCGACATCGTGACCACTGTGACCGCGGACAAGTGCAACGCCACCATTCTTACGCCCGACATGATCGAGCCCGGGATGCATTTGAATGCCGTGGGCGGCGACTGTCCGGGCAAGACCGAGCTGCACGGGGATATTCTGCGGGCGGAGGATGTGCGCATCGTGGTTGAGTTCGAACCGCAGGCACGAATCGAGGGCGAGATTCAACAACTGGGCGGCTTCGGAGTGGTCACCGAGCTCGCGGACATACTGCTCGGGCGACAGCCGGCGCGCTCGAGCGAGCGTGAAGTCACCATTTTCGATTCGGTGGGCTTTGCACTCAATGATTTCTCATCGCTGCGGTACTTGCATCGCTTGAATGCCGAGCAGCCCGATGGCGGACAACGCATCGATCTCATCCCCGAACCCGATGATCCGAAGGATTTGTTCGCAGGACTCGCCGAGGACCGCGTGCCCGCGCGCCGCAGGAGGTACGCGTGATGCGCACCGCCAGCCTGATCGGCGCACCCACCGATATCGGCGCCAGCGACCGCGGTGCATCCATGGGTCCGGAAGCGCTGCGCGTTGCCGGCCTGCATGGGGCGCTGGTGCAGCGCGGCCTCGACGTGGTCGACTGCGGCAATGTCGCCGGCCCGCCAAATCCCGGCCTGATCAAAGTCAACGGCTACCGCAATCTTGCACAGGTCACGGCGTGGAATCTCGAGGTGCACGATGCGGTGTATCGGGAGCTGCGCGAGCAGCGGCTGCCGATTCTGCTGGGCGGCGATCACTCCTTGAGCATTGGCTCCATTTCGGCGATCGCGCGGCATTGCCGCGACCGGCGCAAATCCTTGCGTGTGCTGTGGCTGGATGCGCATGCCGACTTCAATACGCGAGAACTGTCGCCGAGCGGCAGCCTGCATGGGATGCCTGTCTCCTGTCTGTGCGGTTTCGGTCCGCGTGAGCTGACGCAGATCGGGGGCGTGACCCCTGCCATCCGCCCACAGTGGATACGTCAGATCGGAATTCGCAGTGTCGACACCGGCGAGCGGCGCTTCGTGCATGAGCAGGATCTGGAAGTCTTCGACATGCGCAGCATCGACGAATTGGGCATGCGTCAAGTCATGGAACTCGCATTGCAGGACATGGATGCCGATACCCACCTGCATGTGAGCTTCGACGTTGATTTCCTCGACCCCGAGATTGCGCCCGGAGTGGGTACCACCGTGGCGGGCGGGCTGTCCTATCGCGAAGCCCAACTGTGCATGGAGATGATCGCCGACACGGGCCAAATGGCGTCGTTGGACATCATGGAGCTGAACCCTGCGCTGGATGTGCGCAATAAAACAGCGGTATTGGCCGTCGACCTGGTCGAATCGCTGTTCGGCAAGAGCACCCTGATGCGTAAAGCCTCACAACCGTCCGGGTATGCGGCCGTACCGACAGGCTGCTAGCATTCCGCGTCACTCTTATCGATACTTGACGACCCTTCTTCCGTAAGGACTTTTCATGGCCGCCCACCTGAACGACCCGCCGCAACCTGACTTGGGCAAGCTGCGCGAGGCGCTCAGAGAGCACGGCGAATGGCCGGAAGACCGGGCAGTGACGCACCTTCTGCATGCCTTGGAACTCACCGGCGGCGCGCGCCATCGCGCCGTGGCCACCGCCATGTCGTTGGTGGAAGGGGCGCGGGCGCGGCGGGACGAGCGGCCCTTCCTCGACGCCTTTCTGCAGGAATTCGGACTGTCGAACCAAGAAGGCATTGCGCTGATGTGCATTGCCGAAGCGCTACTGCGCATTCCCGATGATGCCACCGCGGATCGGCTGATCGCCGAAAAGCTGGCCACCGGCGACTGGTCATCGCATGCCGGAAAATCTGAATCGCTGTTCGTCAATGCCTCGACCTGGGGATTGATGCTCACCGGCGGTATCCTCGAACTCGACCCAAATATCAAAACCGATACGACGGGCTGGATGCGAAAGTTCACCCGCAAGGCCGGCGAACCCGTGGTGCGCCTTGCGGTGCGCCGCGCCATGCGCATCATCGGCGGCGAGTTCGTGGTAGGCCGCAGCATCGAGGACGCGTTGGCGCGCAGCGCCCGCGAAGCCGATGTCGGATTGTGCTCATTCGACATGCTGGGCGAGGGAGCGAGGACCCAGCAGGATGCCCATCGCTACCTGAAATCATACGAACATGCCATTGATGTCATCGGAGCGGCGGCGGCGGGGCGTCCCGCTGTAGAAGCCTCGAGCATTTCCATCAAACTGTCGGCGTTGGAGTCGCGCTACTCGCTGCTGCAGCACGACCGTGTCATGCAGCGCTTGGTGCCTTTGGTGTCGGCGCTGTGTCGTCGCGCCTGTAATCTAGGCATACAGTTGACCATTGACGCTGAGGAAGCGGATCGGTTGGATTTGTCGCTGGATGTGATCGAAGCCTTGGCCGCGGATCCCGCCACCCGGCATTGGCCGGGCTTAGGATTAGCGGTGCAGGCCTACGGCAAGCGTGCCTTGGGCGTCATCGACTGGGTGGCCGCGACGGCGCGCAACTTTGGCAGACGCATGACGGTGCGCCTCGTGAAAGGCGCCTACTGGGATTCGGAAATCAAGCGTGCCCAGGAGCGGGGTCTCGCCGGCTATCCCGTGTTTACGCGCAAGGTGACGACAGACGTGTCCTATCTGGCGTGTGCCGGCCGGCTGTTCAGTCACACCGATGTAATCTATCCGCAGTTCGCCACGCACAATGCGCATAGCATCGCTTCGGTGCTGGAGTTGGCGCCCGATGGCGCCGATTACGAATTCCAGCGCCTGCATGGCATGGGACGGCTGCTATACGCCGAGGCGCAGCGGCAGATCGGGAAATTTCCGCGGGTGCGCGTCTACGCGCCGGTGGGCGAGCACAAGGATTTGCTGGCGTACCTGGTGCGGCGGTTGCTGGAGAACGGTGCCAACACCTCGTTTGTGAATCGCTTTATGGATGAAGAGGTACCGGTTCCCGAGATCGTGCGCGATCCCATTTCGGAACTCGAGCGCCTGGAGTCCTATGCTCATCCGCGGCTGCCCCTGCCCATTTCGCTGTATTCGGAGCGCCGTAATTCCCGTGGTGTCGATATGGGCAACCCGCCTGAGGTTGAGGTGTTGCGCAAGGAATTAGCGACTCGCCGCGGCTCCAAGCCCCTGGCGGGTCCCGTGGTCAATGGAATGGTGCTGCCGGGGGCCACACATCCGGTCGTGAACCCCGCGGATCGGCGCGACCAAGTGGGCAGTTCACGCGATGCAACGGCTGCAGAAATCTCGCTGGCCTTCGATGCCGGCGCTGCGGCTCAGCCGGAATGGAACTTGAGAGGCGGCGAGGCGCGCGCGGCCTGCTTGGACAGGGCATCCGATCTGCTCGAAGCAAGTCGCGCCGATTTTCACGAGCTCTTGGTACGGGAGGCCGGCAAGACCATCTCCGACGCCATCGCCGAGGTGCGCGAGGCCGTGGATTTTTGCCGCTACTACGCGCTGCAGACGCGGCAGCAATTCGCAACGCCCCGGCGTCTGGAAGGGCCCACCGGCGAGTTGAACGAATTGTCGCTGCACGGCCGCGGCGTGTTCGCCTGCATCAGCCCCTGGAATTTTCCGCTGGCGATTTTCGCAGGCCAGGCAACGGCCGCGCTGGCTGCGGGGAACGCCGTGGTGGCAAAGCCGGCGGAACCCACGCCGTTGATCGCAGCGCGTTTCGTGAAATTGCTGCATGAGGCGGGAGTGCCGCCGCAGGTGGTACATCTGGTGCCGACGCCTGGGCGACTGTTCGGCGAGATTGCGTTTGCGCATGCCGCATTGGCGGGAGTGGCGATGACGGGTTCGACTGCGACCGCGCTTACCATCAATCGCAGCCTTGCCGCCCGCGGCGGAGCCATCGTGCCCCTGATCGCCGAGACCGGCGGTATGAATGCCATGATCGTCGATTCGACCGCGCTGCCCGAGCAGGTGGTGGATGACGTGGTGAGTTCCGCATTCATGAGTGCTGGGCAGCGCTGCTCGGCACTGCGGCTATTGTTCCTACAGGACGACATCGCCGATCAAGTGCTGAAGATGATTGCCGGCGCGATGGACGAACTAGTCATCGGCGACCCGGCGGATTTCAAGACCGATTTAGGACCGGTGATCACTGCAACGGCGGCGGAAGGACTGGCGCGGCATGTAGAACGCATGCGCAAAGAGGCGCGCATCATCAAGGTGTGCGGTCTCGGGGCTGCACACGCGCACGGTAATTTCTTCGCGCCGCATCTCATTGAACTCAACAGCGCCGCCCAGCTCACGCGCGAGGAATTCGGACCCATACTGCACGTGGTGCGCTATCGCGCGTCTGATATCGTTGGGGTGCTCAAATCCATTCGCGACAGTCAATACGGCCTGACTTTGGGAGTGCAGACGCGCTTGGAATCCTTCTGGCGCCAGGTCTTCGAACATACCTCCATCGGCAACACCTACGTCAATCGCAACATGATCGGCGCCGTGGTGGGAGTGCAACCGTTCGGCGGCACCGGACTATCGGGTACCGGGCCCAAGGCGGGCGGTCCGCACTATCTGGCACGATTCGCGAATGAGCGGACTCTCACGGTCAATACCACAGCAACCGGCGGCAACGCGGCACTGTTGAACCTTGGCGCCTAGGCCGGCAAGCGCGTACCACCCGCGCCCCGTCGCCACCCAGTTCTGCGCGGGATACGTGGCGTTTGCCGGTGCGCTGCTGCTGCTAACTAGCCCGCGCACAACTCGGCAATGAGCGCCTCGATTTGCGGGCCATCGAATGGTTTGAGGATAGCTCGGACGTTGGGGGCCCATTTCCCATGGGTCATATCCAGCCCATAACCTGTGGCCACGATGATGGGCATGGTGGGCGCGATGCTGAGAATGTTTCGCGCCAGATCCAACCCCGACATCGCCGGCAGGCTGACATCGGTGATGACGATGTCGAAGGATTGTTGCTTGAATTCCACCAACGCGTCCTCGGCTGTGCCCGATGCTACGATGTGGCGCTGATCCTGCTCCAGCAGTTCCAGTGTGATCTCGCGCAGCATGGCATTGTCTTCGACATACAGGATGCGGAGCGGCAGCGGCATGGGCTTCGATTCGCTCAATGGAGCCTTACGCGACCCGGTACCCGATCGTGTGTTCCTTGATTTCCCGACTTTCCCATGGCCCTAATATCTACCGATGAGCGGGGACGGCTGCGAGCAGCAGCGCGAGCGATTTGTTCAAATCCTGTGTTCCTACTGCATCCCCTTTGAAATGCCCCAGCCGCACGACCACCAAATCGTGCGACGGGATGATCAGGGTGAACTGGCCACCCGCGCCCGCCATGTAATAGGTATCTTTGGGCACGGGCAGCGCGCCGTCGCCATTGATCCAGAAAAAGCCGCCATAAATCGGTCTGCCGTCCGCAATCCAAGCCGGCGCAAGAGTACTGATGAATTTGACGTAGCCGCGCGGCAGAATGCGCTCGCCATTCCAAATGCCGTCTTGCAGGTACAGATTGCCCAGCCGTGCCCAGTCGCGCGCGCAGGCGAGGTCATAACCTTGGGTGAGCAGATTGCCGTAGGGGTCGGTTTCGATCACCATGCTGCGCACGCCGATCCGGTCGAATAGAGCGTGCTGCGGGAATGTCGCGTAGTTCTCGCCGCGCCGCTCGACCGCGAGACGTATGAGATAGTTGACGAGCACCGGGTCGGTATTCCGATAGCGGCCCACCGTATTAGGCGGCCATTGCAGCGGTCGGGTGGCGGCGTAGTGGAAGGAATTGATGCTGCCGGTATACAGGTAGAGATGGTCGGGATAACTCCCCGCGGGATCATAGTCGGGATCATACGGCGCCCGGATGCGTAGGCCGCTCGACATTCGCAGAAGGTCGGCAATGCGGATCTTTGCGCGTGGGTCGCCCGCCGTTTGCCATTCGGGAATGGGAGCCGGCTGCCATAGATCGTAAGCGCCCTGACGCAAGAGCACTCCGAAGAGCGCTGCTGTGACGCTCTTGCCCATGGACCAACCCTCGAGCTGGGTGCGCGCGGTGATGCCGGGGCCATAGCGCTCGCCGATGATACGGCCTCGCCAGGTCACGATCACGGCGGCCGTCATCCCGGCCGGCGAAGCGAACGCGGCGTCCATGGCTTGCTTGATCTTCTCGGCACTGAGCTCTGCCGGGAAACTTCCCGGCATTTTGTCGCCGGTCGGCCAGACTTCAGTCAGCGGATCGGGGAGGGCCGACTTGATCGGCTGCGGCGTGAAGTCAAGGTCGCTCTTTCCGATGGGAAACGTCACACAGCCCTGGTCGCCGACATACTTGGCGATGCGCACGGCACCGCCGGGAACTGAGACGCTGACGGTCTTTGCGGCGCGATCGACCACCGGCTTGCCGAGCTTGGCGCGTTCGGCGTAGGGCGCCGTAAAGTAGCCGACGTTCTCGGCGGCGAATTCCGGATCGAGGCCTGTAATGAATACGGCCGAGCACATGATTTGCGCAAATCCGGCGGCGTGATGCTCGAGCGGATTGCCCGGCGGCGGTACATAGGGAGTGGGAAGTTCGAGCGCCTTGTCGCGGGCGAGCATGGCCTCTAGCGACGGGGTGTCGGCGCCGACGCTTGCATAGGACATGAGGATAGCCCCAAGAGTACCGAGGACGATAAGGGTGAATTTAAACATAAGCACCTTGGATTGCTAACGCGTCAACTTCTTCGCCAGGTGCGCACGCAGACCGGCGAGCTGTTCCGCGCTCAGAGTCCCCAGGATACCGCGTCGCTGCGGTGAAATATGCTCCAGCTGATCGGTGCCCGCACCGAGCACATATCGTTCGAAAAAGTCACCCCAGGCGCGTCGGGTGGCCGGGGGTAGGGCGCGGATGACCGTCATAGCAGACGGCGCAGCGGTTCGAACCAGGGTTCGACGGGGCCAGTCACGAGCAGCTGGATGCGGCCGACGGCAGTATGGGCAATCCCGCGGACGCCGAGCTTCATCAGCGCCGGCTCGTCGACGGATTTGGTAGCCGCCGCGCGGATCAGCAGGCGCCCCGCGGCAGTCTCGATCTCCAGGACATTGTCGCGCCCGCCCAATGCCGCTATGAAGCCCGGTGCGTCGATCACCGTTGCTGCAGATGCGCTCGAGCGTAGGAATGCGCGGATGTCGCCTGCCACCTGATCGGCGATGGGACCTAGAACCACCTGCAGGCCTTGAGTCGAGGAACGCAGGATGCCGCGTGCGCCCAGGCTTTTGAGAATGGCCTCGTCCACCGTCTGATTGTCCCTGAGGAGCAGGCGCAGGCGCGTCGTGCATGCCTCCACTTCCGTGAGATTTCCAGCGCCGCCGAGAGCGGTCACGAAGGCCCGCGTGCGCGCGTCGCTGTTCGTAGGCGCGAGAGGCAGGGCCGCGTCATCGACCTCGCGGCCGGGCGTCGCGAGATTCAGGCGCAGAATGCAAAAGCGAAATACCCCGTAGTACAGCGCAAAATAAGCGGCGCCGATGGGCAGTAGCAGCAGTGGTCGCTGTGCATGGCTGAAGTTCAGTACATAATCGAACAGCCCGGCCGAGAAACTAAAGCCGAGCCGCACGCCGACGAGGTGCATGACAACCATGGCAAGACCGGTGGCGACGGCATGCAGCGCATACAGCACGGGAGCCAAGAACATGAATGTGAATTCGACCGGTTCCGTGACGCCGGTCAGGAACGAGGTCAGGCCTAGCGACAGCAGCAAGCCGGCGACGGCGGCGCGCCGCTCGGGACGAGCCGTGTGATACATCGCGAGGCAGGCGCCCGGCAAGCCGAACATCATGACGGGAAAAAAGCCCGACATGAACGCACCCGCGGTCGGGTCGCCGGCAAAGAAGCGCTTTAAATCGCCGGTGGCGCCGTGGTAGTCGCCGACGATGAACCACGCAAAATTATTGAGGATGTGATGCAATCCGGTGACGATCAAGATCCGGTTCAAGACACCGTAGGCGAACAGGCCGAGCGACCCCGCTCCGAGAATGGCCTGACTGGTCGCGTCCATGCCGCGTTCGATGTAGGGCCACGCATAGCCCACCGCCGCGGCCAGCACCAAGCCCGCCAGTCCGCTGACGATGGGCACGAAGCGCCGGCCGCCGAAGAAACTCAAGTAGCTCGGCAGGGTGATGTTGCTGAAGCGGTTATAGCTGACCCCGGCGATGATGCCGGAGAGCAAGCCCACCGGGATGCTGAGTTTGGCCAGACTGCCCGGCGGCGCCGCCAGCAAAGTCTCGACCGCGCGCGTCGTCACCAGGAAACCGACCAGAGCGGCGAGTCCGGCCGCTCCATGATTTTCGCGCGCAAGGCCTACGCCGACGCCCACCGCAAACAGCAGTCCGAGATTCGAAAATATCGCGTCTCCGGCGGCCGCCATGGCCGGCCAGCCGAGCAGGTCGGGCTGGCCCAAGCGCAGCAACAATCCGGCGATGGGCAACACGGCGATGGGCAGCATGAGCGCCCGCCCGAGCTGCTGTAGTCCTCCGAAGCGAGGTCTCATTGCATGTTCTCCCCTGGGCCGATCGTCTCTTCCACCAATGCTCGCACCGCCGCGGCGGATGCCAGATCGAGACATTTCATCGCGAGCTCATGGCAGTCCTCGATGCGCAATGCGCGGATCTGGCGCTTGATCGCGGGCACGGCCGCGGGCACCACCGATAGCTCGCGCGCGCCCAAGCCCAGCAATAAAGGTACCGCGTAGCGGTCCGCGGCCACGCTGCCGCAGACCGCCACCATTTTGCCGGCAGCGGTTCCGGCATTCGCGGTCACGGCTACCAGCCGCAGCACGGCCGGATGCAGTGCGTCGGTGCGGGCCGCCAGTTGCGGATGACCCCGATCCATGGCCAGAGTGTACTGCGTCAGGTCGTTGCTGCCGATCGACAGAAAATCGACTTCACGGATGAGTGCGGGAGCTATCAGCGCCGCAGCCGGAGTTTCGATCATGGCACCCAGCGCGATTGGATGGTGAATGCCGAGCTCGGCGCGGAGTTCGTCGATGATGCCCCGCACGGCAAGCACCTCCGCGATATCCGTGATCATCGGAATGAGCAGCCGCACGCTGCCGCTCGGCTGCACCCGCAATGCGGCGCGCAGCTGGGTACGCAGTAGATCGGGACGCGCGAGGGCGGTGCGCACGCCGCGAAGACCGAGTGCGGGATTCTCCTCCGCGGGCAGCGGCAGGTAACGCAACGGCTTGTCACCGCCCACGTCCATGAGCCGCAGAATCAACGGTCGTGATCCCAGTGCCGCGGCGATGTCCTGATAGGTGGCGAGCTGTTCGGCCTCATCGGGCGCCGTCTCGCGATCGAGGAACAGAAATTCCGTGCGCAGCAGTCCGCAACCCTCGGCGCCGTTGACGACGGCGGTCGCTGCATCTTGCACATTCCCCAAGTTGGCGAATACTTCGATTCGCGTGCCGTCGAGCGTGTAGCAATCCGTCTGCGCCGCGGCTTGCATCTTCGCGCGGCGCGCGAGCCGCGATTCGACCTTGGTGTGCGCCGTGTCGATGGCCGCGGGCGTCGGCGCCGTCTGCAGTGTGCCGGCCTCGGCATCGACGATCACAGTGCTGCCGCTCGCTACATTGCGGACGGCGTTGCCCAGTCCAATGAGCATGGGAATCTCCATCGCGGCCGCCAGTATGGCCACATGCGAGGTGACGCCGCCTCGTCCCAAGCAAATCGCCAACAGTCGTTTCTGGTCGAGCGCGGTCAGCTCAGACGGCAGCAAATCATCGACGATGAGCACCGCGCGTTCGGGCAGTGGAATGGTCACCGGACGTGCCTCGCCTGCCAGCTCGAGCAGCACATGCGACTCCACATCAAGGAGATCGTCGCCCCGTTCACGCAGGCGCGAGTTATCGAGGGCGTCGAGGGACGCGATGCAGCTGCGCGTTGCCGTACGCCAGGCAAAGCCGGCACTCTTACCGGCCGCGATGAGATTCTGCGCCGTCTCGTTCAGCTGCGGATCGTCGAGAAACTCCAGATGCGCGGCGATGATTTCACGACGAGTGACGCCGCCGGTCTTGGCCACGCGCCCAAGGCTCAGGCGCACATCGGCTTGCGCCCGCTCCAACGCGGCGCTTTCGAGTGCCGGGCCCGTGCCTGCCTCGACGACGGGGATCTCACGGCGCTCGATCCGAGTGGCGCGGCCTACCGCGAAGCCGGCGACGGCAATCACGCCCCTGAGAAGGCCGAGGGTCGTGCCGGCTACCGGGCTGTCTGCCGGGCAGGACGTCGACGCCGAGTTTATTGCCATCTCCCCGCCGGCGCACGGCCCGATCACGCTGTCAGCAGTCACCGGCGCGCCGTGAGCTGCGACGGCCTCCATTCGCAGTGCTTCTTGAATGGCGGCCACAATAGCCGCCACTGCTCGCACGGCATCGGCGCCGGTGGCTTGAATGGATATTTCCTCGCCCTGGCCCACGCCGAGCGCCATGATGGCAACCACGCTGCGCGCATTGGCGGTGCGGCCGTGGGCGGCGAGCGTAGTCTGAGCGGTGAATGACCTGGCACGTTGCGCCAGCAGCGCCGCCGGCCGTGCATGTAATCCCTGACGCAGGGTCATAATCAGAGTTTGCGCGGCCTTAGCATCGCCTGGCCGAGCGGCGCCCGACGCATCGGCGCCCGACGCATCGGCGCCCGACCCATTAACAAGTCCACGCTGCTTAGCAACGGCGATGACGCCGGTCACCTCGAACAGCAAGTCGCCGGCCGCCACCGGCCCTTCTGCGCGACACTGGCGCAGAGTCAAGCCGTCCATCGGCGTCACCACGATGGGGCTCATGAGACTCTTGGCAGCGCGCGCCACCACATCAAGGTCAAAGCGCAGCAACTCTGCGCCCGCTCGCACAGTCGTGCCCGGCTGCGCGCGCGCTTCGAAGCCGCGACCGCCCAGCTGCACGGTGTCGATGCCGACATGGATCAATACGTCGATGCCGCCGGCGGCGCGGATCGACACGGCATGCGCGCTGGCCGGCAGTGTGATGATCTCTCCGGCGCAGGGTGCCAGCAGGCTGCCGTTGGTGGGGTCGATTGCCAGGCCGTCGCCGAGCATGCGGCCCGCGAATACAGCATCGGGCACCTCTTCCAGCGGGGAGCACCAGCCATTGAACGGCGCCAAGATTTGCAGATTCGACATTCGCCTTAGTCTCCGATCTCGATCCAGTCGAGCGCCCATTGTGGATCGAGCCGCGGGCGTGCGAAACGCAGGCATACATCATGCCGTCCCGGGACGCGCGGCAGTTGCTGCGCCGGGAGTGTGGTGACGCCTCGACTTCCCGCGGCGGCCGCGAGCGGCATCAGCGCCGCGGCCGGTGTGTCGCAACCGTCGACATGAATTTCGAGTTCACCCTCCACCGTGCGCGCATCGCCGACCCTGATCGTCGCCGCGGCCGCGCCGATCTCAAAGTTGAAGGGCAGTGGGGCGACCGCGGCAACCAGGCGCGGGGCGTCCGAAAGATCGACTCCGCGGGCGATCCAACACGGGTTCAAGATGTCGAGCGCCAACGGAGGATTCGCAGCCCCACTGATCGGTTCGAGCAGGAGCCCGACGCCGGCGCTGCATTGTTCTAGATCGTGACTGTCGCGACGCAGTGCCGTTCGCGCATCGAGGCGCCGGGTCCAGGTGCGCGACACCTGCTCGGTGCCGACGAATGCCGCGGCGCGAATCTCCGTTCCCGAAGGCAGCTTCAATGGCCCTTCATAGCGGCTCGAATGGGCAGAGAGTTCCTGTCCGTCGAGCGTGAAGCGAATGTCGCCGACAGCGGCGGCGTCCTTGAGCGCTTGATTCGAGAGCGACACGGAGAAGCCTGCGGGATCGCGCGAGATCTGCGCAGCCGGTGCAAACACGCTGTCGGCGTAGTTCAAATCGAACGCCCGATAGCGGGCGAGCATGGGTACGAGACGCTCCAGGAAATCCGGCCAGCGGCGTTGCTCCGGGGCAGACCAAGCGATTTCTGCAAGCGCCGCGGCCCGCGGCAGCGCCATCCATTGCACGCGCGCTTCGGTTTGCATGTGTTCGGTCCACAGATTCGCCTGGACACCGAGCACATGACGCCGCTGATTCTTGCTGAGCGTTGCGTCATACGATTCGAAGCGGTACACATCCTCGAGTGACAGCACGCTCAGGCGGCCGGGCGGTTCTGTCGGAAGTGTGCTTTGGCGATGGTCGAAATACAGCATGGGGTCGGGAGCCAAGACGGCGTCGTTGCCGGCCAGTGCCGCCGTGTGCGCTCCGGATACTCCATGCCACGACATGACGATGGCATCCTGCCTCAAGTGAGGCTGCAAAATCTCGTCCCAGCCGGCCATCCGGCGGTGCCGCGCCGCCAGGTAGCCGCTCATTCTCTGCGTGAAATACCTTTGCAGCGCCTCGGGGTCGCGAAGACCCAGTTGCCGGGCGCGCGCCTGCACCTGGGGCGAGGCGTTCCACTCATCCTTGACCACTTCATCGCCGCCGATGTGAATGACCGGGCTGGGAAAAAGCTCGACGACTTCCGCGAACACATCCTCGAGGAAGCGAAAGGTTTGCGGGTCGAGGTTCAGAAGTCGGGTGTGCACACCCCAGCTGGCGGATACAGCAGGCGCCGGCGCGCTCGCCACGCCCAGCCAGGGATAGGCGGCGATGGCCGCCGTCGCATGGCCCGGTATATCGATTTCCGGAACGATCTGCACATGGCGGGTGGCCGCATAGCGCACGATGTCGCGCACCTCATCCTGGGTGTAGTAGCCGCCGTAACGTGCACCGCTGGGTTCGATGCGCCAGGCGCCGACGGAGGTCAGGCGCGGGAACTTGCGGATCTCCAGCCGCCAGCCCTGATCGTCCGTCAAATGCCAGTGCAGGACATTGAGCTTGTGCCAAGCCATCCAGTCGATCATGGAATGAACGAAGGCCGGTGATTGAAAGTGCCGCGAGGAATCGAGCATCAGGCCGCGCCAGCGGTAGGCCGGCGCGTCGCGGATGGTTTGCGCCGGGATCGCGCCGTCCTCGATGCCCGGGGGCAGCAGTTGCCACAGAGTGATGGCGCCGTAGGTGAGTCCCGCCGAGGTACTTGCGGACACGGTGATCCGTTGCGGCGTGACCTTGACCTTATAGGCCTCGGGCGCGAAGCCCTTGCGGCGTTTGAATTCAATCATATCGTGCTTCAGAGAGGCGCCCACTGCGTCGCCGTCGTCGACGCGCAAGGCCAGAGCATTGGTGCGAGTCCACAGTTCATTGAGATAGCGTGCCGCGTCTCCGGCAGCGCGATCGGTTCGCTGCACACGCAGCAGGGTCGCGGGACCTACATTGAACGAACCGGGTGCTGGGACGACTTCGGCGGGCTGCGGAATGACACCGGCCGCTGCCGCCATCGGCAGCGTGACGGATAAAATAAGGGCGACGGCCGGTGCCGCCGCCCTGGGTCCTCTTACGATTCTCGAGCCATTCCACACGCTTCACACTCTACGCGATCGACGTAAATCAGCCGAGGACGCGCCTACAACTTGAAGCGGAAGTTCAGATAGTACTGCGAGCCGTTCTTGTAAAAGGCCCGAGGCTGCATCGTGTTCAAAGCGTAGTACTTGAGCGTGGGATCGTTCAAGTTCATGCCGTCGAGGGTGATCGAGAAATGCTCGTTCATGGTGTAGCCAAGCGACGCCGACAGGGTGCCGATCTTATCCAGGGTAAACGCCGAGCTTCGATCCCAGCCCGCTATCGAACGCCGACCGATAGGTGTATGCCACCCGGGCATTGAACATTCTGTTCTCGAAGTAGGCACTGTCGTTGTAGGTATTCTTTCACCGGCATTCGCAAATCGGTCGAAGAGTCGAAGGGCCGGTGGCACAGCAGCGAAACTCGCCCCGTCGCGGCGCCGGTCGATCCACACCAGTTGATGCCCAATATAGTACCAATTACTGGAATCTGCTAGTGCCGTAATAAAAACACCCACTGTTCTGCTAAATTCGTAATAAAATTAATTAGATACGAGATTATATAGCCAGCTGTTGTTCTAAAAATGGTATTTGTTTGGTATTGTTCTGCTGCCTGAAACATACCGGAAGCGCGATTTAAACCGATGACATCACTTGCCAAAACAGTGGGCCCGCTCGACGGTCGGGGCAATTTGCCGCTGTATCAAGAGTTGCAGCGCGCTCTTCGCAAGGCCATCGACAGCCGAATCCTGGGACCCGACGACGCGTTGCCGTCGGAACGCGATCTGGCAACGGATTTCGCGGTGTCGCGCATCACGGTGCGCAAGGCGCTCGACGGTCTCGTGGCGGACGGTCTGTTGGTGCGGCGGCAAGGCGCCGGGAATTTTGTGTCGGCGCGAGTCGACAAGAACTTCGCCATGCTGACCTCTTTCTCCGAGGACATGCGCGCGCGCGGCCGCACGCCGCGCAGCGTGTGGTTGCAGCGTGCGGCCGGGACGGTAACACCCGAGGAAGCGCTCGCCCTGCGCTTGAGCCCCGGCACGCCGGTGTTCCGCTTCAATCGAATCCGCTATGCCGACGATGCGCCGATGGCGCTCGAGTACGCGACTATCGTCGCCACGGCTCTGCCTTCTCTCGAGGCAGTCGACACCTCGCTTTACGAGGCGCTGGAGCGCGCCGGGCAACGGCCAGTGCGTGCTCTGCAGCGCCTGCGGGCGGTGCTGCTCACCGGCGATCAGGCCGAACTGCTCAAAGCCAAGCTCGGCGATGCCGGCCTGCTCGTCGAACGCTTGGGCTCGCTGCCCGATGGTCGGGCCATCGAGTTCTCGCAATCGTTCTACCGCGGCGACACCTATGACTTCGTTGCAGAATTGAGCGCCTCGACATGAGTGCAGTTCGCGCTCTTACGGTCGAGAGCACGCGCATGTTCCAGGAGGCTGCACACAGTTCCGACGCCGTGCGCGCGCAGTTGCAGGGTGATGCCGCTGCCATGGCCGCGATCGGCGCGGAACTGCGCCGGCTTGCGCCTCGCACCGTGATCACCTGCGCCCGGGGCAGCTCCGATCATGCCGCCACCTACGCCAAGTACTTGATCGAGACCCGCACGGGAGTGGTGACTGCCTCCGCTGCGCCCTCCATCAGCTCAATCTACGGGATCTCGCAGGATCTTCGCGGTTGCCTGTTCATCGCGATTTCCCAGTCGGGGCGTAGTCCCGACCTGCTGACCTCGGTCGCCGCGGCAAAGGCAGCCGGCGCTGTCATCCTTGTTCTGTGCAACAGTCCCGATGCGCCGCTGATCGCTGCCGCGGACCTGGTGATCGAACTGCGCGCCGGTGTCGAGACCAGCATCGCCGCCACGAAATCCTATCTCGCCACCCTGGCCGCGTTGTTGCGCATGGTCGCGGCCTGGACCGAGGACGCCGCGTTGGCATCGGATCTCGATGCGCTACCCGTACTGATGGATGCGGGCTGGGCGCTCGATTGGTCGGCCGCCGTGCCGATTCTCGAGCCGGCCGCGAATCTTTACGTGGTGGGTCGTGGTTTGGGTCTGGGAGCGGCGCAGGAGTCGGCACTGAAGTGCAAGGAAACCTGCGGCCTGCACGCCGAGGCGTTCAGCAGCGCGGAACTGCGCCACGGTCCGTACACCTTGCTCGGGCCGGGATTCCCGGCGCTGCTGCTGGCACAGCGCGATGGCACGCGAGCGGGAGTGGAGGCATTGGGGATCGAACTCGCGCGCCGCGGCGTGCCGGTGCTGATGGCGGGCGCGGCGCGTGCCGGCGCGGCGCATGCCGGCCCCGCGGCTGAGGCGGCGCGCGCTGCCGGCGCCATCGTATTGCCCACCATACCGTGCACCGCTGAGATTGCGCCGATTTTGCTGGTGCAAAGTGCCTACCGATTGATCGCCACGCTCGCCGTACGGCGCGGCTTCGATCCTGATAATCCCGCGCACTTGATCAAAGTCACGGAAACGGTGTAATGCGCACCGCGCTCGTCAACGGCCGGCTGCTGACCGGCGAGGGCCTGGTAAGCGGGCAGACGTTGCTGTTGGCGGACGGACGCATCGAAGCGCTGGTCGCTCCGCAGGATTCTCGTTGCCGGGATGCGGCCACGGTCGATCTTCAGGGGCAGCTGTTGCTGCCTGGATTCATCGATGTACAGGTGAACGGCGGCGGCGGCGTATTGTTCAACGATGACCCGAGCCCCGCGTCGATCCGCGCCATCGGTGCGGCGCACCGGCAATTCGGAACTACCGGCTTCTTGCCCACGCTGATCAGCGATGATCTCGGCACCATCGGCCGCGCAATCACCGCCGTGCAAGCCGCGCTCGATGCCGGCATGCCGGGCGTCCTCGGCATACACATCGAAGGACCGTTTCTCAACGGAGCGCGCCGCGGCGTGCACGACGTGAAACATTTGCGCCTGCTCGACACCAGCCTGGTATCGCTGCTGTGTGAGCTGCGCGGCGGCCGCACCGTGCTGACCCTGGCGCCGGAGATGACCACTCCGGAAATCATCAACAAGCTCGCCGCCGGCGGCATCGTGCTTTCCGCCGGACACAGCGAAGCGAGTTTCTCGCAGACGATGCAGGCGATCGCGCATGGTCTGCGAGGCTTCACCCACCTGTTCAATGCCATGGCCCATCTCAAGCCACGCGACCCCGGCATCGTCGGCGCTGCGCTGTACGATGAAAGTACCTGGTGCGGCATCATCGTCGACGGTCACCACGTCGATCCCATCATGCTCACGCTGGCGCTGCGCTGTAAGCGCCATGATCGATTCATGCTGGTCACCGACGCCATGCCGACCGTCGGGTCATCGCACACCACCTTCGTTCTGCAGGGCCGTACCATTCAAGTCGTCGACGGCGTCTGCCGCGACGAGAATGGAACTCTCGCGGGGACCGCGCTCGACATGGCGGCGGCGGTGCGCAATGCCGTCTCCATGCTGGGACTCGACATTGCCTCGGCGGCGCGCATGGCCAGCGAATATCCCGCCGAGTTTCTCGGACTGGGGAACGAACTCGGTCACATCGCTCCCGGTTACCGCGCGAACCTCGTATTGCTGGACGACAAATTACACGTGCAAACGACCTGGATCGAGGGACGGACTGGCTGAGGCCGGCGGGAAGCACCAGCTGAAGTCAGCGCTGCGAGGGGACTATTGCTGCGCGAGCAGGTCCGGACAGTTGACATCCTTCGCGCGGCCCGGATCCACGAACGCCAGAATCGCCGCGACCGGCGTCAACAGCGCTGCCAGCACCGTACCTGTACCCGCTTGCAGCAGCGCCTTCCCAGGTTCGATGCCGACATGAGGCTTCAACAGACTGCCGGTCACGCGAATAGGTGAACGCAGGCGCACCAGACGCATTTTTTTAGGATGCCCTTGCAGCGATAGGTCGAGCCGCTCGGCACCCAGATCGGCGTTGCCGCTGCCGGTAATCAATACGTCCGTGGTATCGAGCACCAGCGTCTTCACGGTCAATTGTCCCTGCTCGGCCTGAAAGTTGGCGACGCCACAGCGCAGCTCCATCTGCGTTTGGTCCTTCGCTAAAAACAGCCCCAACGCCCGCACGACGTCGATGCCCGTGAGTTCGGCAAACAACGTACGGATTTGGCCGCGCGGAATCACCATGGCGACGACCCCGTCCGCGCTGGATGCAAACTTGTGCACCGAGCTGCCGGCGCCATGCAGCTTGGTGCGACCCGACAGGATTCCCTCCAGCGGAGGGTCCTGTGCCGATTTCGGTTTGAACTGCGTCAAATCGACGTTGGCGAGAACCATGTCGATATCGGTTTCCGGCACATCCTTCGATGCGTCGATTTTCACGCTGCCCGCCAATTGGCCTTGCGGCAGGGTGAACGACAGCGGATCGAGACGCAACACGCCGCCATCCAGCAGCAAATGGAAGTTCACATGCTGCAGAGGAATTTTCCCCGAGATCACCGATTTCGCCTGGAAGGCAACATCCGCGTCCATGCCGCGGACCCGATCGACCTGCAAATCCGCATCCGGGAACAAATAGCCTTCGGCCTTGAATTCGGCGACCTGCGTGGCGCTGAGACCGGGTTTGAGTTTAGCCCCTGTTCCCAGCGTGGAAGCGAGATCCGCCATATTCAAACGCTTGGACAAGAGTCTCGCCGTCATTTTCGGTCGTTTCCCGGCCGTGCTCACCGACACATCGCCGGCGATGTCGCTTGAGCCTACCTGGCCGCGAAAATCGTCCACCTGGAATTCGTCGTCTTTATGTTTCAGCGTGCCTTCGACTTTGTATTTTGAGGTATTGGGCAGTGCAAGATTGGTCAAATAGTAGGCATCCGCGAGATTGTCGCCACTCAACGTGAAAGCGGCTTGGTACTCTGCCAAGTCGAATGGCTTGGGGATGGTGGCCTGCGCGTCCAGCAGCATTTCACCCGCGCTGACGCGGATGGCGAAACGATAGGGTGTGTTCGTATCTGCGTTGATCAGCGGTCCGCCGTTGGCTTGTAACTTGAATCCCCGGCCATTGAGCGTTCCGGTGCAGTTCAACTGAAAAGCGGATTCGTCCCGCGTGTGCGCTTGTTCGTCGGCCGCCAGGGTGCCGTCGAATATTAGTTTGCGGATTCCATCCTCGACGTGAATCTTGGTGTCGCGAATAATGAGGCGGTGTATCGCGGGAAGGTGCGGCGATGCGGCCGCGCGCTTATGGGTGGCGGATGGCGATTCCCAGCTTGATCGTCCGGAGCTGTCGCGCTGTAGATTGAGTTCGGCGCCTGCTATCTCGACACGCGGCAGCATCAGATGACCGGTCAGTAGACGGCCGAGGCTGAATTGCACAATGCCCTTTTGCACATTCAACATGCGGCCGTCGCCGGCCCACTGCGGTCCTTGCATATGGAGGCCCTCGACCGTGAGCGTAGGATTCCATGACCAAAGGTGCACGGATAAATTCCCGTCGATGGACGTGGCATGCCCGGTCTTCGCCGATATCATCCGCGACACGGGCCCCCGCAACACATTCCAATCCATCAGCGTTGCGATTATCACCACCAAGGCGATCAGCGCCATCACCGAGACGGCGACCCATTTCATAATCCTGTGGCGGCGCCAGAACTCGCTCGCAGTCATGTAAGACCCGGAAGGCTGTGGAGCAGCGTTCAAATTCGCTCAAGGGCGGCTTACGGACAATCGGCAGCGGGCCGCGTTCAGAGGTCAGCGGGCTCCGACAGGTTTGGCGGGTGCGTGTGCGGGTTTGACCGCCATCTTAAGGGCAACTAACGCGTCATAAAGGGTGCTGGTGGCATGTTTTGCACAATGATCCAGCAACGCGGCCTGAAAGGAACCGAGCGAATCCGCATCGAAAAGATGGCTGCCGGATTTTGCGGTGGAAAAGCCGAATAGCCACATCATGATGGTACTCGCACTCTCCGCATCCGATTGCGTGAGTGCGACATGCCGCGTGGCGAACGTCGCGCACTCGACGGCGGTGAGGTTCAGCGGGTTCTTGGTCTCGGGCTTGACGATGACCATGGCATCCAACAGGCTCTCGGCTGGATTCTCCTTGCACTCGCCGTCCAGTGCAAAGCCGAAGGGCGCCAGCCCATCCGAGTACATCACATGTGCACCGGACTTGGCGACGGAGTAGCCGAACATCCACATCACGGTGTTGATGGAATCCGCGGTCGTGCTATCGGCTGCGGCGGGCAGCACTTCGTTTTCGTATTTGCTGCAGCTCAACGTGGCAAGATTCAATACGGCGGCGTGGCTTGCGCAGGGCGCAAGGCAGAGGAGGGCGATCGCAGCGGGGAATTTCATATTGGATCTCGCATGCGCCAATGCGGCGGTGCCGATATGACACGTCACCTCAATATTAAGTTCGGCTGCCGCCGACCTCTGCAACACGGCAACTGACGTCAATTCCCTGACCCATCGGCAATAACACGGCCTGCATGTCCTTTTTAAAGCGCACGGCAGCGCGGTAAACGGCTGCGGCGTCGCGGTAGATTTCTGGAAATAACATGTTGTCGGCCACGATCACGCCATTGGCCGCGAGCTTCGGATAGAGCGCGTCAAAGCAAGGCACGTAAAGCTCCTTCCACAGATCCATCAGCACAAAATCGACGGGACCGATCTGATCGGCCAGCAAACCCACCGCGTCTCCCAGCCGCCATTCCACCACATCGGACAATTCTGCTGCCGCGATTTGCGCCCGCGCATAGGCCTGCTTTGCCGGTGCTATTTCGTAAGTAAAGACTTTGCCGCCTACCTGCCGGGCGGCTGCGGCGAGAAACACCGTCGAATATCCGTAAGACGTGCCGAGTTCAACGATGATTTTCGGCCGCAATCCAATGATGAAGGACTGCATTAGCGTTGCCACGTCCTCGCCCACCGAGAGAAGAAATTCGTCGCGCCGGGCGAACGCCTCAGCTCCAGATAGATTCGAGGCCTTTATCCGTTCCTCTTCCATGCGGGCCTTGTAGGTCAAGAGCACTTGATCGATGGCGGCACTGTGTATCATTGGAGCCCGACTAGGTGAGATTTTGAACGAGAGAGATATCGCGACAGGCGGCGGCGTCTGGCTCGCTGAACTAATGCAAGACTGCTGCGCTCTCGTCTCTAAAGGCTTTCTGGGGCCAAAGAAAGCGCGCGCAGGCAGACACCACCAGGCCGACGATGAACATGTGCACCAGGATCGTGCCGTAGAGCATCTGGTGGTCGGTGATCTTGCCGTCGGACCCGCGCGGTCCGTTCGGTAGTGCGCCGCTGCCGTGCGCCGCGGAAAGCGGCAGTACCACGGTGTACATCACCACCATCACTACGATGCCGTAACAGGGGCCCAACAGCCACCAGTACTTGCGCAAATCCGTGATGTGTATCGCCGCAGCGACGTAGACCGCCGCCATAATCAGAGTCATTACGAATTCGAGCGTGATGCCGAGGCCCGCCGAGCCCCAGCCACCGTCCTTCGCCGCCGGGCCAAGAACGCCGCTCGCGATCGATTGGAAGATCTGCATCGGCTCCATTTTGTAGTAGCCGGCGATATGGATGCACGCATAGATCAGATCCGCGCTGCCGGCGATCAGCGCCGCAACGACAATGGGTCTCCAGAGTTTTGAATCGCCTGACATCAAGCCTCCTGTCTCGTACCAGCATAACTGACTTACGCTGGCGCCGCCGTTCGATTGCCTGTGTCCGGCAGGGGAATAAAACCACCGTCTCGAGAGTCTTAGTGGCAGATGCCGGACAACCGGCAGAAAAAAGTCATAACTTTCAGGGTGTCCAATGAAACAAGCGAGTCGATTCAAAGGGTTCTCAATCAGCGCAATGGCGGCGGGGTTCTGCATCGCCGGTGGCGCGCTTGCGGCAATGGAGAACGTCGCAAAAGGCGATGCGGGCCGGGGTAATGTCTTGTATCAAGCCTGCGAGGCGTGCCACTCCATCGATGAGAATGATTTGGGCCCACGGCATCGCGGGGTGGTCGGTCGCGCTGCGGGAAGCATCGCCGACTATTCCTATTCCAAAGCCCTGAAGAATTCCGGTTTAACCTGGGATGAAGCAACGTTGGATCGTTGGCTGACCAATCCGAGCGCCCTCGTTCCCGGGACTAAGATGTTCTTCCAACTGGGCACCGCGCAAGACCGCGCCGATATCATCGCCTACCTGCGGTTGCAGAAATAGACTGCTCCCATGACGAATCGGTAGTCGATATTGCTTGCGTCGAAGCCTTCCATCGCGAATTCAGGGTCCTTTTCCAACCCGCCGGTCAGACGACGCCTTCGAGCACGCTGCAAAGTAGTGTCTTGAGTGACTGCGCTCGCACTGCGTCGAATGGCGGGGTGCGCGACTCGACGAGATACGCGCATTGGGCGACTTCCATCTGCACGGCATCGATTCCCGCGGCAGGATTACCGTAGTGACGGGTGATGTAACCGCCTTTGAAGCGGCCGTTCACTACGAATGAGAATTGCGATTGCGCGCTCAAGGCCGCAACGATGCGGTCCGACACAGCGGGAGAACAGCTGCGGCCGTCGGCGGTGCCCACATTGAGATCCGGCAGGCGCCCCTCGAAGAGACCGGGCACCCGGGACTGGATTGAATGGGCATCCCACAGCACACAGCGACCGTGACGCTCGGCGAGTTGCCGCGACACTTGGGCAAGCTTGTCGTGATAGGGACGCCAATAATTTTGCAGGCGCGCCCCGATTTCCGAGGGCGTCGGACCGGCCCCGGGTACGTACAAGGCTTCGCCATCGAAGGCCTCGGTGGGGCAGACCGTGGTCTCACGCTGACCCGGGTACAGCGGCGCGCCGTCGGGCGGACGGTTCAAGTCCACGACGTATCGAGTGTGCGTCGCACGGATGATGGAAACACCCAAGCCGCGACAAAAATCGTACAGCTGCGGCACGTACCAATCAGTATCCGGTAGATCGAGCGCTTCGGTTTTGAGGCGCGCCGAGAGGTCAGGCGGCACAAACGTGCCCGAATGCGGAAAGCTGATCAATAGCGGGCCATCTCCCGGCACGTAATCGTAAGTCGGTTCGCTCACAGTGCGCTCACAGTGGACTCACGATGCGTTTGCCCTCGACGGCAATAGGCGTTTCACCAGCGGTGAGAAGCGTCCCGATTTGACCCATTTTTGCGCCGCCTGAATATCGGGTGAGAAATAGCGATCGACTGCATAGAAGGGTACGTCGCTGCGGATGGCGGAGTGAACCCCTTCGAGCGCGGGTGAGGATTGCGCGGGACGATGGAAGTCGATGCCCTGCGCAGAAGCCAGCAATTCGATGCCGATGACGGCCGCCGCATTGTCGACCATGGTCCCTAGGCGCCGCGCGCCGTGCGTCGCCATACTGACGTGGTCCTCCTGATTGGCGGAGGTGGGAATCGAGTCGACGCTGCAGGGTGCTGCGATGGTCTTGTTCTCCGACACCAGCGCCGCGGCGGTGACTTGCGCGATCATGAATCCGGAATTCACGCCGCTGTTCTCAACCAAGAATGCGGGCAGGCCGCTCATCTTGGGATCGACCAACACGGCGACTCGCCTCTCCGCCAGGCTGCCGATCTCCGCAATCGCCAGCGCCAGGGTATCGGCCGCGAATGCCACGGGCTCGGCGTGGAAATTTCCGCCGGACAGCACGTCGCCCGCTTCGACGAATAGCAGCGGGTTGTCCGTGACCGCATTAGCCTCCACTCCCAGCGTCGTGCTGCAATGGCGAATCAGATCCAGGCACGCGCCCATGACCTGCGGCTGACAGCGGAAGGAATAGGGGTCTTGCACGCGCGTGCAGTCGAGGTGCGAAGCGCGAATGGCGCTGCCGGCAATCAAGTCCCGGTACTCGCGCGCCACGGCGATTTGCCCGGGTTGTCCGCGCACTTCATGTATGCGTGCATCGAAGGGCGAGTCGCTGCCCTTCAGCGCATCCACCGACATCGCCCCCGCGACCACGGCGGCGGCGAACACATCTTCGGCGCCGAACAGCCCCGCCAAGGCCAGAGCCGTCGAAACCTGGGTGCCGTTGATCAGCGCCAGACCTTCCTTGGCGCGCAGCTTCAGCGGCTGCAGCCCGGCGAGCTTCATGCCTTCGACCGCGGACAGTATCTTGCCGCGCGCGCGCACCTGGCCGATGCCGAGCAGCACGGTGCTCAAATGGGCCAATGGCGCCAAGTCTCCGGAAGCACCCACCGAGCCCTGTGCCGGGATCACGGGGTATACCTCATGTTCCAGCAGCGCGAGCAAGGCGTCGATCACGGCCATGGTGATGCCGGAGTGCCCGCGCGCCAGCGCGTTGATCTTGAGTGCGAGAATCAGTCGAACGACGGCATCCGGCAGCGCATCGCCCACCCCCGCTGCGTGCGAGAGCAGCAGATTGCTCTGCAGCAGTTCGAGCTGCTCGGTGGGAATGCGCGTCTGGGCCAACAAGCCAAAGCCCGTGTTGATCCCGTATGCGGCATCGCCGAGCGCGATGATTTTTTCCACCAGGGAGCTTGCGACGGCAATGCGGCCACGGTCATGCCCCGACAGGCGCAGCGCCACCGGTTGCTCGTGGATGCGTCGCAGCGTCGCCAGCGTCAGCTCGCCGGCCCGAATCTCCAGAACGTGTGCCACTAGTCGATCATCGGCAAGTTAAGGCCCTGCTCGCGAGCGCAGGCGATGGCGGTGTCGTAGCCGGCATCGGCGTGACGCATCACTCCTGTGCCCGGATCATTCCAGAGCACCCTGCGAATGCGTTTGCCCGCCGCCTCGCTGCCGTCACAGACGATGACCACGCCGGCGTGCTGGGAGTAACCCATGCCGACGCCGCCGCCGTGATGAATCGAGACCCAGGTGGCGCCGCTTGCCGTGTTCAGCAGTGCATTGAGCAGCGGCCAGTCGGAGACCGCATCCGAGCCATCCTTCATTGCCTCGGTCTCGCGATTGGGGCTGGCCACGGAACCGGAATCGAGGTGATCGCGGCCGATCACGATGGGCGCGGAGAGCTCGCCGCTCTTGACCATTTCGTTGAATGCCAGACCCAGCCGGTGGCGCTGCCCCAGGCCCACCCAGCAAATGCGTGCCGGCAGGCCTTGGAAATGAATCTGCGAGCGAGCCATGTCGAGCCAGTGATGCAGATGCGGATCGTCAGGGATCAACTCCTTCACTTTCGCGTCGGTCTTATAAATGTCCTCGGGATCTCCCGACAGCGCCACCCAGCGGAAGGGGCCGACACCGCGGCAGAACAGCGGGCGGATGTATTCCGGCACGAAGCCAGGGACGTCGAAGGCCTGTTTGACTCCCGCGTCGAAGGCGACCTGTCTGATGTTATTGCCATAGTCGAATACCGGCATTCCCAGCGCCTTGAAGCGCAGCAGGTATTGCACATGTTTGGCCATGGACGCAGTCGCAGCCGCCGTGGTGCCGGCGGGATCGCTGACGCGCCGCTCATCCCATTGTTCCACGGTCCAGCCCTGCGGCAGGTAGCCGTTGACGGGATCGTGCGCGGACGTCTGATCGGTCACCGCGTCCGGACGGATGCCGCGCTCGAGCAAGGTGTGCAGCACATCGACGACGTTGCCGAGCAGCGCCACCGAAATCGGCTTGGCGTTGTTCTTGGCCGTCTCGAACAGGGCCAACGCCTCGTCCAGCGTGCGCGCCTGTGCATCCACATAACCGGTCTCCAAGCGCTTGTCGATGCGGCTTTGACGGCATTCCACCGCCAGCATGCTGAATCCCGCCATGGTGGCGGCGAGCGGCTGTGCGCCGCCCATGCCGCCGAGCCCGGCCGTGAGTATCCACTTGCCGTTGAGCTTTGCGCCGAAGTCGCGCCGGCCCATTTCGGCGAAAGTTTCATAGGTGCCCTGTACGATTCCCTGACTGCCGATATAAACCCAGGAGCCGGCGGTCATTTGTCCGTACATAGCCAGACCCTTGCGATCCAGCTCGTTGAAATGTTCCCAAGTGGCCCAGTGCGGCACCAGATTGGAGTTGGCGATGAGCACACGCGGCGCATCCGCATGCGTGGGGAATACGCCCACCGGCTTGCCGGACTGCACCAACAGGGTTTCCTCTTCGGTCAGCGTCTTCAGCGTTTCGACGATACGGTCGTAGCAATTCCAATCGCGGGCGGCGCGCCCTATGCCACCGTACACCACGAGTTCCGCCGGGTTCTCCGCGACTTCGGGGTCCAAGTTGTTCATCAGCATGCGCAGCGGCGCTTCGGTCATCCAGCTGCGGGCACTCAAGGTGTTGCCGCGGGCGGCGCGAATGATTCTGGGTTTCAAGGGAGCGAGCATGGTGGCATCCTCTAGGGGCGGAAACGACCCGACAATTCATATCGGGTGCCGGGGTAAAACAGCTTGGCCACGGAGGCGATCTGCCCCGCGGTCCAGGTGCGTCGAATCATCAGCAGGCACGGTTCCTCACGCTTCATGGTCAGAAGCTTGCGCGTGCGCTCATCCGGCATGACGGCGCGCACCAGGTGTTCGGCCTCCTGAAGCGGTGCGACTTTGATCAAGTAGTCGGTGGGAGTGGTTTGATTGAAGTCCACCTTTAGATACTCCGGCGCGAGTCTCGGCAGCACGTAGCGGTCTTCAAGCTGGATGGGGCGATCGTTTTCGAAGTGCACGATGACCGAGCAGAACAATTCGCTGCGCGGCGCAATCCCGAAATCCTCGGCGAGTTCGGCTACTGCGCGAACGCGTTCCAGCGAAACGATCTCGGCGCGGTGCACATGGCCGCGGCGGCGGATCTCATCGGCAATGCTGCGAATTTCAAGTGGATGAGCATGCGCGTGCTGGTCGGCGACGAAGCTGCCGACCCCGGCGATGCGCACCAGCACGCCCTCGTCGCGCAATTCGCGCAGCGCGCGGTTCGCCGTCATGCGCGATACGCCGAAGGACTTGACGATGTCGTTCTCGGAGGGGACGCGCGTGGATGTGCTCCACTTGCCGGAGCCGATATTGTCGAGGATGTGCCGCTTGACCTGGAGATACAGCGGTTGCAGCGACGCGGAGGCCTTGCTCATGAGTTTAAATCTAACCTGTATAGACAGGTACAGTCAACCTATTTACCAGAGGATCCCGCCGGCGGCCGGCAAAGCCGCTTCATGAGTTCTGCAAACCGCGGCTGCAGGTCTTCATCTGCATCGTGACGCCGGTCCTTGATGACCCAGCGGCCGGCGACCATGACGTCGCGGATGGCCGCGTCGCCGCCGGCGAACAGCAAGTGATCCAATTCGGTGTCCCGCGCCGCGCCCACCATTGAAGGGTGCGCGGCATCGAGCACCAGCCAGTCCGCACGGCAGCCCACTTCGATGACGCCGGCAGGCTGGCCGATGGCCTGTGCGCCATGCTTTGCGGCGGCCCCCCAGAGGCGCGTCCCCACATGGGATTCGGCCTTGTCGGCGAGCACGCCGCGGCGCTTCTTGCGCAGGCGCTGCTGATACTCGAGCCAGCGCAATTCTTCGCTGGGGTTTACCGTCGATTGACTGTCGGAGCCTACGCACAGCCGCCCACCGGCCTTGAAGAATCGCGCCGTATCGAACAAGCCGTCGCCGAGATTCGCCTCCGTGCTAATGGAGACGCACACACTGGCCTGTGTGTCCGCAATGCCCTTGAGTTCATGGGGCGTGGCGTGGGTGGCATGCACCAGACACCAATGCGGTGTGAGGAATCCGTTATCCAGCAGCAGTTCGATCGGGCGCCGCCCGGTCTCGCGCACGCAGGCCTTCACCTCCAGCAGTTGTTCCGCGACGTGGATATGCATGGGCATGCCCGGGTCGATTTCTCTTAGGCGAAGCGTCGCGTCCTGCATATTCCGCAGCGGCACCGCGCGCAGGCTGTGGAATGCCACGCCGGTGCGTTGCAGCTTGGATGCGGCACGCTGATCGGACGCGCGCCGTTCGCCATCGATCCGATCCTCGACCGCGCGCAGGAATTCGTCCGTGTCCGAGGCAAATCGCGCCTGTTGCGCTTTCAGCGGCTGGTCGCCGAAATCGCTGGTCTGGTACAGCGCGGGTAGAAAGGTGAGACCGATGCCCGCGCTCGAGGCGGCATTGCCGATCGCATCCCATAGCGCGTTCGCGCCTGAGTACGCCATTGCGTTTTTTTGGCGGTGCAAATAATGAAATTCCGCGACCGAGGTGTAGCCGCTCTTGAGCATCTCCACGAACAGTTGAGTCGCCAGGATCTGCAAGTCCTCAGGCTCGATGCGATTCGCGAGCGCATACATGGCATTGCGCCAGCTCCAGAAACTGTCGCGCGCAGATAATCGATATTCGGTGTTTCCGGCCATGGCCCGCTGGAAGGCGTGGCTGTGGGCGTTGGCCATGCCCGGCACGACGATGCCGTCGATAGCCTCGGCTGCGGAATCTGTTTTCGAGCCATGGTCGGGCGCGACTTCGATCTGAGAGATGAACCCCTCGTCGGAGACGGTAACGAACGCACCTGCCGCCCAACCCTTGGACAAAAGAACCTTGTGCAAATAATAAAGACGCATCCTGACTATACCTGTATAGGCAACCACGGTTGCCGTATCATACGACCAACAACGAGTGGTGGGCGAGGGGCAGTGCAAAAATCTTCAACGCGGGAATGGGATCGGATTTGGGTCGGCGCAAATATTGCCACCATGGTCGCGGGCGCGGAAGCCTATGGCACCATCAAAGACGCCGCTCTCGCGGTGAAGGGCGAACGCATCGCATGGATTGGCGCTGCTGAGGAAGGCGCGCGCGAGGCCGCTTCGCTCGGTATCCCCATTCACGACGCCCGAGGATTGTGGCTGACGCCGGGACTGATCGATTGCCATACTCACTTGGTGTATGGCGGCCATCGAGTGGAGGAGTTCGAGAAGCGCCTTTGCGGCGTGTCTTACGAGGACATTGCGCGTGCCGGCGGCGGGATTCAGTCGACCGTGAAGGCAACGCGCGGGGCCACGCAGCAGGAGTTGCATGCCTCCGCTGCTATTCGCGCCAAACAAATCATGGCCGAGGGCGTCACCACCATCGAAGTCAAGTCCGGCTATGGGCTCGAACTCGCGGCCGAACGCCGATTGCTGGAAGTGGCGCGCGATCTGGGCATGGAGCTACCGGTGTCGATCAAAAAGACATTTCTCGGTCTGCATGCGCTGCCGCGGGAATATGCCGCCGATCGCCAAGGCTTCGTTGACCAGGTCAGCGGCTCGTGGCTGGAATCCCTGGCTGCGGCGCACCTCGTGGATGCGGTCGATGCCTTTTGCGAAAACATCGCGTTTACCACAGTGGAAACCGAGCAGCTGTTGCGATCGGCAAAGCGCCTGGGGTTGCGCGCACATGTGCACGTGGGCCAATTGAGCGACGTGGGCGGCGCGGAATTGGCGGCGAAGTGGGGAGCACTCTCCGCGGATCACCTGGAGTTTGTGAGCGCCGCCGGTGTCGCCGCACTCGCAGCCGCGGGCACGGTCGCGGTGCTGTTGCCCACGGCATATTTCACGCTACGGCAGACCACTCCGCCGCCGGTTTCGCTGTTTCGTGAAGCGGGAGTGGGGATTGCGATTGCCACGGACTCCAACCCAGGCAGTTCACCGTGCACATCAATCCTGCTCGCGCTCAACATGGCCTGCACTCTGTTTGGGTTGACCCCGGAAGAGGCATTGAGCGGCGCCACGCGCCAGGCCGCGCGCGCCTTGGGCGCAGAGGACGAGATCGGTACACTCGAAGTCGGCAAGCGCGCGGATCTTGCACTGTGGCGAATCGAGCGGCCCGCGGAGTTGTGCTACGGGCTTGGGGCGAATCCCTGCGCGGGCGTAGTGTACCGGGGGCGGTTGCGGCAGGCTTAAGCGAGATTTGCAGGCATTACGTTGCAGCCGACGCGGGCCCCTACACGTACATCAATGAGCAGCCATCATTTCACTTCTTAATTCACTGTAGTCCAAGGTGCCAAATGCAGCCCCGGAAAGACAATAATTCGTCGCTCGTCGAGCGCTGCCGCCCATTAGTGACAATGCTGCTTCTTTTAGCGGCGGCCTGCGATGCCCGTGGTCAGGAGGTCATCCAGCCCGTCGATCAACCGTATCCGGGAACCCTCGAGCTTAGCGTCGACGCGACCAATGTCGGGCAGAAGATTTTCAGGATCCATGAGCGCATCCCGGTGGTGCCTGGGACCTTAACTCTACTGTATCCGCAATGGAAGCTCGGTACGCATGCGCCCGCGGATGCGCTTCTGGCCCAGTTCGCCGGGCTTATCGTCAGTGGCAATCATCAGCGGATCGAATGGACGCGCGATACGTTGAACATGTTTGCGTTTCACGTCGATGTGCCCGAAGGGGTCACCGACCTGGACGTGGATTTCCAATTCCTCTCGCCGGTCGAAGCTAATCAGGGCGCCGTTTTGGCCACGCCCGAGATGTTGGCGGTCCACTGGGAGTCGCTCCTATTGTATCCGGCCGGCTACTACGCGCACGGCATAACCATCGAACCGAGGGTGACGCTGCCGCCGAGCTGGAAATTCGCCGGTGCACTCGAATGGGTCCAAGACAGGGGCGGCGAGTCGCGATTCAAGCCGGTGAATCTCGAACGACTGATCGATTCTCCCCTGTACGCAGGCAAGTATTTCAAGCGCGTCGAGCTCGATCCCGGCAGCAAAGTACCAGTATTTCTCGACATGGTGGCCGATCACGCGGCGGATCTCGAGGCCAGCCCGGAACAAATCGACGCGCATCGCGCCTTGGTGCAACAGGCCTACAAGTTATTCGGGTCGCATCACTACGATCACTATGACTTCCTCATGGCATTGAGCGACGAATTCAGTTTTTCTGGGTTGGAGCATCATCAGTCTGGCGAGAACGGTGTACGTACTTCGTATTTCTCGCAATGGGACAATCAGCAATCCTGGCGTTCCAATCTGGTGTCGCACGAATTCATCCATTCCTGGGATGGGAAATTCCGGCGACCGGCCGATCAGTTGACGGCCAATTTCAATCTGCCGATGCGCGACTCGTTGTTATGGGTCTACGAAGGCGCCACTAGCTACTGGGGACATGTACTCGGCGCTCGCTCCAAGCTGGTCGACGTCGAGCAAATGCGCGAATCCCTGGCCGCGACAGCCGCACTCTACGATCATCGCGTTGGGCGCACCTGGCGCTCGCTGCAAGACACCACCAACGATCCCATCATCAATCAGCGCGGACCCTTGGGCTGGGTGTCCTGGCAGCGCGCTGAAGACTATTACAGCGAAGGCGAATTGATATGGCTGGACGCCGATACCAAAATTCGCGAACTGTCGGGCGAGAAGCGTTCGTTGGATGACTTTGCGCGTGCCTTCTTCGGCGTCGATGATGGCCGCATCGAACCGTTGACGTATACGTTCGACGATGTCGCGACCGCGTTGAACTCCGTGCAGCCTTACGATTGGCGGGCCTTCTTGCGGACACGTCTCGACGGACATGGTCCGGGTGCACCACTCGACGGCATTACCCGCTCCGGATGGAAGCTAACCTACGCTGAGCAGCCCACACATTTCTTCAAAGATGTAGAAGCCTACCGGAAGGTTGCCGACTTCTCCTATTCGCTGGGTTTCGGCCTCGATGAGCAAGGACGAATCGTGAGTTTGCTGTGGGACAGTCCGGTCTTCAAAGCGGGGTTGACCGTCGGCTTTACCTTGTTGGCTGTCAACGGCCGTGCCTACAACGTAGCGCTACTAAAGTCCGCGATCACGGCGGCGAAATCCAGCCATGACGCGATCGAGCTGCTGTTCAAGAAGGACGATCGCTATCGGACCGAGCGCATCGACTACCACGAGGGTCTGAGATACCCGCGCCTCGAGCGCATTCCCGGTACGCCTGAGCGCCTCGAAGCAATTTTCCGGCCGCGTACGTGACGTCAGCAATAGACTGCTGACGATCGTCGACGGCGACCCGTGCACGGAAGCGCTTTTGAAGGTGAGTGATTGAGAGCAAGCGGTTCAACCCTTTGGCAGTGCGCTGCCTTGTTCGCTGCGGCGGATCAGAGAGATCGAAACGGCATTGCCATCATTATCGCTGAGCGGCCAATGCCTCGCCGAACAGTTCGAACAACCGCTCCCAATGCCGTTCTGCAGAAATCTTGTCGTATATCGGGCGCTGAGGAAAGGCGAAGCCGTGTGAAGCGCCAGGGTAAATTTCCACCTCCGCATTGCCGCCGTTGGCGTCGAGCTCGCCTCGTAGCTTGTCGATCATTTCCTTGGGCGCGTAGGGGTCGTGTTCGGCACAGCCGAAATACAACCGGGCATCCGTGTGTTGCGGGGCGAGATGCGGGCTGTCGGGTTGATCGGTGACCAAGGCGGTGCCGTAAATCGATGCGGCGGTGCGCACCCGTGCGGGGTGGCGTACCGCCGCATTGATGGCGTAACGGCCGCTCATGCAATACCCGACGCATCCCATGGCTCCTGTAGATGCGGCGACCTGCTTACCGGAAAAGGCCATAAGGGCGTCCAGGTCTTGCATGACGAGGGGTATGTTGATGGTGTCCATGAGCGCCAGCGCTTTTTGCCTCGTGGCCATGTTCACTTCGCCGATGTAGGGCCCGAGCTCCTCGACGTTCGAGCGGTAGTAGAGGTTCGGCAGCATCACGTAGTAGCCCACCGTCGCCAAGCGGCGCACCATATCGCGAAGCTCTTCGCGGATACCGGGTGCGTCCATGAAGAAGACGATCACGGAATGTGGGCCGCCGCGTTCGGGATGACAAATGAAGGTGTTCATCCGCCCATCATGAGTCTCGATTTCTACTTGTCGCTCAATCACCGCTTCGCTCCATTAACTATTCTTGCGCTCCCGCACCCACCGCCACCCAGGCAAGGTCCGAGTTCGACACCGAGTCGGCTTTGAAATTCTTGACCGCCGCGGCCATGCGCGTCAGCGCCTGTGCAATGGGCATGGGTGGCTTGGTGTCGCCTTTCTTCACTTTATGAAAGCGCACCGGGTTGATGCGGGCCACCACATAGTTGCGCAGGTAGGGCGACTTGAAACCGCGGGCTTGCAGCGTCGCAATGACCCGCTTCGCCTGGGCATCGATGTCCAGCAGGCGCGATGCAAAGCCCTCGCGCTCACGCAGACTTGCGCCAAGCGCGCGTTCGCTGAAGCGGTCGACCTTCTTCAGGAAGGAGCTGTAGGCGCCGCCGGCAAATCGCGAGGATTTCTCATACACAATGCCTAGGGTCAGCAGTTCGGCCGACTCGAATTCCGCCGAGTATTGCGCTTCCTTGGACGTCGGGTGACGTTTCGCCAGGCTGCGGGCCATGCGAATCACTTCCAGGCTGCGGTCGCGCAGGTTGTGAGCTTTCTCCGTGTTGAGCGCGAGAATGCGGTAGGCCAGCGATTCATCCGGCGAGATCAGTACGGTGATCTGCTTTAGTCCAAGAACTTTGCCGGCTGCCAATCGGTGCCGGCCGTTCGGCGTCCAGAATCTGCCGCCCTCACCGCGCACCACGATCAGCGGATCGAGGAACGCGGCCGTCTCATCGATTTTCACGGCGAGCCGTTTCGCGTGCGTGGGCGATAGATCGCGTTGGAAGGGGGTGGGCTGCAGAGCGCCGAGCGGCAGCGAGGCAATGAGCAGCGGCCGCCCTCCCAGGGGTTCGCGATACGCGCCGATGAGTGCGCCGCCCGCGCTGCGCACCAAGGAGACCACGTCCGCGATCTCGGCGCTGTCCATGGCGATGGCCACTTCGACGGCATCGAGTCCTCGTGCCTTGCCGCCCGGAGCCAATTTTCCGCGCGAGCGTTTCTTGGGCGCCGACTTGCGGGTGCGGGTGGGCTTGGATTTCGTTTTGATAGTTGCCATCGGGGACTTACGGGGCAGCCGTCATCTGAGTCCAGGTTCCCGATTCACCGGCGTTACCCGGGGTGTAGTTCGGATCATCGCTGGGCGCGTTGGAGGACGTGCCGCCCTGTGCGCCCTGCTTGGCCTTGATCTAGACCGATCAGCAACATTAACTGTTTCATTTCTCACCTCCATCGAGAACAGCTAGAGTCGTTTTACGACGGCGCGTCTGCCCCAAGAGCCATGGGTCAGGGCTTATTTGCTTCGATTTCAATCGCCCGTGCGATCTTGACGGCAATCGTTGCGATATCGGCAATTTTGGCGGGATCCATTCCGCCGAATTTGCCGTACTGTGAGGCTGCCATAGCCCCTACTATGCTGGCAGCGGCTTGGACTAATTGCGCGGTTTCCATGAGCAGATCCTTTTCGGTTGGGGGTGCAAGTATGCCGGATGGGAAGGCTAAGGATCTCCTGGATCGCTATGGCGCGAGTGCGCCTTGTGCTGCCTCGAATCCGCAGAGGACATTGACCACGTTGATGCCGATTTCACCGACGGCATAACCCCCTTCCAAGACGAATAGCGTGGGCAGCCCGCAGTCGCCGATCATTCGTCCGTAGGCGCAGAAGTCTTGTGATTGCAGGCGAAAGAAGCTGATGGGATCTTGCGCAAAGGTATCGACGCCGAGCGACACTACCAGCACATCGGCGCGAAATTGCGCGATCCGCGCGAGCGCAACTCGTAGCGCGTCCTGCCAGACGCCGAACCCGGTGCCCGGCGGCAGCGGAAAATTCAGCGTGAACCCTTCGCCGGCGCCCGTGCCGGTTTCATCGGCATAACCGGAAAAATAGGGAAACGCGTGCGCCGGATCGCCGTGCAGCGACACATAGAGCACATCGGGGCGATCGTAGAAAATGTCCTGGCTGCCATTGCCGTGATGAAAGTCGACATCGAGGATGGCTACGCGCGCAGCACCGCCGTCGCGCAGGTGCTGCGCCGCGATCGCCGCGTTGTTCAATAAACAGTAACCGCCGTACAGATCGCGCGCGGCGTGGTGTCCGGGCGGGCGGCACAGCGCGAAGGCAGAGCGCACGCCGCTCTTGATGCGCGAGGCCGCCGTCAGCGCTACATCGGCGGCAGCGGCGGCCGCCTCCCAAGTACCCTGGCTGATCGAGGTCTCGCCCGCCATGGCGTAGTATCCCAACTTGCCGGTGATGCTGTTCGGAATGCGCTGCGCCATGCGCCGGGCCGGCCAACAATCGGGGATGGCTTCGCCGCGATTGCCGGCGGTGACCCAGTCGTTCCACGCCTGTTGCAAGAATTCTATGAACTCCGGGTCGTGGACGCGCAGCAGCGGCGCTAAGCCGAATTTCGCCGGGGCAATGACTTCTCCCAGCCGCTGGTCTTGGATCCGCTCCAAGACGATTTGCGCGCGCTCCGGCGATTCATGCGGGCGCACCAATTCGCCGCCGTACAGTTCGGTGCGGGGACTGCGCAGCAGATGATCCGCTGAGAAAACCGTGAGCATGTAGTCGTGTTCCTTGTGTTGGCGAATGCCTTCGCCGAAAATCGCCATCATGAGCATCAAGCCATCTGAAGTATCGCTCGACCGGACCGCGGACGTCGATTCGTCGTTGTCGGCTCGGGTCGACGTCGCCATCGATCACGCGCTGGCCGCACGGCGGCTGATCGGGATGGTGGTGTTGATTGCTCGGGACGGGGCGATCATCTACCGGCGCGCCGCTGGATTTGCCGATCGCGAGGCAAAGCGGTCCATGCGCGAGGACACGATCTTTCGTCTGTCCTCGCTGACCAAGCCCATCGTGACGACGGCGGCACTCGCTCTGGTGGAGAGGGGCCGGCTCCACCTGGATGATCCGGTTACGCGCTGGCTCCCTGATTTCCGCCCGATGATGGCCGACGGAAGTGCCGCAATCATCACAGTGCGGCACCTGCTGACGCACACCGCAGGACTGAGCTACAGCTTTTTTCAGCCGAGCGGTGGTCCTTACGAGAGAGCCGGTGTGTCTGACGGACTTGCGGAACCCGGCTTGTCGCTGGACGAAGAATTGAGGCGCCTTGCGAGCGTGCCCCTGTCGACCGTTCCTGGGACGGAATGGGGATACTCCGTGGCACTTGACGTACTCGGCGGAGTCCTGACGCGAGCTGGCGGCGAGCCCCTGCCCAAACTCGTCGAATCGCTGGTAACGGGACCGCTCGGCATGAAGGATACGGCCTTTGCCGTGCGTGATCTGGGGCGGCTTGCCGCGCCCTATGTGGATGGAGTTCGACCGCGGCGCATGGCGGATCCGGATCTCGTGCAACTCGGCCCCGGCGCGTTGACCCGCTTCGCACCGTCACGCATTCTCGACCCGAACTCCTTTGCCTCCGGCGGCGCGGGCATGGCCGGCACGGCAACGGATTTCATGAGCTTTCTGGAAACCATACGCCAGGGTGGTGGTGCCATCCTCAATCCGCAGAGCGCGCAGGCCATGATGAGCAATCAGATCGGCAAACTGCGCATCAACTTGGAACTGACTCCTTCCTGGGGCTTCGGTTTCGGCGGCGCGGTGCTCATGGATCCGAAACTTGCGCAACTGCCGCAATCAGCCGGCACTTGGAAATGGGGCGGCGTCTATGGTCATCACTGGTACGTGGATCCGCAACGTAAGTTGACGGTGGCGGCGCTTACCAATACTACCGTCGAAGGCATGGCGGGCGACTTCGTTGTTGCGCTGAGGAATGCCGTTTATCCGACGGCGAATTAATTTACCCCGGCGCCGGGCCTGAAGGCGAACGCGACCACCACTGCGGCAATCAGCAGAGTAAACGACACCGCATAATTCCACGCCATTTTTTCCTTCAAGAAGGTGATGGCGAAGACGATGAACACCGCCACGGTGATCGCCTCTTGAACGATTTTCAGCTGGAAGCCGGTGAATGTGCCGAAACCCCAGCGATTGGCAGGCACGGCGAGACAATATTCCACCAGAGCGATCAGCCAGGAGACGAGAATGGCCTTCCACAGCGGCCAGGCGTGGCCGTACTTGAGGTGCCCATACCAGGCAAAGGTCATGAACACATTGGAACAGAGCAGCAAAATGATGGTTTTCATTGACGACGTCAGTAAAGAGGGAAATGTCGAAGTATGGGCGAGCAATAGTATGGTCAAACTGATCGGGCGAACCCAATGAAAGTACGCCGACGTCTTTGAACGTCATCTTTGTTTCACTGCTCCCGGAAGAAGCGCCGGAGATTTGGTGGAGATTTCTAAGCGCGGCACACCGATTTATGCGTGCTGCGAAGCAGCATTTACCTTGACACTCGCGCGGCCGGTTCCTACAATCGCCGGCCTTTGTCTCCGGGCACAAGTACGGGGCATTAGCGCCCGTTAATTTTAGGTTCATGCAATCAGGCCGCTCCTTCTGCAGGTGCGGCCTTAAAGGTATTTATGGCGACGACGACCCAATTAATTCGCACCGGCCGCAATGAGCCTGCCTGGAAGTCCAAGGTTCCGGCACTGGCCTCTTCACCGCAAAAGCGCGGCGTCTGCACTCGCGTATACACGACCACGCCGAAGAAGCCCAATTCGGCCCTGCGCAAGGTCTGCCGGGTGCGCCTGACGAATGGCTACGAAGTCTCGAGCTATATCGGCGGTGAAGGCCACAATTTACAAGAACACTCCGTGGTTTTGATCCGTGGCGGCCGCGTCAAGGATCTGCCCGGTGTTAGGTACCACACGGTGCGCGGCGCGCTCGACTGCGCCGGCGTCAGCGATCGTCGCCAAGGCCGCTCCAAGTACGGCGCCAAGCGTCCCAAGAAATAAAGGCCAGGAAGTAATTTAGCCATGTCCCGCAGAGCAGCAGCCCCCCATCGCACCATCCTTCCGGACCCGAAGTTCGGCAATGACATGTTGGCCAAATTCATCAACATGGTGATGGAGCGCGGCAAGAAGTCCGCAGCCGAGAAGATCGTCTACGGCGCCATCGATCGCATCGGCGACAAGAGCGGCCGTGCCGGCGGCGAGGCCATTGCTGTGCTGCAGCAAGCGCTGGACAACGTCAAGCCCGTGGTCGAGGTTAAGTCCCGCCGCGTGGGTGGCGCGACTTACCAGGTCCCCGTCGAAGTGCGTGCCAATCGCCGCCAGACTCTCGCCATGCGCTGGGTCATCGAAGCGGCCACCGCGCGCAGCGAGAAGTCCATGGCGCATCGCCTGGCCGCCGAACTGATGGAGGCCGCCGAAAACCGCGGCGCCGCGGTTCGCAAGCGCGAAGATACTCACCGCATGGCCGAGGCCAACAAGGCGTTCGCGCACTATCGCTGGTAGGGGCGCTGAGGCAGATTGCCTGCTGGAATTGCGCCGGCTCGGCCTTATATAAGATTATCTGGAGGGGTCGCGTGCCGAAAGGGCGATCCCGTTGAATCCGGCGCGAAGCGCCTGAGAATTCTAGGAATCACCATGTCACGCACTACGCCCATCGAGCGCTACCGAAATATCGGTATTTCCGCTCATATCGACGCGGGAAAGACCACCGCGACGGAGCGTATTCTGTTCTATACAGGGGTGTCGCATAAGATCGGCGAGGTTCACGACGGCGCCGCCGTTATGGACTACATGGAACAAGAGCAGGAGCGCGGGATCACGATTACCGCCGCCGCGACCACCTGTTTCTGGAAGGGAATGGACAAGAGCTTCCCGGAATATCGCATCAACATCATCGATACCCCTGGGCATGTCGATTTCACCATCGAAGTAGAGCGCTCCCTGCGCGTGCTCGATTCGGCCGTCGCCGTTTATTGCGCCGTGTCGGGCGTGCAGCCGCAGTCCGAGACCGTATGGCGACAGATGAACAAGTACGGCGTGCCGCGCGTAGCCTTCGTCAACAAGATGGATCGGGCCGGCGCGAACTACCTGCGTTGCGTTGAGCAGATCCGCACGCGCCTGCGCGGCAACCCGGTGCCGATTCAACTACCCATCGGCGCCGAGGACGGCTTTGTCGGCGTGGTCGACCTGGTCAAAATGAAGTCGATCTGGTGGGACGAAGAAACCCAGGGCATGAAGTTCGAGTATCGCGAGATCCCTGCCGGCATGCTCAAAGAGTGCGAGGAATGGCGCGCCAAGATGATCGAGGCTGCCGCCGAGGGCAACGAGACGCTGCTCAACAAGTACTTGGAAACGGGTGAGCTGACCGACATCGAGATCAAGCAGGGCCTGCGGGCGCGGGCGCTGAAGAACGAAGTGTGCCTGGTGACTTGCGGTTCGGCTTTCAAGAACAAGGGCGTCCAGGCTGTGCTCGATGCCATCGTCGAATACATGCCTTCACCCACTGAAGTGCCGTCCGTTAGGGGCCAGGACGAGCATGGCGAACCCATGACGCGCAAGCCGGATGATGACGCGCCGTTCTCGGCTCTCGCCTTCAAGATTTTGAACGATCCGTTCGTCGGCAACCTGACGTTCTTTCGCGTCTATTCGGGGACGTTGAATTCAGGCGATCAGGTGTTCGTGCCGAATCGCAACCGCAACGAGCGCATCGGCCGCCTGCTGCAAATGCATGCCAGCGAGCGTTCGGAGATCAAAGAAGTGCGCGCCGGGGATATCGCGGCCGCGGTGGGCTTGAAGGATGTCACCACCGGAGACACCCTGTCGGATCCCGGCAAGGTCATCATCCTGGAAAAGATGGAGTTTCCGGAACCCGTCATCTCAGTGGCGGTTGAGCCCAAGACCAAGGTGGATCAAGAGAAAATGGGGGTCGCCCTGCAGCGCTTGGCAAAGGAGGATCCTTCGTTTCGCGTGCATACGGACCAGGAATCCGGCCAGACCATCATTTCGGGGATGGGCGAGCTGCATCTGGAGATCATCGTCGACCGCATGAAGCGCGAATTCAAGGTGGAAGCCAACGTCGGCAAGCCCCAGGTAGCCTATCGTGAGACCATCCGCGGCACCGTGGAGTCGGAAGGCAAGTTCGTGCGCCAGTCGGGCGGCC
>JBDUEQ010000125.1:0-6077 GCA_040002315.1 Gammaproteobacteria bacterium
ACTCGAACGTCTCCACCCTCAGGAAGCCCTCTCCGCAATTGCCCACACCATCACCAGCCGCGCACGCGATCCGGAATCCGCGGCACTGTTTCGCATCGTGGCCACCGAAGCGATTCGCTTCCCCGAACTCGCCGTGAAAATGCGCGACAGCGGCAAGCTGCGCTGGGAAGGCGCGCTCGCTAATTATTTTCGCGGCCAGATCAAACGCGGTTCGCTGACCTTGACCGATCCCGACCGAGCAGCCGCGCTGTTCATGCATATGATCTGCGCCGAGCTGCATGACTGTCTGTTGTTTGGCCGCGCCGACGCCGTCACTCAACTCGATTTCACTCCGCACCTGACGCACGTCATTGATATTTTCCTGTTCGGCGCCGCATCGCCCACTGCTCGATCCACCCGTGAGGGCGCCTAAGTCATGAATTTGCTTCGCACCTGTGTCGCCGTTACTACTGCCATCGCGACTGCGGGTCTGCTCGCTGCCTGCGCGGTCGGGCCGGACTTCAAACCGCCGGCGGCGCCGCACAGCACGGGCTTCGCGCCTGCCGGCCAGATAGCCCCCGAGACTGCGTCAGTGCCCATGCCGGGCGGCCAGGCTCAACATTTCATCGATGGCATGGACATTCCTGGGCAATGGTGGACATTGTTTCAATCCGCCGAGCTCAATGCCCTCATCGAGCGCGCGCTGAAAAACAGCCCGACGTTGCAGGCCGCGCAAGCGGCGCTGCGGCAGGCGAATGAAACCGCGGCGGCGCAACGCGGCAGCTACTATCCGAGCGTCTCCGGAAAGCTCGACAGCCAGCGCAACAAGGCATCGGGTGCGGCATTCGGCAGCATTCCCGGATTCCCGAGTTCCTATTTCTACAACCTGCAGTCCGCCTCGGTGAATGTGTCTTACACCCTCGATGCATTCGGCGGCAGCCGCCGCCAGGTCGAGGCGCTTGAGGCCCAGGCCGAATACCAACAATTCGCGTTGGAGGCGAGCTACCTCACCCTCACTGCAAATATCGTGACGGCGGCCATCAACGAGGCTTCTCTGCGGGCGCAGATCGCGGCCACTGAGGACATCGCAGGCTCGCAACAGCAGCAGCTGGATATCACGCAGCGCCGCGTCACCATCGGCGGCGCCTCTCGCGCGGACGTCCTGCAACAGCAAGCCACCTTGCAAGGCACGCTCGCGACGCTGCCCGCGCTGCGCAGGTCGCTAGCCCAGCAACGCAATCAGCTGGCGACATACTTAGGCGATCTGCCCGCGGATTATACCGGTGCGGAATTTCATCTCGACTCGCTCAGCATCCCTACGGACCTGCCGGTGAGTCTGTCTTCCAAATTCGTCGAACAGCGCCCCGACGTGCGCCAATACTCGGCGCTGCTGCATGAGGCCACTGCGCAAATCGGCGTCGCGACGGCCAACATGCTGCCGCAGATCACGCTCACCGGCAGTTACGGCCAGCAAGCGGCGAGCTGGGGGGATTTGTTTTCACCCGGTTCGAATGTGTGGAGTCTCTTAGGCTCGCTGACACAGCCTATATTCAAGGGCGGGCAACTCCGGCACCAGCGCCGTGCCGCCGTGGCCGCCGCACAGGAAGCGGCCGCCAACTATCAGGCCACCGTCATCACCGCATTCGAAAACGTATCCAATACGCTGTATGCGCTGCAGGCCGACGCGGACGCGCTCGCCGCGCAAAGCACCGCCGAGCGCACCGCGGCGGACAGCCTCGCGATAGTTCACGCTCAATTTAAAAGCGGCGCGGCCAGCTATGTGCAAGTGCTGAGCGCGCAACAAACCTATCAAAGCGCGGCGGTCGCGCTGGTGAAGGCGCGCGCGCTGCGCTACGCGGACACGGCCGCGCTATTTCAAGCGCTGGGCGGCGGCTGGTGGAACCGCACTGATGTTGCCGGGGCGGCCCATGCCGGGGCGGCCCATGGCGCCGCGCAAACAAATGAATTGAGCAAGGGGCAAATGTGAGTACTAAAGAATTGGGAAATGACGGCGGCAGCCATGGCACCGCTCCTCTCAAGAAAATGATCCTTCCGTTCGTGATCTTGGTCGTGGTCGTCACGGCGGTCTTGGGCGGCATCTTCGGCTGGCATCTTTTCATGGGAAAGATGATGTCGAAGTACATGAGCGCCGCCGCCACCGCGCCGCAGACCGTCTCGACCACAGTCGCCGCCAGCGCGAGTTGGCAGGCGCATACGCTGGCTATCGGCAGCTTGCGTGCGGTGCGAGGCGCCGATTTGGCGGCGCAGATCGCGGGCGTGGTCGATCAGATTCACATCGAATCGGGCACCGAAGTCGCCGCGGGCACCTTGCTCCTCAAGCTGCGGGCCTATGATGATCCGGCCAAGCTGGCGCAGCTGGAAGCAGCAGCCTCGCTCGCGGAACAGACCTACAAGCGCGATCAGGAGCAGTTCGCCGCGCAGGCCGTCAGCCAGGCGGTATTGGATACCGATGTGTCCACCTTGAAATCGGCGCGCGCGCAGGTCGCGGCCCAACAGGCGTTGATCGACGAGAAATCCGTCAAGGCGCCGTTTGCGGGCCGGCTGGGTATTCGACAAGTCGACGAAGGTCAATACCTGACGGCGGGCACGGCGGTGGTTACTCTGCAGGCGCTCGATCCGATTCTGATCGATTTCTACGTACCGCAGCAGGCGCTTGCGCATCTCAAGGTAGGACAGGCCGCCACGGCAACGGTGGATACCTATCCGGGAGTTCACTTTAGCGGCGCGATCTCCTCCATCAATTCCAAGGTGGACCTGGCCAGCCGCAACGTCCAAGTGCGGGCGTCATTCGCCAATGCGGACCGCAGGCTGCTGCCCGGCATGTACGCCAACGTCGAAATTGACAGCGGCGATGCCGCCAATCAGATCACGCTGCCGCAGTCCGCGATCACCTACAACCCGTATGGAGATACGGTATTCGTCGTGCACGAAAACGGTGTCGACGAGCACGGCCAGGCCAAATCCGTGGCGCAGCAGCGCTTCATCAAGCTGGGCGCCACGCGCGGCGACCAAGTGGCAGTGCTGAGCGGCATCGCCGCCGGCGACGTCGTGGTCACGGGCGGGCAATTGAAGCTGCGCAACGGCGCGGCTGTGCTCGTCAACAACTCCGTCAATCCGACGGACGACGCCAGTCCCCAGCCGCCGAACGAGTAGGCCAAAGCCACAATGAATTTTACCGACCTTTTCATCAGGCGCCCCGTCCTATCGAGCGTCGTCAGCCTGGTCATCCTGGTGGTTGGACTGCGCTCCTATGGTTCGCTTCAGGTGCTCGCATATCCGAAGACCGAAAACGGCATCGTCACGATATCAACGGTGTATCCAGGAGCCGATCCGGACAGCATTGCCGGCTTCATCACCACTCCGATCGAAGCGGCCGTCGCGCAGGCCAACGGCATCGACTACATGACGTCGACCAGTCAGAGCGGCATCAGCACCATCACGGTGAATCTGCGCCAGAACTACGACACCTCAAAGGCCGCAGCAGAGATCAATATCAAGGTCAACTCGGTGCTCAACCAGCTCCCGATCGGCTCGCAGCAACCTGCGATCAGCGTCAAAGTGGGCCAGACCACCGATGCCATGTACCTGGGTTTTTCCAGTGAGACCTTGAAACCCAATCAGATTACCGACTATCTGCAGCGCGTGGTGCAGCCCAAATTGCAGGCCGTCCCCGGTGTGCAAACGGCCGAGATCCTGGGCGCGCAGTATTTCTCGCTGCGCGCCTGGCTGGATCCGCAGAAACTTGCGGCCTATGGCCTGACCGCGAGCGACGTGTCGACAGCGCTGCTCAATAACGACTTCATATCCGCCGTCGGCAATACCAAGGGACAGATGGTGCAGGTGACCCTGACCTCCACCACCAGCCTGCACAGCCTGACTGAGTTTCGCTCCATGGTCGTCAAGCAGGTCAATGGCACCAACATTCGCCTCAGCGACGTGGCCACGGTCGAGTTGGGCGCCGACAGCTACGAGGCGCGTGTCGCCTTCGACGGTCACAACGGCGTGTTCGTCGGTATTCAGGTGGCGCCGAGCGCAAACTTGCTGACGGTGGTCAACGGGGTCAAGGCCGTGTTTCCGGAAATCCATGCGCAGTTACCGGAAGGCCTGGTCGGTACGGTCATTTACGACTCCACCGACTTCGTGAACAGCTCCATCCACGAAGTGGCGGCCACTTTGATCGAAGCGCTGGTCATCGTCATGGTGGTGATATTCGCGTTCTTGGGCTCGCCGCGTTCGGTGCTGATTCCCATCGTGGCCATTCCCCTGTCGCTGATCGGCACTCTGGCCATCATGCTGGCCATGGGCTTCACCATCAATCTGCTGACCCTGCTGGCCTTGGTGCTTGCCATTGGGTTGGTCGTAGATGACGCGATTATCGTGGTCGAAAATGTGAACCGCCACTTGGAGGGCGGCATGCCTGCGGTCGCCGCCGCGAGCCTCGCGGCCCGCGAACTCGCCGGCCCCATCGTCGCCATGACAGTGGTGCTGCTGGCGGTGTTCGTGCCCATCGCATTTCAGGGCGGCCTTACAGGCGCTTTGTTCGTCGAATTCGCCTTCACGCTGGCCGCCGCCGTGACCGTCTCGGCCGTCATTGCACTGACCCTGTCGCCGATGATGTGTTCGCGCCTGCTCAAACCGCACCGCGCCGATCACGAGAATTGGGAAACCCGTCTGGTCAAGTTCATCGACAGGCGATTCGATGCGCTGCGCGATTGGTATCTGCGTCGTCTGGAGCGCAGCTTAAGTTTCACGCCGATCACTGCCGTACTGGTCCTCGTGGTGCTCGGCAGCATCGTTTTCCTGTACCGCAGCTCGAAGAGTGAACTCGCCCCGCAAGAGGATCAGGGCTTCCTGGTAATGCAGTCGATTTCGCCACCGAACGCGACCCTGCAACGCAAGGCCCTCTACGACAAGCAACTCTTCGATTTGGTGATGCAATCGCTGAAGCCGGAACACGTCTTCCAAATCGATGCGCCAGGTCAATCGATTACCGGATTGGCGCTGCCGGCGCGCGACAAGCGCAAAATGGGCGCCACGCAGATTCAGCAGTTGCTGCAGCAGAAAGTCACCGGCATCGCGGGCCAGAGAATAGCGGTGTTCCAACCCCCGTCACTGCCCGGCGCCTTCGGACTACCCATACAATTCGCCATCAAAACCACCGACCCCGCCGCGCGCTTGAACGACGTCTCCTCGGCCTTTCTCGGTGAGGCGCTGAAGAGCGGCATGTTCATGTTCTTCGATACGGATTTGAAATACGACCAACCGCAGTCGGTCATTGAAATCGACCGCGACAAGAGCGCGCAACTCGGCCTGACGATGAACCAGGTGGGCAGCGCCCTGGGCAGCCTCCTGGGAGGCGGATATGTGCACTACTTCAGCATGGATACGCGCTCCTACAAGGTCATTCCGCAAGTGCAGCGCGTGTCGCGGCTGAACGTGGATCAGTTGCTGAATTATCCCGTGAGCAACATTGGCGGGGTTTCCATCCCCTTGTCGAGCATTGCCAAGATCCGCACCGAGACCGTTCCGGAAACGCTCAATCATTTCCAGCAGCTGAATTCAGCTACTCTGTCCGGAGTCATGGCCGCCGGCGTATCCCTGGACGATGCGCTTAAATATCTACAGGGTCTCGCCGCGCGCACACTGCCACAGGGGTATTCGGTGGACTACGGCGGCCAAGGCCGGCAATACGTGCAGGAATCCGGCGGCACCCTCGCCACCTTCGGCTTCGCCATCATCATCGTGTTTCTTGCGCTCGCGGCATTGTTCGAGAGCTTCCGCGATCCCCTGGTCATACTCATCTCGGTGCCTCTATCGATCGCCGGAGCGTTGATATTCATCGCCATCGGCGTCGGCGGCGCCACCTTGAACATTTACACCGAGGTAGGCTTGGTAACCTTGATGGGCCTGATCAGCAAGCACGGTATTCTGATCGTCGAAGTGGCGAATAAGGAACAGGAAACAGGCAAGTCCAAGCGCGCCGCTATTCTGGCCGCAACCAGCGCCCGCCTGCGGCCCATCTTGATGACCACGGCGGCCATGGTGCTCGGTGTGGTGCCGCTGGTATTTGCGAGCGG
>JBDUEQ010000126.1:0-11839 GCA_040002315.1 Gammaproteobacteria bacterium
TGGAAGACGCAATGGTTCGATCACCACCTACGTTGGAATGGCGCCATCTTTCAAGAAGACTGGAAGAACTTTCAGTTCTCATTCCTGGGCCTCAATAGCGTGACCATCATCCGCAATGCCGGCAACGCCCGCATCCGGGGTATCGAGAACGAGCTCGAGTTTGCGGCAACGGCTAATTTGACGTTGTCGTCAGCCTTTACCTTCCTCGACCCGAAGCTCACGCAGGATTATTGCAACGAGCCGGATCCCGCGGACCCCACTCAGCAGGCGCATTCCAATCCGTGTCCTGCGGGGCTTGGCGGCGCGACCCCATATACGCCGTTGGCGCCCGCCGGCGCCAACCTGCCCACCTCGCCGAAGTTCAAGGGCAACGTCATCGCGCGCTACACGTTGGCGCCGATAGCCGATTGGGAGCCGAATGTGCAAGCGGCCTGGGTCTATCAATCGCAGACCCGTCCTGCATTGCGTACCTCAGACGTGGCGGTTATCGGACAGCAACCGGCGTATGGCTTGGTCGATCTATCGGCCGGGTTCGAGAAGAATGGGATGAACATCCAATTCATTATCGACAACGTGGCCGACAGACGCGCCGAACTCAACCGCTTCGTCCCCTGCACAGTGTCGGTTTGCACGCGGCCTTACATCATTCCGGCGCAGCCGCGCACCATCGGCATCAAGTTCGGACAGAAATTCTAAGATCGTAGAAACCTGCCGGCGGGCTTACCACCCGCCGGCTTTTTTTTGTCTTGAAATGGCCGCGACCGATGCGCGACCGGTGAGCGAGTGTTCCCATGCCGAAGAATAAAATCGCGCGACTTGCCTGCCTGATGAGCGTGCTGCTGACGGCTTTGAACCTGAGCACTGTGGCGCACGCCGAGCGGCTGCCGGTGCTCAAGCAAATCGATCTGCCGCATCCCTACTATTTTCGCGAGATGTATCTGCCGCAGCTCACCAGCGGGCCGAGCAGCCTTGCGTGGTCGCCCGATTCGAAGGAGATGATCTATTCCATGGCGGGGTCGCTGTGGCGAGAGACGATCGGCAGCGGCATTGCGCAACAGCTCACCACCGCATCGTACGACTACCAGCCGGATTGGTCGCCGGACGGGCGCTGGGTGATTTACAGCACGTATCGCAATGATGCCGTGGAATTATGGATATTGGAATTGGCCACAGGCTCCGCCAAACCGCTGCTGGCGAACGGCGCGGTCAATGTCGAGCCGCGATTCTCGCCCGACGGCAAGCGCATCGTTTTTGTGTCGACCTCGTACAACAAGCGCTTCCATCTCTTCACGGCCGATATCAGCGACGGCCGCTTAAGCGGCGTGCAGCGACTGACGGGCGAGCATAAGAGCGAGCTGCCGCGCTACTACTACAGCGTCTACGATCATGAGATCAATCCGGTGTGGAGCCGCGACGGCAAGGAGATCATCTATGTCTCCAACCGCAATCACCTATATGGCACGGGCGGATTCTGGCGCACACCGTCACGCGCGGCTGCGGGCGAGGATGTGGCGGCGGGCGCCGCGGCACATGAGATTCATTACGAAGAGACCAACTGGAAGGCGCGCCCCGATGTGTCGCCCGATGGTTCGCGCCTTGTATACAGCTCCTATCTTGGCCGGTCATGGAATAACTTATGGCTGATGCCGGCCGCCGGTGGCGATGCTTTTCCCATTGCCTATGGCGATTGGGATCAGACGTATCCGCGTTGGTCGCCGGACGGCACCCGCGTGGCGTTCATTTCCAATCAAAGCGGTAACACGTCTATCGGCATCGAACGAGTGCCGGGCGGCGTCGCTGAGAGCATGTCGATCACGGAACGCCATTACTTGGGAGCGATGGCGCGCCTGCATATCGATATTCGGGATGCGAAGGGCAGCGCGTCCGCGCGCGTCAGCGTCACCGATGCGACCGGCCGATTCTATGCACCGGCGAGTGCGTGGATCAGCGCGGATGATTCCTTCGATCGGCGCGAGCGGCGGGCTGAGGCGCACTATTTTCATGCCAGCGGCGAGGCGTGGATCGATGTACCGGCCGGCGCCGTCAACGTGGACATCATGCATGGCTTCGAGCGCAAATTCGAGCAGCGCCATCTGACGGCGACGGCGGGGCAGACGGCTGACCTCGAGGTAAATCTGGATGAAGGCGCATTTACCGTTCCGGATGCCGGGCATTGGGTGAGCGCGGACGTGCACGTGCACATGAACTACGGCGGCGCGTATCACAACACGCCGGCGCACTTGGTGACGCAGGCGCAAGCCGAGAACCTAGGCATCGTGAATTCGCTGATCGTGAACAAGGAGCAGCGCTTCCCGGATATCGCCTACAACGGCAAGCAAGAGGATGCGGCGTCGCTGCCGGATGCCCTGGTCGTGCACGGCCAGGAGTATCACACCAGCTACTGGGGACATTTGGGATTGCTTGATATCTCGGGCGGCGTGATTTTGCCGGGGTATGTCGGTTATCCCAACACCGCGGCGTCGAGCTTGTATCCGATGAACGCCGACGTGGCGGAGATCGCGCATGCTCGCGGCGCCCTCGTGGGTTACGTGCATCCCTTCGATGAATATCCGGAACCCATCGCAAAGCCGCAGGAAAAGCTGACGATGGAGCTGCCGGTGGACGTGGCGCTGGGCCAGGTCGACTACATGGAGATTTTGGGCTTCAGCGATCATCGCTCCACCGCCCGTGTCTGGTACCAATTGCTGAACTTAGGTTTTCGCATACCTGCCGCTGCCGGCACCGACGCCATGGCGAATTACGCCTCGCTGCGCGGGCCGGTGGGCATGAACCGCACCTATGCGCGCGTTCCTGAGGGGGCGGTCACGCCCGAGCCGTGGATGGCGGCGCTCAAGGCCGGACGTACCTTCGCCACCAACGGGCCACTGCTCGGGCTGACGCTGGGCGGCGCAGGAGTGGGCGATGAATTGAAATTCGATGCCGCACAGGCGCGGGTGAAATATTCGGTGCGATTGCGCTCCATCGTCGCGGTGGATCATGTGGATCTGGTGTGCAACGGCCGGGTGGTGAAGTCGTTCGTTCCCAGCCGCGCCACGCTCGATCACGGCGACTTCACGGGAGAGATCGCTGTGAAGGAGAGCGGCTGGTGCGTGGCGCGTGCATCCAGCGACGCGGGACGCTATCCCGTGCTCGATACCTACGTGTATGCGACCACCAGCCCGGTATATGTCAGCATTGCCGGGCAGCGCCCACGTTCGCCGCAGGATGCGCGATATTTCGCGGCTTGGATCGATCGCATCACCGAGACCACCGCGGCGTATCCCGACTGGAACAACGACGCAGAGAAGCAGGGCGTGCTCAAGCGGCTGGTGGACGCGAAGGCGGTGTTCGTGGGGATGGAGTAAGGCAATGGCGACCACTGTGCGCGTGAACGGCGATCGCCTGTGGTCGCGGCTGATGCAGATGGCGGAAATCGGCGCGACTGCACAGGGCGGATGCAATCGTCAGGCGTTGACCGATGAGGACATCGCGGGGCGCAAGCTGCTGTCTCGATGGGCTGAGGGGGCCGGTTGCCGCGTGCGCGTCGATGCGGTTGGAAATATATTCATCAGGCGCGCCGGGACCGACGACGCGCTACCCGTGGTGATGACCGGAAGTCATCTCGACACTCAACCAACGGGCGGCAAATTCGATGGCGTGTACGGGGTACTGGCCGGTCTCGAGATAATCGAGTCGTTAAACGATCATGGGCTGAGCACCGTGCATCCGATCGAAATCTCGGTGTGGTGCAATGAAGAGGGCAGCCGCTTTCCCATGGCCATGATGGGTTCGGCGGTATGGTCCGGTCGCTTGCCGCTCGAGACGGCGTATGCATTGACCGACCGCGCCGGGGTCAGCGTTCGCCAAGAACTCACGCGAGCGGGGATTGCGACCGATGCCGCGCTTGCGCGGCAAGCGGTGAAGGCATCGTTCGAAGTGCACATCGAGCAGGGACCAGTGCTCGAGCAAAAATCAAAAACCATCGGTGTGGTGACGGGCGTGCAGCACATGAGCCGCCACGAGGTGGTGGTCGAGGGCCAGGAGGCGCATGCCGGCCCCACGCCCATGGATATGCGGCGCGATCCCATTCGAGTGCTGGCGGATTTGCTGCCGGCGCTGTACGCGGCCGCCGCGAAACGTGGGCGGGACGCGCGTGTCACGTTCGGATTCATCGAAACGCTGCCCGGATCGCCCAATACCGTACCTGGACGCCTGCGCTTCACGGTGGACATTCGACATCCGGATACGAAGGAGTATCAGGCGTTGCATGAAGAAATGAACGGCTTGGTGCAGGCTGCACTCAAGCGCCATGGGCTCGACGGCCAGATCCGCTGTGTGTGGGAGGCGCCTGGAGTGAGTTTCGATGCTGACTGCGTCGCGGCGGTGCGCGGCGCCACTGCCATGCTCGGTTTCAGTTCCTTGGAGATGGTCAGCGGCGCCGGCCACGATTCCTGCAACGTGTCGGCGGTGGTCCCGACCGCCATGGTGTTCGTGCCCTGCGCCGGGGGCCTGAGTCACAACGAGGCTGAGAGCGCGTTACCCAGTGATTTGGCGGCGGGCGCCAATGTATTGCTGCACGCCATGTTGGCGATGGCGAAGGGTTGAACGCCGCGGCGCAGATTATTTGCCGTTGTATTTGAACCGCGCAATGGCCTATGTTGGAATGCGATTCGCCGAAAGCGCGCCACTCACCGATAACGACGAGGATTTCATGCGATATCTACAAGTTAAAACGCAACGATCGGCATCCCTTGCGGCCGCCATCGCTACGGTCTTGTTGGCGGGCTGCGGAGCGGGCGTCGCGGGAGCGGCCGCCGGCGATGTAGTCGCGGCCCCTGCGATCACCGTTCTGCAGTGCGGCCATCTCATCGACACGGCGAACGGCAAGACGCTGGGCGCAACGACAATTGTGATCGAGGACGGGCATGTCAAAGAAGTCTCGAGCGGTGTGCAATCGCCGGCGGGCGCAAAGGTCATCGATCTGTCGACGCAAACCTGCATGCCGGGCCTGATCGATTCGCACACGCACTTGACCCACGAGACCAGCCGCACCGGCTACATCGACAAGTTTCACTGGAATACCGCGGATTACGTCGTGCGCTCCACGGTGTATGCGCGCCGCACCTTGCTCGCGGGATTCACCACCGTGCGCAATCTCGGCGATCAGGACAACGATTCGGTGGCGCTACGCAATGCCATCAATGCGGGCATCATTCCAGGCCCCCGGATCTATACGGCCGGCAAGGCGATGGGCAGCACCGGCGGCCATGCCGACCCAACCAACAGCTACCGCAACGATCTGATCGGCGATCCGGGCATCTCCGATGGAATCATCAATAGCCCCGAGGACGCGGTAAAGGGTGTGCGCCTGCATTACAAGATGGGCGATGACGTGATCAAGATCATGCCCTCGGGCGGAGTACTCGACGAAAGCGCGAGCGGCGACAATGCGCAGATGACCTTGGAGGAAATCAAGGCGGTGGTCGCTACGGCGCACGATTATGGATTTGCGGTGGCCGCGCATGCACACGGCGCCGAGGCCATTCGGCGCGCGGTGATCGGCGGGGTCGACTCCATCGAACATGGCACGTTCATGGACGCCGATGACATGAAGCTCATGGTGGAGCATGGCACCTGGTATGTGCCCACCATCATTGCCGGCGACTTCGCGGCGCGGCAGGCCAAGGTTCCCGGCTACTACCCGGCACAGGTTGCGGCCAAGGCCGCGGCAATAGGTCCCTTGATTCAAGCCACGGCCGGGCGTGCCTACAAGGCGCATGTGAAAATTGCCTTCGGCACCGATGCGGGGGTGTATCCGCATGGCCAGAACGCGCATGAATTCGAATTGATGGTGGAGGCGGGCATGCCGCCCATGTTCACCATCCAAGCGGCGACAATCAGCGCGGCTCAATTGCTCCGGCACGACAAGGAAGTGGGCACGGTCGCCGCCGGCAAGCTCGCCGACGTGGTGGCGGTTCCCGGCAATCCCATCGACGACATCAGCCTCATGAAACGCGTGAGCTTCGTGATGAAAGACGGTGTCGTCTACAAGTTGAACTCGGTGCCGGTGGACACCGCCCTGTAATTTCGCTTGAAAGTCCGTCGATTTTTACCCGGACTATTAAAGCTCTATGACACCTCGCTGCTGCAGCGCCCGGTGCGCGGCACGGCCTCGATTGATGGCAGCGGAGAGATCGAGGGCTGCCGCACGAATCGCGTCCGCCGATCCGCCGCCGGCGTAGATGATGCCGCGCGAGGAGTTGATCAACAGGCCGGCATCGTGTGCATCGAGACCTGCCTCAAGCGTGGCGTCGAGATCACCGCCCTGCGCGCCGATGCCCGGCACCAGGAAGGACACCTCGGGATGCGCCCGCCGCAGTTCCGCCATTTCGCGCGGATAGGTGGCGCCCACCACCAGCATGAGATTGCGATTCTGATTCCAATGCTGCGCGGCGCGCTCGGCTACCCGTCGATATAGCGCCTGGCCGTCGATGAGCAGATCCTGAAAATCCTTGGCACCCGGATTCGAGGTGCGGCACAGCAGAATGGCGCCGTGCTCGCGCCGCGCCAGGAAGGGCCGCACCGAATCTTCGCCCATGTAGGGATTCACCGTGACCGCGTCGGCACCGTAGCGATCGAAGGCTTCGCGCGCGTAGGCTTCGGCGGTGTTGCCGATGTCGTTGCGCTTGGCGTCGAGAATGACCAGCGCCGTCGGCGCTCGTTCGCGGATGTAGCGAATGCTGGCGAGCAGCTGATCCTCGGCGCCGACGGCGCTGTAGAAGGCAATCTGCGGCTTGTACGCGGCTGCGATGTCGGCCGTGGCGTCCACGACGCGGCGGCTGAAGGCATACAGGGGCAGGGTGTCGGGGAAGCGGTCCTGGCCGCCCTCGAGATCCTTGGGGAGTTTCGCGGGATCCGGATCGAGGCCGACGCATACCAGGCTGCCGCTGAGGTGCTGCGCTCGGGAGAGCCGTTCGGCGAAAGTCATGCGCGCATGATAGCCAGCCCTGCCGACCCTGGCGAGCGCGGGCGCGTTTAGGGAGTATGCTGGCGGACTCACCGTGAGAACCGAATTGCCTAGCAAGCCTCGTACTGGTCCGCGATTGGTGCTGCAGCCGGCGAGCCGTCGCGCGTCGCGGCATACCAGCACCAGTGCGCTGAAGCGCTTTTTCGCGATCGCCGATGCCTGGGAGCTGTCGCCGTTGCAGCAGTGTCGATTGCTCAAAATTCCTTCCCCGCAGGTGCTCAAGCGCTATCGCTTGGGCCAGGCGCCGCGTCTTTCGGCAACGCAGCAGGAAAGGGCGGCCTTGATTGCCAATATTCAATATTCCCTGACCGCCGACACCCCGCCCAAGGATCGCGCCTGGGCCTGGGTGCACGCCCCGCGCGAGGCGCCGCCGTTCGAAGGCGACAGCCCGCTGTACTTCATGCTGGAGAACGGCCTGCCGGCATTGCGGGAAGTGGCCCGCATGCTGGTGCGTGAAAACGAACCCCGCTAAGGGGCTCCCCAGCTATACTAGGGGGCTATTCCGATGCGAATGTGGCGGAATTGGTAGACGCGCCAGACTTAGGATCTGGTGGGGTAACCCGTGCGAGTTCGAGTCTCGCCTTTCGCACCACGCGTTGGTCGCCAGTGCCGACACTAGCCAACCCTAGAGGATTGTCATGCAAGTTTCCGTAGAGAGTACAGGTAAGCTGGAGCGCCGCATGCAGGTGCAGGTTCCGGCCGAGCGGGTCAGCAAGGAAATCGATGCTCGCTTGAAGAATTTGAGCCGCACGGCGCGCCTGAACGGTTTTCGTCCCGGCAAGGCGCCGATCAAGGTGATCCGCCAGCAGTTCGGCGTGCAGGTGCATCGCGAGGTGATCGGCGAACTGCTGCAATCGAGCTTTGCCGAGGCCGTGACGGAGAAGAAGCTCTCGCCGGCGGGCAACCCGCGCATCGAGCCGCAGAGCATCGACGAGGGACAGGACCTTAAATACGTCGCGACATTTGAGGTTTTCCCCGAGGTGACTCTGCAGCCCTTCGACACGCTGGACTTGGAGCGGGTCACGGCCGAAGTCACCGAGAGTGATATCGACGCCATGATCGAGCGTCTGCGCAAGCAACAAATGAAGTACACGGCGGTGGAACGTGCGGCGGCGAGCGCCGACAAGGTCACCATCGATTTCCTGGGCAAGATCGACGGCGCTGAGTTCGCCGGCGGCAAGGCTGAGGATATCGGCATCGTACTCGGCGAAGGGCGAATGCTTCCGGAACTCGAGGCGGGACTCATCGGCGCCACGGCAGGCGAGCAGCGGGATGTCACCGTGAATTTTCCCGCCGACTACCGCGCCACCGAGCTTGCCGGCAAGCAGGCGATCTTCAGCACCACGATTAAAAAGGTCGAGGAGCCGACGCTGCCTGAACTCGATGAGGAATTCTGCACATCGTTCGGCGTCGCCGAGGGCGGAATCCCGAAGCTGCGCGAGGATGTGGCGGCCAATATGCGCCGCGAGCTCGAGCAGAACTTACGCAATCGCAACAAGACGGCGGTGATGGAGAAGATTTATCTGGCCAACCCGGTCGATGTACCGAACGCCTTGGTCGAGTCACAGATCCGCGACATGCAAATCGAAGCCATGCGCCGTGCCGGAGCCAAGGACGTGTCGCAGGCGCCGCCGCGCGAGCCGTTGGTGGAGCCTGCGCGCCGCCGCGTCGCGCTCGGTCTGCTGTTCAACGATGTCATCCGCCGGGAAAACCTGGTGCTGGACCCGCAGCGGGCGAACGCAAGATTGGACGAGATGGTGGGTGCGTACGGCGATCCCGCAGCCCTGAAACGGGCTTATCAGCAGAACGCCGACGCCATGCGGCAGGTGGAAAGTTTGGCGCTTGAGGATCAGGTCGTGGATTGGATACTTGCGCATGCTAAGGTGCATGACAAGAAGGCGAGCTTCAAGGAGTTGATGAATTTCGAGGCGTGAGCGGGCGGCATCCTTGAAAGGACGGCGGCAGCCCTCACAGAGACTTAAAGTCAGGTCACGTTTGAGAAGGCAGTATTCATGACGACGCGCGCATTGAATTTGGTTCCGATGGTGGTTGAGCAAACGGCTCGCGGCGAGCGGGCCTACGACATCTATTCGCGATTGCTGAAGGAGCGGGTGATTTTCATCGTGGGTCCGGTCGAGGACTACATGGCGAATTTGATCGTCGCGCAGCTGCTGTTCTTGGAATCGGAGAATCCCGAGAAGGACATCGCGCTGTACATCAATTCGCCCGGCGGTTCGGTGAGTGCTGGCTTGGCGATTTACGACACCATGCAGTTCATCAAGCCGGACGTGAGCACCATTTGCGTCGGTCTCGCGGCCTCCATGGGCGCAGTGTTGCTGGCCGGCGGCGCGGCGGGCAAGCGCTACTCTCTGCCCAACTCTAAAATCATGATCCACCAGCCCTCGGCCGGCTTTCAGGGCCAGGCCTCCGATATCGACATTCATGCTCGCGACGTCATGGAGACCAAGCAGCGGTTAAATGGCATATTGGCCAAGCACACGGGCCAAACCATCGAACGCATCAAGCAGGACAGCGATCGGGACAACTTCATGACCGCTGAATTGGCCCGGGCGTACGGTTTGGTCGACTCCATGCTCGAGAAACGTGGCGAGATACCGACAAAGGCGTGAGTGGGGCCTCGGTCACAGCCTGCGAGGCCTTACCTTTGCGTGAGGTCGGCCGGGTGCTATATAGTCGGTACTGTAGTCGCTTTCCCTGCGGATATTCGGCGGGCGCGGTCAATTTGAGGACAGCATGAGCGAAGATTCGCGCGGCAAACATGATGACGGCAAGCTGTTGTACTGCTCTTTCTGTGGAAAGAGCCAACACGAGGTTCGGAAACTCATCGCCGGCCCCAGCGTTTTCGTCTGTGACGAGTGCGTGGAGCTGTGCAACGACATAATCCGGGAAGAGCTCGAGGAACGCGCTGAGCGCACCCGCGACAAGCTCCCCAAACCCCAAGAAATCAAGAAAGTCCTCGATGAATACGTCATCGGCCAGGAACGTGCCAAGCGGGTCCTGTCGGTGGCCGTTTACAACCACTACAAACGGTTGCAGACGCGCGGCGCGGAAGGCGTGCGTTCGCGCGATGAAGTGGAGCTCGCGAAGAGCAATATTCTGCTGATCGGTCCCACCGGGTCCGGCAAGACCCTGCTCGCAGAGACTCTGGCGCGGCTGTTGAACGTTCCTTTCACCATTGCCGATGCCACGACCTTGACCGAGGCGGGCTATGTCGGCGAGGACGTCGAGAACATCATTCAGAAGCTGCTGCAGAAGTGCGATTACGACGTGGAGAAGGCGCAGACCGGCATCGTCTACATCGACGAAATCGACAAGATCTCGCGCAAGTCCGACAACCCGTCGATTACCCGCGACGTCTCGGGCGAGGGCGTGCAGCAGGCGCTGCTCAAGCTGATCGAGGGCACCATCGCCTCCGTGCCGCCGCAGGGCGGGCGCAAGCATCCGCAGCAGGAATTCCTGCAGGTCGACACCACCAATATTCTGTTCATCTGCGGCGGCGCCTTTGCGGGTCTCGAGAAGATCATCATGAACCGCACGCACAAGAGCGGCATCGGCTTCGTCGCCGAGGTGCGCGAGCAAAACGCGCGGCCCCACGGCAACGATGTGTTTCACGACACCGAGCCTGAGGATTTGATCAAGTACGGTCTGATTCCGGAATTCGTCGGCCGCCTGCCGGTGGTCGCGACTCTGGAAGAGCTGGACGAAGACGCGCTGATTTCGATCTTGATGCAGCCGAAGAATGCTCTCACCAAGCAGTACCGCAAGCTGTTCGACATGGAAGGCGTGGAGCTGGACTTCCGCGAAGATGCGCTGCGCTCAGTGGCCCGCAAGGCGATGCAGCGCAAGACCGGCGCCCGCGGCCTGCGCACCATTCTGGAGAATGTGCTGCTCGACACCATGTACGACCTGCCGTCGCTGCGTAATGTGCAGAAGGTCGTGGTCGATGAGCAGGTGATCGAAGGCCACAGCAAGCCTTACATTGTCCATCGGACCGAGGAGACTCGGCTGGTGGCTCCGGTTGAGGAACAGCGGCGCCCTACGGGCTCGGATCATCTTTGAGCCGAGCTTGAAACTCACCGTAGGCGGCCGCATGTACTTTGGCTGTTGACTGCCGTACGTGCCACAACCATAAGGCTAGCCTAGTGAGCGACGAATCCATTATCGATGAGCCCGATGAAGCCGTGCCGGCGTTAAACGGCATGCCTGTCCTGCCGTTGCGGGATGTGGTGGTGTATCCGCACATGGTGATTCCGCTGTTCGTCGGGCGGGAGAAATCCATCGTCGCGCTCGATCTGGCCATGAAGGCCGACAAGCGCATCCTGCTGGTGGCGCAGAAGCAAGCGGATGTCGATGATCCCAAATCCGAAGATCTGTACCGGGTCGGCACAGTGGCGACCATTCTGCAGTTGCTGAAGTTGCCTGACGGTACGGTCAAGGTGCTGGTCGAAGGCGTGGACCGCGCCAGCATCGAGAAGCTGGAAGAGGGTGAGTTCTTCTCCGCCGAAGTCACGGCCATGCCGGATATCGAGCGTTATGAAGAGCGCGAAATGGATGTGCTGACGCGCTCCGTCATCACCCAGTTCGAGCAATATGTAAAACTCAACAAGAAAGTGCCGCCGGAGATTCTCACCTCACTGGCGGGCATCGAACAGGCCGGCCGCTTGGCGGACACCGTCGCCGCTCACATGTCCTTGAAGCTGTCCGAGAAGCAGAAGGTTCTCGAAATCCCCGATGTGCGCCGGCGCCTCGAGCACATGCTCGCCGTCATCGAAGGCGAGATGGATGTGCTGC
>JBDUEQ010000127.1:0-31694 GCA_040002315.1 Gammaproteobacteria bacterium
TGCTGCGGCAGCCGATGCCGAGCCGGCCGCATCCACGCCGCCGTAGGAGCCTTGAGCCGCGCCGATTTGCACACCGCCCGACTTGGCGCGCAATTCCTCGAGTTCCCGGATGCGGCGCTTCTCGCGCCAGACCTGGTCGTGCTGCTGGCAAATGCGATACATGGCCTGCGCCTGATCTTTGCGCAGTCCCGCAAAAGTCCACACTCGATTCACTTCGGCGCCGATATTGAGGTCCGAACTGCTCTGCGCGACCAAGGTAAGATCCGCTGAGAGAATTCCGGCGCTGATGCGGGTCTCCTTCAGGTCCTGCCAGCGAATGTCGCCCGACTCATAGCCGCCGAGCAGGCGCCGCTTGAGCGTTATGAAGCGCCCGCTGGTGGCGGCAATGCAGGCGCGGCGATGCGTCAGCGCAAACAGCCGGTGTTGCACCGCCCAAGCCTCCAAAGTCTCTCCGGCCGTGAGCAGCCCACGCAACAAAGTGAGCGCCGCTTCGAGACCCGGCTCTTGGGGGATATCTTGGACGGGATCGGACATCAAGCCTTCTCCTGCAAATGGGCCTCGATGAACCAGAGGTACTTGTCGACGTCGCGGGAGACGCCGGTGAACAAGTCGGCAGTATCCGCGTCACCCAGCTTCGCCGTGTCATCGATCGCCGCCCGCACCGCGCTGCCGAATGCCGATAGCTGGGTCGATAAATAGAATAGGTGATCCTTGCCGGCGGTGATGCTCAAGGGATAGTTCTTCAGCTTGCTGCGTTTGGCGGCGACGGCCACCGTGCCTTCAGCCGTGCCGCCCAGAGTCGTGATCCGCTCCGCGATTTCGTCGACTTGCTCCAGCACTAGATCCGAAATCTTGTCGAACAGCTCGTGCAAGGCGATGAAGTTCGGACCCTTGACGTTCCAGTGCGCTTGCTTGACTTGGCTCTGCAGATCGATGGCATCGGCCAATCGACCGTTCAATATCAAGATGACATTGCGGCGGAGTTTCTCGGGCAGATCAATCTTGGTTTTGTACATCGGTGCTCCTTCGAGTGTTCGAGTTCGAACTGAAGGCGGCTATTTTGCACCGCTTAGTCGTGAATCCCAAGGAAGAAGGTGATGTCGGGAGCGGTGTTGACCGCAACGTCTTCGGCGAATCCCATCTCGATGCGCCATCGGCCCTTCAAGGCTCGGGCCGCACCGAGCGTCAATTGCAGACTGGGACCGAGAAAGCGCAGCTCACTACCGGTGACGCGGCCCGTTTGGCCATCGAGTTGGGCGCGCAGCGACCAAAGACGGCCGACGGCGCGGGTGGCGGCAAACCGCCCGAACACCGAGTCGCGGTGCGCCGCCCCCGCGAAGATTTCGTCGCCGAAGGGCTGAGCAACTCCGAGTTCGGCCGCCAGTTGCCATTTCGGCCAGCGCATCGCGCCATGCACCCATAGGGCGCCGTCCCACGCGCCGTCGCTGGTCAGATCCGCTACGTTGCCGGTGGGCGCCTTGAGACCTCCCCACACCGACAGTGTCCGCCGCGCGTCGTCGACGGCGTACCAACCGACGTCGGCCGCGAAGTCTCCGACACTGGTTTGCGAGTGATGGAGGTCGATGCTGGCTGCGCCGGAATACGAATAGTCCAGCTGCCGCTTCGGATAGAAGGGCCGGTTGCCCCGCGACAGACCGAGGCCTTGGTGCCAGACATCGATGACGGAATCGAGTATTCCGCCGCTGTCGTGGATGATGGGCACCGACAGGCGATAACGCCAATCCGCCGCCAGCGAATTCTCATAGGTGAGATCAATTGCGGTGCTCTCACCGTCCACTAACAGTGTCTCATGCGCGTGGGTTTCGACATTGAGCGTGTTGCTGACGAGCAGGGTGGCGGAAACGACCGCCTCGGCATCGCGACGCGCAGCGCTTGGCAGCGGCAGGTAGAAACCCCGCAACAGTGGATTTTGATCCCGGGTGGCAAAGAATTCGTCGGCCCGAGCTTGCCCCGAAACCACAACCACACCCAGGATCGCGGCTGCAACTGCACTCAAACGTCGGCGGGCAGCGAGCATTCGCCGTGATGCACGCGGACGCCGGCATGCGCGCAGGCGCTGTGAGGGCTGCATGCCCTATGAGATCTCGGTGCGCCGCATACGCAGTTGGATGGCGCAGAAGACGAGCACAACGCCGATCGCGACGCCGATCCAGGTTTCCGGGCTGGACAGGAAGCCGCCGATGTTGAGGAAGCTCCAAATGCTGGTCGGGGTTCGGATGGTGTCGTGCCCGATCACGGTGGTAACCCACGCTCCACTGCCGGGATTGGCGTTGAATGCCTCCACCGGCAGGACCAATCGCCCCGCCAGCACGCTCGCAATCACATGGGTGCCCATGAACAGACGTTCGGCGAGCACCAGCGCCAGCGGCGGCAGGATGGACCACAGCATGACGGCGCGCTTGGCCCAGGCTGAAACCACCAGAAGATAAGCGCTCAGCGGCAGGAACCAGACGGCGGCGATGAAGATAAGGTACAGCCATAGACCCTGCAGCTGCAGCCAGACATCGCCGTGCCACAGAGCACCGCCGATGAAGGAACTGGCGCGCACCGAAATAATGAATGCCATCAGCAGCGTGGTCAGATCGGCGACCGCGACATACACCAGGGGTATGACGAGCAGCGCGATTGCCAGCTTGGACAGAACGGTGGACGCATCGGATATAGGCAGGGACTTCCAGAACAGTATGCTGCGGTCCTTGCGGTCGGCATACAGACAATCCAGCAAGTACCAGGTGGAATAAATGGCCATGACGGCGAAGAAAATCGCCGCGATGATTCCCAAGAACGCCTGACCGACGGCCTGGCTGGGGATCTGCGCCGGCAGCGAAAGCAACTCGATCTTGCTGAACAGCGCGACAATCAGCAGGAATCCGCCCAGCACAGCCGGAAACATCCAAATCGCCCGGTTTTCCCAAAATTCCCGGCGTATCAGCCAGCTATAATTATTCATGCGGCGGCTCCCGACAACTTGGCGACGAATAGATCCGACACGCTCGGCGTGTGCACCTCGCCGAATCCGGCGAGTTTCTCAAGGTCCGGATGTTCGAAGTACATCACCACCTTGCCCAGCATGCGGCGTTCGTAAAATGGCTGCATGACGCGCGCGGCGTCGGCGGTGTCGGCCGAGACAGCGACCGCGGCATAGCGCGTGGCGATGGCCTCGAGCGAGGAATCAAGGACTATGCGTCCCTTGTCGATGAACAGCACGTCGGTCAGCAAGTTCTCGACTTCTTCCACCTGGTGCGTGGTGATCAAGATGGTCCGCGTCTCGTCCATGTAGTCATTCACCAGCGCATCGTAAAAGGCGCTGCGCGCGAGAATATCCAATCCCAAGGTCGGCTCGTCGAGCACCAGCAGCTTGGCGTCGATGGCCATGGTGAGCGCCAAGTGCACCTGGGTCTTCATGCCCTTGGAGAGCTCGCGCATGCGGCGCCTGCCGGTGATCGTGGTCTTGGCCAGCAACTCCTGGGCCCGGTCGCGGCGAAATTTCGGGTGCACGCCCGCGACGAAGTCGATGGCATTGTCGACGCGCAGCCACGATGGGAGCACGGCGACGTCGGCGATGAAGCAGGCGTCAAACATAAGTTGGGTGCGCTCGCGGAACGGCTCGCGACCCAATACCGACAACTGACCTTCGTAGGCAGTCAGACCAAGAATGGCGCGCAGTGCGCTGGTCTTGCCGGCGCCATTCGGGCCGATGAGCCCGACGATGCGGCCGGGTTCGACGGTAAAGTTGGCGCGATCGAGTGCGGTGTGCGCCCCATATTTCTTGGTCAGGTCTCGAGCTTCGATGAGCGGCGGCATGATAGGTCTCATTCTTCTTTGGCGTCGCTGCCGCGGGGCGGCGGCGCCGGGTGGGTAAGCGCCGGTGTTTGCGCAAACAATTCCTGTGCGGAAAATCCGAGCCTGTTGATGACCGCCAGAACTTGCGGCCACTCGTCGTTGAGGAAGCGTTCGCGCTCTCCGGCCAGCAATAGCCGCTGGGCACCCTCGCTGACATACATGCCCCTACCGCGGCGTTTCTCTACGAGGTGCTCGTCGACCAGTTGCTGATATCCCTTGAGAACCGTCAGGGGATTGAGCCGGTAATCGGCAGCGACCGCCCGCACGGAGGGCAACGGGTCACCCTCCTTCAGCGCACCCTCGAGAATGAGGGCGACCATACGATCGCGCAGTTGGCGATAGATAGGCTGGTTGTCGTTCCAATTTGGGTCCATTGAGTTCTCTAGTCTAAGGCAACCTGTGTGGCCGAACCTGCGATCAAGCTGAGGCGTACTGGGCCGTGGCAGTCTGGGCCAACGAGGGGACGCTGGCATGCTGCTGCAACTGACCGTTGAACAGGTAGGCGACTCCGCCGATGATCACACTGTTCATCATCAGGGCAATGGCAAGGGCGGCAAGTTTGGTTGAGATCTGGGTGTTCATGTAAGTCTCCGTGTTGTCTAGGTAGTCATCGAGGTGTTTCGGTGACTTGGTGATATAGTTACATACAACACTGATACATACAAGCACTGGCTGAAAATATTTTGTGGCGCGCCTGGAGGCGTCCTGTTGCACTGCACCAAATGCGCGCGGGCAACGTCGTCAGCGATTTACCTCGCGTATGCTGACGCTATGGAGCCGCTGGATGAAGACGCGGGGCTGATGCTGCGCTACCGAGACGGTGACGCCGACGCGTTTTCGGCGTTATACGCTCGCAACAAGGGCCCTCTATACCGATATCTGCTGCGCCAAGTGCGCAACGCCGGCGCCGCCGCGGATTTATTTCAAGAGGTGTGGTCGCGATTGATTGCAACCCGCGCGAGATATGAGGCGCGCGCAAAATTCGCGACGTATCTGTTTCACATTGCGCACAACTGCACCATGGATTTTTTTCGACACGACCTGCGAGTGCAGCATAGGTCCCGAGCGCATGCAGCCGATGGCGAGTCCACAGAGCAGGAGGTGCCCGAACATCAGCGACCCGACGGCATCGCGGAATTCGCCGAACAGCAGTCGGCATTGCTCGCGGCCGTCGCAAGGCTGCCGCAGGAGCAGCGCGAGGCTTTTTTACTTCACGAAGAGACAGGATTGACCATCGAGGAAATCGCCCGCGTGACCGCCGTCGGGGTCGAGACCGCCAAGAGCCGTTTGCGCTACGCCATTCGCAAATTAAAGAACGCGCTGGTTCCGGCTGAAAACCTGGTAGAGCGGGCGCCGCGCAAGCGGGCGCTGAACGGAGCCGTCAACGGAGCCGAACTCAATGCACCTACCTGACGACCTTGACGATTATCTGCGCGGCGATAGCGCCCTGTCGCGCCAGTACCGCAGGGAATCGGCGCCCATGCCACCACATGCGCTCGAGCGCCGCGTGCTTCAAGATGAGCGCGGCGAGTCGGAGGTTGCGCGCGGCGCGGCGCGCTCCGGCGGGCACGGTGAGAAGCTGCCGTATCTGGCGCCGCTGGCGTTCGCCGCGAGCGTTCTATTGTCGCTGGCGCTGGTGCTCGCCAGCCTATTCGGCCCGCAACCTGCCAGACACAGCGACGACGCCCCACGGCTAGTTCGCACCGCAGCGCATGTCGGTTTGGCGCAGAACGCCACGCTCAACCATAGGCAGCACCTATATAGCAGCGATCCGCCGCACGCGCGCGCACGTGCCGCGTGGCTTGCCGACATCGGCGCTCTGCGCCATGCCGGGCGCAATAGCGAAGCGGACGCGGAATTACGCCGCTTTCGCAGTGCGTATCCCGAGTATGCGGAAGCCGAGCTCAAGGCCGTGCGGTAAGGCCGCCCTCGCCGGGGGGATTTCGGCTAACATTCCTGATTTTTGCGTCGGGAGCTAGTCATGAAGAAGCCAGTCACTGTCACCATCACCGGCGCGGCCGGAAATATCGGTTATGCGCTCGCGTTTCGTGTCGCGTCAGGTCAGATGCTGGGCACCGACCAACCGATCAACCTGAATCTGTTGGAGATACCTGCGGCCAGTGCGGCGGTACAAGGCGTGGTGATGGAGCTGAACGACTGCGCCTTCCCAACACTTAACAAGGTCACGGCAAGCAGCGATGCTGCCATTGCCTTCAAGGATTGTCATTTTGCCATGCTGATCGGTGCCCGGCCGCGCGGCCCCGGCATGGAACGTAAAGATCTGCTGCTGGAGAACGCCAAGATATTTTCGGCTCAAGGAAAGGCACTGGACGGCGCGGCCAGCCGCGACGTGCGCGTGCTGGTGGTCGGCAATCCTGCCAATACCAATTCACTGATCGCGCAGCGCAATGCCCCGTCGCTGCCGCCGAATCGATTCACGGCAATGACGCGCCTGGATCACAACCGTGGACTGGCACAGCTCACCGAGAAGAGCGGCGCGCCCCTGGCGGACGTCAAGAAAATCATTATTTGGGGCAATCATTCGGCGACCCAATATCCCGATCTGCACCATGCCACGGTGGCCGGCAAGCCGGCGCTATCCGTGGTCGACATGAGCTGGTTTAAGGATGCCTTTATCCCGACGGTGCAGCAGCGCGGCGCGGCGGTCATCAAAGCGCGCGGCACATCTTCTGCGGCCTCGGCGGCGGCGGCCGCGCTCGACCACGTGCACGATTGGATGTTGGGCACTCCGAGCGGCGATTGGGTGAGCATGGCCGTGCCCTCCGATGGAAGTTATGGCATCCCGGAAGGAATAATCTATTCCTATCCGGTGACCTGCAAGAACGGCGAGTACAGCATCGTTCAAGGATTGAGCGTCAGCGATTTCAGCCGCGAGAAAATGCAAGCAACGCACCGTGAACTGCTGGAAGAGCGAGACGGCGTGAAAGATCTCATCTGAATGCGTACGCCCCATGCATAGCGCGGGCCTCGCATGGTTGGTTTGTCTGGCCTGGGCCGCACTATTCGTGGGAACCGTTCTCACCGTTGCGTATCGGCGCGCCAGCCTGCTCTTGAGCTCCTGCGTGTTCGGCGCGCTGCTGCTCGCGTACTCCGCATTCAGCGACGCGGCGCAGTGGTGGAAGATCGCCGTTTCCGTTCCCTATATTGCGCTGCTGCTTCTCAATATACGGCCCCTGCGAATGCGCACGGTGACGCGGCCATTCCTGCGAGGTTATCGAAGATTGTTGCCGTCGATGTCGGCGACCGAGCGCGAAGCGCTGGATGCTGGAACCGTCTGGTGGGATGGAGAATTGTTCACCGGCGGCCCGAATTGGTCGAAGCTCATGTCGGCGAAAGTGCCAACCCTCACGGCGGAGGAGCAAGCCTTCCTCGATGGGCCATGCGAGGACCTGTGCGCCATCCTCGACGATTGGGACATCACGCATCGGCGCGCCGATCTGCCGCCGGAAGTGTGGTCCTTCATCAAATCGAACGGCTTCTTTGCCATGATCATCCCGCGGCGCTACGGCGGCTTGGAATTCTCCGCGTACGCGCACTCCTGCGTGCTGATCAAGATCGCTTCGCGCTCAGGAGTGGCATCCTCGACCATTGCGGTGCCGAATTCCTTGGGCCCGGCGGAGCTGCTGCTGCATTACGGCACCGAGGAGCAGAAGAATTATTTCCTGCCGCGCCTCGCGCGTGGCGAGGAAGTGCCGTGCTTTGCGCTCACCGGCCCGCGTGCCGGTTCCGATGCCGCCTCCATTCCAGACACCGGCGTCATCTGCAGAGGCACGTGGCAAGGCGCGGAAATCGTCGGCGTTCGTCTCAATTTTTCCAAGCGCTACATTACGCTTGCGCCCGTGGCCACAGTGGTCGGCCTCGCCTTTCGACTGTTCGATCCAGAACATCTGATGGGCGATCGCGCCGACCTCGGCATCACCTGCGCCTTGATTCCGCGCAATTCGCCGGGCTTGACGATCGGCCGGCGGCACTTTCCGCTGAATGTCCCGTTTCAAAACGGGCCGATTCAGGGACACGATGTATTCGTGCCCATCGACGCCCTCATCGGCGGCTTCGCCATGGCGGGCCAAGGGTGGCGCATGCTGGTCGAGCAATTATCGGTGGGGCGATGCATATCGCTGCCCTCGAGCGCGACCGGCGCCGCCCAGGCAGCGGTATATGCATCGGCGGCGTACGCGCGCATACGCCGCCAATTCAACATGCCCATCGGGCGTTTCGAAGGCATCGAGCAGGTCTTGGCGCGCATGGCGGCGCGCACCTACATCATGGACGCCGCGCGTTCGGTCACCGCCGGCGCGATTGACGGCGGCGAAAAGCCGTCGGTGCCGTCCGCCATGCTGAAATATCATGTGACGGAATTCGGCCGCATGGTCGGCAACGATGCCATGGATGTGCACGGCGGCAAGGGCATTTGTCTCGGGCCAAAAAATTACCTGGGCCGCGGCTACCAGATCGTGCCGGTCGCGATCACGGTCGAGGGCGCCAATATTCTGACGCGCAGCCTGATTATTTTCGGTCAGGGCGCAGTGCGCTGCCATCCCTTCGTACTGCGGGAAATGAATGCGGTGCGCAATCCGGATCACGACGCCGGGGTCGCAGAATTCGATCGCGCGCTCCTGGGCCACATCGGCTTCGCGATTTCCAATGCGGCGCGCTCGGCCGTCATGGCCTTCACTTTTGCGCGCTTCACCAAGGTGCCGACGACGGGTCCCACTCGGCGCTATTTCCAGCACGTGAACCGTTACAGCGCCTCTTTCGCACTGGCGACCGATATTGCGATGCTGGCGCTCGGTGGCTATCTGAAAAAGAAGGAGAGCCTGTCGGCGCGGCTGGGCGACGTGCTCTCGGCGATGTACCTGGCGTCGATGGTGCTGAAGCATCACGAGAATCAGGGCAGTCCGGCGGAAGATCTGCCGCTGGTCGAGTGGGCCTGCCGCAGCCTGTTGTACCAAGCCCAGGAGCAGCTACATCTGTTCCTACGCAATTTTCCCAACCGCCCACTGGCAGGGTTGATGCGCCTGCTCATCTTCCCGCGCGGGCTGACGTATTTTGCGCCGAGTGATCGCTTGGGGCGCGACATCGCCGATCTCATGATGAATCCGACGCAGTCGCGGGAGCGCTTGAGCCGGTATATTTACAAGACTCAGGCGTCGAACAATCCACTCGGCCTGCTTCAAGAAGCCCTGATTCTATCGACCATGGCGGAGGGGCTGGAGAAGCGCATCCGGGTGGACGGCATCAAGACGGGTCAGGTTACCGCGCTGGATCTGCCGGGGCAGATTTCGCAGGCGCAGCATCTCGGGATTTTGACCGCGGCCGAGGCCGCGGTTTTGCGCGATTACGATGCAAAGGTTTCAAGTCTCATCAATGTCGATGATTTCGCGCCGCCTGAATTGGCGGCGGGGGGTGCGGGTGACTGTGCGTGATCTGCCGGACGTTCCGATCAGCGTCGTGCGGCGCTGCCTGAACTGCGGTGTGGCACTGACAGGCCGCTATTGCGCCAATTGCAGCCAAGCCGCGGATGTGCACGTGCCGAGCACCCGCGAGATCCTGCACGAGGCTGTGGAGGGCATAACGCATTCGGATTCCCGGCTGTGGACCACGCTCAGCTCATTGTGGTTCGTGCCCGGAAAACTCACCGAGGAGTTCATTGCCGGGCGGCGCGCTGCGTATCTGCCGCCGTTTCGGCTCTACCTGGTTCTCAGCATCATCTTTTTTCTGGTTGCCTCGGTCTCACCGATGCGCGGCGAATTTGTCCACTTCGACAATCCGAGCGCCGGGGTGAGCGCGACCCCGCCGGATTGCGCGAAATTGCAGCTCACCTTGTATGCGCGCGATTTCGGGCCGCGGCTCAAGCATGTCTGCGGCGAGATTGCGCGCGACAACGGCGCCAATCTACTGCATGTCGGCATTTCGACCATGCCGAAGGCCATGTTCATCTTTCTGCCACTGGTCGCCTTCCTGCACATGCTGCTGTACTGGCGGCCGCGCCATCGCTATGCCGAGCACTTGGTTTTTTTCCTGCACGTACATGCGTTCTTCTTCTCGATGATGACGGCGGTGGTGCTGATGTCGGATGCCGAGGCCTGGCGAGTGATGGCAAAGCTGGGCAGCCTCGCACCGCTGCTGCTCTGGTCCCTGCCGCTGTATACGGTACTGGCAATGAAACGAGTGTTCCGCAGAAGCTGGAAAGCCACGGTGGCCAAGGCATTCGCACTTTTTGCGGTGTATATGGTCGTATTGTCCATCACCATGGCCGGCGTATTTCTGTATGCCGTACTGCAGCTGTAAGATGGGCGCGGCATCAGCTACCTTGAGGAGACCCGCATGATTCGTCTATGTCTCGCGTTGGGCATGACATTGATCGCCGCGCTCGCGGCCGCGCAGGAACGTATCCCGCCCGCACCGAATACGGAGGTGTATTTCATCGCTCCGCGCAACGGTGCGACCGTGCACGGACCGGTCACCGTGAGATTTGGATTGAAAGGAATGGGTATCGCCCCGGCGGGGGTTAAATTCGACAACACGGGCCATCACCATCTTCTCATCGACACCGACTTCAGCATGCTTATGCTCGACGCACCGCTGCCGGCCACCGACAAGATACTGCACTTCGGCAAGGGTCAAACGGAGACCACTCTGACCTTGAGTAAGGGCAAGCACACGCTTGAAATCGTGCTTGCGGATTACTTGCACAAGTCGTTCGACCCGCCGCTGCACTCGAAGAAAATTACCATCACCGTGGAATGATATGCAGCGCAGCGAGGCCCGACGCGGCGACGCCCGTGCGATACTGCATATCGACATGGACGCCTTTTATGCGTCTGTGGAAGAACGCGACCGCCCGGAACTCAAGGGCAAGCCCTTGATCGTCGGCGGCATGGGCGGCCGCGGCGTGGTCGCGGCGGCGAGCTATGCCGTGCGTCGCTTCGGCGTGCGTTCGGCCATGCCCATGCGCGAGGCGTTGCGGCGCTGCCCGGAGGCCGTCTGTGTGCAGCCGAGAATGGCGCGCTACAAACAAGTCTCGGGTCAGGTGTTCGCGATTTTTCACGAAGTCACACCGCTGGTCGAAGGCCTTTCCTTGGACGAGGCGTTTCTCGATGTCACGTCCAGCAGGCAACTGCTCGGGTGCGCGGAGGCCATCGGCGGCGAGATTCGGCGCCGCATCGCCGAGCGAACCGGCCTCACTGCCTCGGTGGGCATCGCAGCGAACAAATTGCTGGCAAAAATCGCGTCCGATCTGAACAAGCCCAACGGCATGTGCCATATCGGTGCGGACAATGTGCGGGACATCCTCGATGCATTGCCCATCGAGAAATTGTTCGGCGTGGGCCCCAAGACCGTGCCCGCCGTGCACGCCGCGGGAATCTTGAGCTGCGGCGATTTGCGTCGGGCAAGCGACACTGTATTGCGGCGGCTCTTCGGCAAGCATGCGAACGCTATGCGCGACCGTGCATCGGGCATCGACGACAGACCGGTAGAGCCGAACCGCGAAGAGAAGTCGATCAGCGCGGAGGAAACCTTTGCCGTGGATATTCGCGAAACGTCGCGGCTCACGGTGCAATTGCTGAACCTCGCCGATCGAACGGCGTCGCGGCTGCGCGCGCAATGTCTAGCCGCCGGCACGGTCAGCGTCAAGATCCGCCGCGGTGATTTTACTACGTTTACCCGGCAGCGGACTTTGGGAACACCCACCCAGGACACGGCAGTGGTCTGCGCCGCGGCGAAGAATCTGCTCGAGGAATGGCTGGCCTCGCATCCCAATGCCGCAGTGCGGCTGCTGGGAGTGGGGGTCAGCGAACTGCACACATTGCAGCAGGCGGATCTGTTTGCCGACATACCTGCGACAGGGGCGCGATTGGATACGGCCATTGACGGAATCCGCGATCGATTTGGATCCGCCATGCTGACCCGCGCCAGTCTCCTGCCTCGATCCACGGAGGGTTGAGGCCGCCATGTACCTGAGCTTCTTCGGTCTCAACGAAAAGCCCTTCGCCATTACGCCGGATCCTCGTTATCTGTACTTGAGCGAGCGTCATGCCGAGGCCCTGGCGCATTTATTGTATGGCGTCAACGAATCCGGCGGCTTCATTCAACTGACGGGGGAAGTGGGTACGGGAAAGACCACCGTGGTGCGCACCCTGCTGTCGCGGGTTCCGCACCATGCCGATGTTGCGGTCATTTTGAATCCGCGGGTGACTCCGGTCGAGTTCCTGCTGACCATCTGCGAGGAACTCGGCCTCGATATTGCGGAGGCCGATCGAGACAGCGTCAAGCAAATGGTCGATGCACTGAATCGCCGGTTGCTGGCGGCGCACGCCGAAGGCCGGCGCATCATCGTGATCGTGGACGAGGCGCAAAACCTTACCGCCGAGGTCTTGGAACAGGTGCGACTGCTGACCAATCTTGAGACTCCCACGCAGAAGCTGCTGCAAATCATTCTGATCGGACAGCCGGAACTTCGCGAATTGCTCGATCGCACCGAGTTGCGCCAGCTCGCCCAGCGCATCACCGGCCGATACCATTTGGAGCCGCTGTCGCGGGAGGAAACGCAGGGCTATGTGCGTCACCGGCTGCGCGTCGCCGGCGCCACAGAGGAGATCTTTGCGCCATCGGCACTTGCCGAGGTGCACCGGGTATCGACGGGCATTCCACGCGTGATCAATGTCACCTGCGACCGGGCGCTGCTTGGCGCCTATACCGAGGAAACCCGCAAAGTGACAGCCGGGCTGGTGCGTCGCGCCGCCGGGGAGGTTTACGGGCGGCGGTACATCCCGGTGTGGCTGGGCTGGCTCTGCGGCACCTTGGGCCTGTGGGCGGTGGCCGGTGCCGCCGTTATCGGCTGGCAACTGTGGCAGGGACAACTCTTCGCCCTGCACGCCGCCGGCACCCGGCCCGCTCGCCACTCGCTCCCGCCGGCCGCTGCGGTCGATGGGGCCGCTGCAACACCGGGCGCGAGTGCGCCGCCGGCCAAGCCGGCCGAAGCCCACGCGGCGGCGCCCGCCGTCTCAATCAACGCCCTGCTCGCCGCCAACAGCGCCTATACCGGCGATGCCGCTGCCTTCCGCCGCCTGCTGTCGCTTTGGGGAATGGCCATGACGGGGGACGAGGATCCGTGCGGGCAGGCGCTGAAGGCGGGATTGTCCTGTCTGGAGCAGCGCGGCTCCTGGGCGCAGGTCCGCGCCCTGAACAGGCCGGCCATCCTGACGCTGACCGACGATCGTGGCCAACGGCACCGGGTGGTGCTCGCTGCCCTGGACGATAACTTTGCAACCTTGAATTTGGGCGAACATAACGAACGGGTTCCGCTGGATGAGATCTCGCGCGACTGGTTCGGGGAATTCACCGTGGTGTGGAAGCCCAAGACGGCGCACACCCGGCTCTTGACGGTGGGAATGAGAGGCGACGAAGTTCGCTGGCTGCGCCGTAGCCTCAACGCGCTGCAAGGTGCAGCGTCGGATCCGGAACACGGCGATGTCTACGATGAAGAGCTGGCGATCGCCGTGCAAAACTTCCAGCGTGAACATCGGCTCAATGTCGATGGCGTTGCGGGACTACAAACCCAGGTGGTGCTCGACACGGCGCTGGCCGAACCCGGCTCGCCCCAGCTGCTGCCCAACACGCCGCGCGGCAGCTAGAATCCACCATGTCTTTCATTCTCGACGCCCTCAAGAAATCGGAAATCGAACGGCAGCGGCAAACCGTGCCGGGGCTGATGGACACGCGCTTAAGTCCAAGGCGGCGCCCGCTGCCCGTCTGGGCCATCGCCCTGGGCGCTCTGTTGGCGATCAATCTGCTGGTCTTGACCTATGTGCTGATGCGCAAGAGCGCGCCCGCAGCGCGGACCGCGCAGACGGCCCCAGCATCGCCATCGCCATCACCACCACCATCGCCGGTCACGGAGCCGCAGTCGTCGCAGGCGCCCGCGCCGGAGCACTTCAGTCCGCTTGATGCCGCGCCGGTCTATGCGCCGGAAATTCCGGTCGGCGCCGCAGAAGGTGACTCATCTGCTTCATCGTCGCTGTCGCGAATAGCGCCGCTCGTGGGTCTGGGCAAGCCTGCGCAGCGCCCCATACGCCGGCCGGATCCTCTGCTATCCGAGCAGGATACGCAGGCCGACAATCAGGAAGTGCTGCCCACAATCAGTGAAATCAGCCTCAGCGGGGCACAAGCCCTGCCCGACTTGCACCTCGACGTGCATGTCTATGCGACCAGGCCGGCCGACCGCTTCGTATATATCAATATGCGCAAATACCACGAGGGCGCTACGCTACAGGAAGGTCCCGCCGTCGAGCGCATCCGGCGCGACGGCGTGGTGCTGAACTACCAGGGACTGCGATTCATTCTGCCGCGCCAGCCATGATCTTGCTTCGAACTACTCGGCCAATACAAAGGTCACTTTCAGGCGCACCCGATACTCGGTGATCTTGCCTTTCGCAACCACAACCTCCTGGCTCGCCACCCAGGCGCCGGCGACATTCTTCAACGTTTTCATGGAGCGCTTCACGCCGTTCTCGATGGCATCATCGAAACTCTTCTTGGACGAGGCGATAATTTCCGTGACCCGTGCTACTGATGACATGTTCAGCTCCCGTGTGTCTTGAGGTTTACTCGGTACGCATCCTGACAGAGATAGCCGCAGCCGTACAATCAGTGGTACGGTTCCTGCGATCGATTTTTACTTCTACGGAGTGTTGCTGCCTTGGGGTACCCGTTTCTCGCGCGCTTGTCGCTGGCGGCCGTGATGTCGCTGGGGCAGTACGCCGCAGCTCCGGCGGCCTCAATCGACGGCGCGATTGCCTTTCCCAGCCAGCTCATCCCGTCAATGACTGTGTATGCCACCGACGTCGACAGCTCGCGAGTCCGCACGCTGCAGTTGGCGCGCGGCCAGACGAATTTCAGCGTCGAAGTGCCTGCCGGACGCTACCTGGTATTTTTGGCTCCCAACGAGCCCGGCGCGCCCAATATCTATGGCGCGTACACACGGTACAGCCTGTGCACGCCGCATGACGCCGGCAAGTGCGAGGATCATGCGTTGGTCGAGGTCACCGTCACCGCGAAGGCTCGACGCGTCACGGTGACCATCGACGACTGGTACCTGACCGATGACATCGCCGAACAGATCGATCGCATCCGCGGCACCGCGGCCGGCGGCGCCTCCGACTCGGAGCCCTTGAGCGCGCCGCGCTTTTCCGAGTACCCGAGTGCGCCCCCCGATGGCTCTTCGCCGCCGAAGCTGGATCTTGGCGTGAGCGAACTGTCCGAGGAAGACCGTGCGATGGTGCGGACGGCGCTCGAGAACGGCCCGAACTTCGCCGGACATGTCACTGCAACGCTGACGAGCTGCGGTCTGGCGTGCGGTCGCATTGTGTTGGTCGATTGGCACAACGGGACGGTCCGGGAACTGGCCGCACCGAACCCTCGTACCGAGATGCAAGCTACGTTGCCGTGCCGGCCGGAAGAGGCGCTGCGCTTCCGGCGCGACAGCAGATTACTCATGGTGACTCGCGTACGCGGCGCGGCGGTGGTCACACAGTATTTCGTGTGGAATCAGAATAGTGCGGCGCTGGTGCCGAGCGGCGAATATCGGCGACCTTCGCAGACGTTCTGTGCGGTTGCGGCACGCTAGGCCCGATCATGCGATGATTGCGCCATGCGCAAGATATTCACGCTGACCATGAGCGGCTTGGTAACCGTGCTGCCGCTGGCATTGACGGTGTATGTGATTTGGTGGCTGGTGAATACGGTCGAAGGCTGGCTGCGGCGCGCCCTCATTGCGCTCGGCATCATAAGCCCTGAGCACTACTGGCCGGGCCTCGGACTGATCGCGGGATTCCTCCTCTTGCTGGCGGTCGGCAGTCTGGTGAACGCTTACGCGGGCAAGATCTTCCTGCGCTATTGGAACGATTTCCTGGGCCGGATTCCGTTCGTGAAGACTCTGTATGGCGGATTTAGGGACGTCGTCAGCCTGTTGCCGTCCGGCAGCGGCGAGAAGCGCGACTTGCAGCGCGTCGTGCTGGCGCGCTTCGCAGACGTGCGCGCCATCGGATTCGTCACGCGCGAAGACGTGCCGTCGGTATTGCTCCCGCATGGCGGCAATGACTGGGTAACCGTCTATTTCCCTATGAGCTATGCCTTCGGCGGCTACACCATTTATCTGCCGCGCGAGCGCCTGCAGCCACTCGACATTTCGGTCGAGGACGCGATGCGATTGGCGATCACAGCGGGCCTGACTGCTGCCGGCGGCCGTACTGACGGCTAGGAGCCTGTCTGAATATTCAACGCGGGGTGCTCTTGGGTTGGCGCTGCCTGGCTGTCCTCGCACTCGCCGGAGCTCTTCCCGGGTTTGCGGGCGGCGCGTACGGCGCTGCGGCATCGCGATCGAGCTCGCAGACCGACACCGTCAAGTATCAACGCTGGCGGGGGTCGGCTGCTACCGTTCTTGCCACTCGCGTCGACCCGAAATCACTGGCGACTGCCGCCGCGCTGCGCTTCGCGGCCTGGTCCGGCGGCGCTAAGACAGGCGGCGCCAATCCCAATACGGGGGCGACGGCTCTCGAGTTGGTGGCTCGTGCCAGCGAGCTGGCGCCGCAGAACGCAGGCATCAGCTGGCTGCATCTGCAATTGTGCGCGGCCACGCCCTCCTGTGACATTCGCAACGCCGCAACCGCCATGCGCTGGGTGGATGCGGAGAATGGCGCTGCCTGGTTGCAGACGCTGGCTGCGGCGCAGCGGGAGAAAGATGCAACGGAAGTGGAGAGAATCCTGGCCGGCATGGCACAGGGGGCACACTTCGATTTTTACTGGAATCGGATCGTGGTTTCGATGGCCGATGCCCTGCGCGCGGCGCGCGGCGAGTTGCCGAACGGATTTGCCGGGTCGGACTCTGAGAGGTTGATCGCGGCCAGCAGCATTGCGGGCAGTGAGATCATTCCGCCCTTGACGGCCCTGGCGGAAGCCTGCCGGGAATCAGGCGCGATTCCGGCGCGGCGCGAGCTGTGCCTGAAATTGTCGAAGACCATGCAGCACGGCGACACGGTCGCCGCGCAGATGGCGGGCTTTAGCATCGAGAAGCGCCTGCACGCGCCGGACAGCAAGGAGATTCGTGCAATTGCCGAACGCAGGCATGTGTTGGAGTGGCGCGTTGCGGCCGCCGCCAAGTTCGACGACCCGCTGCTGCCCTGGACCAAGAACGCACGGGCGCGGGCGCGGCTTGCGCACATGCGCGTCCTGCCCCGTGAAGAGGACGTCTGCATCGCAATTTTGCGCGACCACAAAATGGCGCTCGAGCCGCCGGAGGTTCATCCATGATCGACTTGTATTATTGGCCCACGCCGAATGGCCACAAGATCACCTTGTTTCTGGAAGAGACGGCAATGCCGTACACCATCCTCCCGGTGAACATCGGCAAGGGCGAACAATTCCGCCCTGAATTCCTGGCCATATCGCCGAACAACCGCATGCCGGCCATCGTCGATCACACGCCGATTGAACGCGGCGCGCCGGTGTCCGTGTTCGAGTCCGGTGCGATCCTCCTATATCTGGCCGAGAAGAGCGAACAATTCCTGGCGAAGGATCTGCGCGGCCGGGTGGAAGTGACGCAGTGGCTGTTCTGGCAGGTGGGCGGCCTCGGCCCCATGGCGGGCCAGAATCACCACTTCGCGCGGTACGCGCCCGAGAAGCTCCCGTATGCCGTTGAGCGCTACGTCAATGAGACCAATCGTCTATACGGAGTATTGAACAAGCGCCTGGTCGATCGCGAATTCATCGCCGGCGCTTATTCCATTGCCGACATGGCCGCGTATCCATGGATCGTGCCGCACGAGGCGCAGGGCCAGAATCTCGACGACTTTCCGCACCTGAAGCGCTGGTTCGAGGCCATCAAAGCCCGTCCCGCCACCGTGCGCGCCTACGAGCGCGGCGCGGCCGTCAGCTCCAATCCGACGGTCAACGAAGAGTCGCGAAAAATATTGTTCGGACAGACGGCGCAGACCCTCGAGAAACGCTGAGCGCCGCCAGGAGCCGGCCTGAGCCGGGAGTTGCCGGCCACGGCTCAGGTGTCGTGCGACTTGAACCAGGCGAGTACATAGGCCACCTTGCTGATGAGGAGACTGGGCCGCTCCGAAATGTCATGCGAGGCATTGGGAACGCGAACCAACGCGGTGTCGATCTTGCGCAATTTCAACGCTTGATAGAATTGCTCCGCCTCGCTCGACGGCGTGCGGTAGTCCACCTCACCCGTCATCAGCATGGTCGGTGTATGTACATTGCCCACATAGGCGAGCGGCGAGCGCTTCCAATATGATTGCACGTCATCCCAGGGAAAGCCGTCGAACCAGTAACGGGAAAAGTAATTGGTCAGATCGGCGGTGAGCACGAAGCTGGTCCAGTTGATCACAGGCTTGACCACCACAGCGGCCCGGAAACGATCCGTGTGACCGACGATCCAGGCCGTGAGCACGCCGCCGCCGCTGCCGCCTGTGACGAACAGGCGGTGCGGATCGACATAGCCGCGGCCGACGACCACGTCCACGCCCGACATCAAGTCGCCGAAATCATTGTCCGGATAATCGTGGTGGATCAAATCGGCGAACTCCTCGCCGTAACCCGTGCTGCCGCGCGGATTAAGATACAACACCACATAGCCCGCCGCCGCGTACAGTTGAATCTCGGCGGCAAAGCTCGGCCCGTAGCTGGCGAATGGGCCGCCGTGAATCTCGAGCAGCAAGGGGTATTTCTTCGCCGGATCGAACACAGGCGGCTTGACGATCCATCCCTGGATGGCTCGGTGGTCAACCGACGAGTCGAAGGATATCTCCTCGACGGCTCCCAGTGTCCGCTGTTTGAGCAAGGGATCGCTGAGCGCCGTCAGAGTCGCGATGTCCCGCGACGAGGTGCCCGTGGCGAGCGCCGCCGGTTCGAGCGGGCCGGCTCGGGTATATGCAAATCGAGGATTGGCGCCGCCGTTCGCGGCAATCGAAAACGATCCGCCCGTATAGGGCCGCGTGATGTCGGCACCGCCCAAATCACCGGCCAGAACGCGCACTTTGCCGCCGAGATCGATGGCCGCGATCTTGCCCGATCCGTGATCGTCGTATTGGAAAATCACCTGCCGGCTGTCGCCCGTCCAATGCGGGTTCGCGGCGTCGCGGTCGAGCCTAGGGGTGAGAGAGTGCGAGTGGCTGCCGTCGCTGTCCATGACGTATAGCTGGGTGGCTTGGTAGCCCAAGCGCTTGTCATCGAAACCCAAGTAAACGATGTGCTTGCCGTCGGGCGACACCACAGGATTGCGATCCGGTCCGCGCCGATCGGTGAGCGCTTGAATCGATCCGTCCGCCAAGTCCACGCGATAGATCTCGCTGTCGAGCGGCTCGTAGTCCGCATCGGCACGACGGTTGGCCGAAATCAGCACACTCTTACCGTCGGCGGTGAATGCGGGAGTTCCCTCGTGATCGAAGTCGCCCTGCGTGAGTTGACGCGCCGCACCGCCGTCGGCGCCGATGACGAAGAGCTGGCTGAAGACATTGGGTAAGTAGCCTTCGCCGTCGACGCGGAACACCATCCGGTCGATGAGTTTCGGGGGATCGGCCCACTTGGCGTTCTTCGGCGCCTCCGGCAATTCCACTTTCAGCGGCTTGCGTTCGGCGGTTACCGGCATGGTAAACGCCAGCCATCGACCGTCCGGCGACCATGCGAGTCCGTTGGGCGACTCAGTGAAATTACTGATGGCGGCAGTGGCGCCGGTGTCGGTCCAATACACGAATAGCTGGGTGGAGCCGTCGGCGCCTGCAGCGAGATATGCGAGGCGCGTGCCGTCCGGCGACCAGCGCGGCGAGCGGCTCGGCGCGGGGTTCGGCAGCGGGCGAGCATGCTTGCCGTCGGCCCCGAGCAACCAGATCATGCCGCGCGGCCGATCCGCCTTGATGTCGAAACTCCTGCGTACGTAGGCGATGCTGCGGCCGTCAGGCGAGACCTGCGGATCTTGCGCCCACTGCAAGTCGAAGACATCGATGGGTTTCAAGGGAGGCTTTACGGCTTGCGCAAAGTTCGGTGCGGCGAGCAATAGCAGGGTCGCCGCCAGGCCAAAACTGATGGACGGCGGCCTGCAAGGCGGGGTTGCGCGCAATACTTTCCGATCAGTCAATTTTATTTCCACGGCGCGCCACCCAGCAGTAACGTTGATGTTCATCGACCATGCCCACAGCTTGCATGAAAGCGTAGCAAATGGTCGATCCGACAAAACGGAAACCGCGCTGCTTCAAGTCCTTGCTCATGGCATCGCTCTGCGGTGTCGATGCCGCAACACTGCCCAAGTACAAGGGTCGGCGTCGCAGCACTTTGCCGTTGGTGAATTGCCAGATGTAGCTGTCGAAGGAGCCCGAGGACGCGCGGACCTTGAGATACGCCCCGGCATTGCTGACGAAGGCGTCGACTTTGAGCCTGTTTCTGACGATGCCCGGATCCTTGAGGAGGCGCCGGCGTTTGGCGGCGTCGTAGCGGACCATTTTCTCGGCGTCGAAACCGTCGAAGGCCATGGCGTAGGTAGCGCGCTTGCGCAAAATGGTGAGCCAGCTCAAACCCGCCTGCGCGCCCTCCAGGCACAGCATTTCAAACAGCTGCCGATCGTCATGCAGGGCCACGCCCCACTCGGTGTCGTGATACGCAACGTAGAGCGGATCGGCCGGGCACCATGCGCAGCGCAGTTTGCCGTCGGCATGCCGTTGCGCCCCCAGGGTCCGTCGGTCAATTTGAGTCGCCATCAACCCGCAATGCTTCAGCCATGCAGACGCACGGCGTGACGATCCTTGTAAACCAGTTCTATGCGGTCGACTCCGCGGGTGCGGCGCGCGGTGCTGCGAATTTCGTGCATGAGTTTGAGCAGCACCCGGGTATTGATTTCCGGGGTTGCACTGAGGCGTGGCTCCACTCCGAGGTGCAGCACTGCAAAACGTTCGTGCGCCGACCGCACGAACACCGCGACCCCGAGAGGTCTGCCGATCCCTGACACGGCAAACAGGGTTTGCACTCCGGCGATATCCCCCACACGCACGCGCAGGCCCCCGTCCTGTTCATAGATCTCCGGCACCCCATAGGTTTCTATGGATTGCTGGATGCCAATGCGCACCCGGTGCTGGTTGACGTTGAAGAACAGCAGCTGTTCCAGCGCGTTGCGCTGGTCCACCGGCAATTTCGACGTAATCCCGATTGAACTGCTCAATGGTCTCCCCGCCGTGGGCGCTCGCGTCCCTTCATCCAACTGAGCGCCCGGTCACAGAAATAACTTGACGCAGCGCAGCAGATATTGTCTGCGGCTTAAGACTACGTATCGTATAGCGTCGCCCATGGAATGACACTAGCCTAGGGGATATGCGTTAACTGCCTTGCTGCAGTGCGATCTTTCGGACGCATGAACGCCGCCTCAAGGGACTCAATGAAAGGACATGACTGGTGCTAGCTTCCGACGAAGATGGCGGCACGCTGGACGCGCTGCGCTTCAGCCTCGCGAGTGAGATCGTCGAACTCGTGGTGCTCACCGGTGACGAGGCTTTCCTGCAGACCCTTCGCGAGGCGGTGGGCGGCGCGCAGCGGCTGTGGCACGTTCCCTCGGCCGACAAGGTCGGCGACCTATTGGTAGCCGGCGAAGTGGGCATCTTGGTGCTCGACGTGCTGGCATTGAGCGAAGCTCCACCGGTATTCATCGCACAGATCAAACGGCAATTCCCCGACCTCGTTGTCGTGGTCGCCGGCAATCGGGACGCGGAGATCGCGCTCGCCGGATTGATCAGCGCAGGCACGGTGTACCGATTCATCCACAAGCCCATGTCACCGGGGCGCGCCAAGCTATTTGCGGATGCAGCGGTAAAGAAATACGACGAGCAGCGCAGACGAGCCGCCTCGACACCCGCAATCACGCGTAGATCGCGATCGAATCTCGGCGCGCTGATCGGCGCCGCCTTGGGTGCAGTAGTTTTACTCATCGTGGCTGTCTGGGCCATCAAAGGCAGCTCGGAGATTGGCGGCGGCGCACCGCATGTGGTCGCGCGCGCGCCGGCAAGCGAATCCCCGCTAGTTGGGCAGGCAGCGACGGCACTTGCCGCCAATCGCCTGACCGAACCCGCCGGCGACAATGCGCTGGAGCTGTACCTTCAGGCGTCGGCGCGCGACCCCTCCGACCCAAAGGCCCGAGCCGGCCTGGCGGAGGTGCATGAGCGGCTGTTGGCCAGGGCCGAAAACGCCTTGCTCGAGGAGCGGCTCGACGAAGCGGCGCTCGCCATCGAGACGGCGCGCAAGGCTGGAGTCGAAAGCGGCCGCATCGCGTTTCTGACGGCGCAGCTGGCCAAGTCGCGTGAGCAGGTGCGGACAGCCCTGGCCGCGACGCGTTCGCACGATGAGCTCAAGCCCGATGCGGACAAGATGACTTCTTTGCTGAATCTCGCTGCGCTGCGCACCAGCGAGGCACACCTGATCGAGCCGCAACGCGACAGCGCGCTTTTCTATGCGCAGCAAGCGCTGCAGCTCGATCCCAACAGCGGCGCCGCGCAGGAAGCGCAGAAGGCGGTGGCACTGCGCCTGTTGGCGGAAGCGCATGGCGCGATTGACCGTCGTGACTTTGCCCATGCTTCAGCGTGGCTGGAGGCCGCGAGGGATATCGCGGCACCGGCCAATATCGAGGCGGCGGAAGTGTCGCTCGCGGCAGCGAGACATCAAGCGGACACCGACGCCTGGACGCAATTGCTAAAAAGCGCTGAGGAGCGACTGCAGCAGGATCGGCTGATCGAGCCGGCAAATGACAGCGCCAAGTATTACTTGATGACCCTGCGAGGACTGGATCCGAACAACTCAAAGTTGGGCGCTGCGATGCAGGATCTCGGTGCCCGCTTGGTGGCCAAGGCGCGGCTCGCGCTGGCTCTTCAGCAATTCGATGCGGCGCGAAGCTGGTTGGATGAGGCCGGCTCCCTAGGCTTTGCTTCCGCGGAATCCAATACGGTGCGGCACGATCTCGACACAGCCGTGAGCCGTCAGCAATTCCTGGCGAATGTCGTCGCGGCCGGCGATCTTAAGCTCATCAAGTCAGTCAACCCGGAATATCCGAAGAAAGCCAACCTCGGCAAGATCGAGGGCTGGGTGGAATTGGACTTCACGGTCGACGAAAACGGTCAGGTCAAGGACCTCACGGTGCACGCCACCAGCGCTCCCGGGGTGTTTGAGAGCGCCGCGATCGGCGCGCTATCACAGTGGCGTTACAAGCCCGTCATGCGCGACGGCAAGATCGTGGCGCAGCGCGCACGAGTCCGAATCCGTTTCGCTCTCACCGATTGATGCCCGCGCCGCGCAGGCTTCAAGCGGCTGAACTGCGGGCCAACGCGGCGGCCTCCGATTCCTGGGTAAGAGCGCCGATCTCGGCTCCTATTCGCAGATCATCCACTGCGCCGAATGCGTGCTTGCGCACCAGTCCGTGGCGGTCAATCAACACGAGGCTCGGAGTGCCGCGCATTTTATACCGCTCCATGGTGAGCGGAATCGGGCTGGTCGGATTGGGCTGATCCAGCGCGATCGGAAATTTCAGCCGATACTCCTGAATGAAGGCCTTGAGCATCGCCACATTGAAGGCATCATGATGTTCGAATGTAGCGTGCAAGCCGATCACCGCCACGTCCTTCGGCTCGAAAATCTCAAATATTCTCTGCGCCTGAGGCACTGCTCCGGCGACTGAGTGCGGGCACAGTACTTGAAATGCGACGAGCACCACCACGCGGCCTCGCAGTCCGGACACGAGCAGCGACCGATCGGAATTGAACCACGTCTGCACGAGCAGCTCGGGCGCATAGGTTGGAGTTGTCATGAATAGCGCACACGCCGCCGGTTGCCCACCCGCGGCGATTTTCCCCTCTTTGGATTTTTTGATTGAGCCCCGTACGGACTATTGTGTGCCCGAAGCTGGCAACAAACACAAGAGGGAAATTACTTCGCGCCGAATTCTTGCGAATTGTGCGGCGATGAGTTAGGGAGCGAAATGCCTACAGCGTGGGATGGTCGCGATCGCGCTGCTTACGTTCCGCAATTTCTTCGCGATCCACCGCGACATGGCGCGGTGCTTTGATGCCGATACGAACCTGCGAGCCGTTCACCGCCATCACGGTTACTTCAACATCGTCGCCGATGCGCAAGCTCTCTCCGGTGCGGCGAGTCAGTATCAGCATGGCAGCCTCCGCGAAAGGTAAGACTGCGATTAGCGCACGGCAAGGGCCGCCGAACCATGAGCGCTTTCAGCAATTAATTGTAGGATTCCGCTGACTTCGGCACCGCATCCGGAGCGCCGGACCAGTCGCTGACAGTGGCCTCGTAGATGGCCAGTTCCTGCAACAGGTCCTCGAGAGGCTGCGCCTTGCCCATCGCGAAGCCTTGGCCGTAGTCGACCCCTAGGTCCGCCATTCGCGCGCGCAACATGTCGGTCTCGACGTACTCGGCGATGGTTTCCATGCACATGACCTTCGCCAGCTGGGCGATGGCTTTGATCATCGACTCGGAGCGCGCGTTGACGATGGCGTCGCGCACGAAGCTGCCGTCGATCTTCAGATAATTGACCGATAAATCCTTGAGGTAGGCCAACGAGCTCACGCCGGTGCCGAAATCGTCGAGCGCGAACTGGCAACCGAGATCCTGCAGGTGGCGCATGAAATTCTGCGCCTTGGCGAGGTTGCCGATGGTCGCGGTCTCCGTCAATTCGAAGCACAAGACTCCGGGTGGCAGGCTGCTGGCCTTGATTTCATCGATTACGTATTGCAGGAATGTGTCGTCCTGCAGGGATTGGCCCGAGAGGTTGATGGCGAAACGGGCGATGTCCTCGCCCACCGACGCGCTGTGCTCGCCCAGCAGCCGGCAGGAACGATGCACTACCCAGCGGTCAATCGTCGGCATGAGCTGGTAGCGCTCCGCCGCTGAGAGAAATTTACCGGGAGGAATGATTTCGCCGCGGTCGCCCAGCATCCGGATCAGCAATTCGAAGCGCGGACGGCCATAGTTGCCCCGCAGCGGCAGAATCGGCTGGGCGTCGAGACGGAAGCTGTCATTGCCGAGCGCGTCGCGCAACTTGCCAATGACCATGATGTCGGTGTGGCGCCGGATGATGCTCTGATCTGAATCCTGAAACATCTCGACGCGATCTCGGCCTCGATCCTTCGCAGCCTTGCAGGCGATCTCAGCGGTCGCCAGGGCATGAGCGAGCGCGTTGTCGGAGCGGCCTATGGGCGCCACTCCGAGACAGACGGACACTTCGAAGGAACCTTGTCCGGCGCGCGGCACAATGGCGGCCGCTGCCGCGCGAATGCTCTCGGCGACGGTGGCCGCCGCGTCCATGTTGCAGGTCGGAATCAGAGCGGCCAACCGGTCACCGGAAATGCGCGCCGACAGGGCGCCCGGGGGCAACGCCTTGGCCATGCATTCGGCCACATTGACGATGACGTCGTCGCCCACATGCATGCCGAAAGTCTCGTTGATGACATGCAGGCGGTCGATGTCAAGATATAGAATGATGTGTGTGTCGGTGGATGCGGAGGTCTTGAGCAGCGCCTTGGCCTGGCGCTCGAACGCCTGGCGAGTCATCAGCCCGGTGCTGACATCGTATTGAGCCTGGATAATGCTGGTTGCGCGTTTCGCCAGCGCTTCGGCAATGCGCGTTTGATGCAAGTCGAAGTCCTGTGCGCTCGGCGGATTGAACATGGCCAGCACGCCCATGACCCGTTCCGAAGGATGTCGCACCGGACAGGCCAGGATCTTGTACGGAGCCGCGACATCGCTCGCGACTTTGGAAATATGATTGACGACGATGGTTCGCTGCTGCAGCTGCATCCAGGCCATCAAGTGCTGTTGCGCTCGCTGCAGTGGTTCGGCCGACATAGGCTGGCCGCTGCGGGTTAGGGACAGCGCGATGTTCTTATCGGGCACCCACAAGGCCGCCAGCGCACAGCCCATGCGCTCGAGCCCGGTCTTCATGATCAGGCCGAATTCGTCGCTATCGCTCGTAGTTGCCGATTGCTGCGAAGAAATCTCCAGCATGAGATTGAGGTCGCGCTCGCGGACATCGAGATCTCGCTCGCGTGAGCCTAATTTGGAGCGCAGCGAGAGTTCGCGCCGCAGGCACTCCAACGCCGGCTGCACGAGTTGGCGCACCGTCTGCAACGGCCGCGCTTCGGTCAGCGTACCGGACAGACGGGCGATCAGACTGACGACACCGAGCAGCTCTATATGCTCGCCGCGTATCGCAAATGAATAGACAGCTCGGTCCGCATCGAGAGTGCGCACGAGGCCCGCGAATTCTGCGGTATCCGCCAGCGCATTGGCGATGACTTCCTTGATGACTTCGGGCTCGTCAGCGAAGTCCCATTCGTCCGAGGCCCACACCAGGTTAGCGAAGCCGTCGTGCACCACCACTCCGCGCAAACTCGGCATGAGCATTCGAAGCAAACGGCCATAGGGATCGAATGAGGCGTCCACGGTGGGACTCTCGATGGCGTTTGACTTGATTTCCAGCACTGCGGCCATCCTAGCGATTTCGAGGTTTGCAACTCACCAATTAATGTGCTGCAAGCGCGCCGAATCATCCTTGATCAGAGTCGCAATTCAACGTAATAAATACGGGGATTTCCCTACGCGCTTGACAATATCCGCCGATCTTTGTGATGGGTATCGCGGATTCAATGCCGGTCGCGGCTGCGCCGTGCTAATACGCCCAACAGGTAGCGGCCGCCGGGGATTCGAACAAGGCGAAAAACCCTGCCCCAAAAACGCTTCGTGTTCGAGTCGAATCCTGCCAAGGGCAGCACGTCATACAGAGACGGCAGAGGCTCATGCACGATTGCGCTGCGCGTCTTGAAGGAGACCCGCCGCTGTGCCGACGTCATGGTCAGCAGCACTGTTGCGTCCCGCCATTCGAGTTCGATATCGGTGACGCCCGGTTCGCGAAGGATGTCGGCAGCGTCGCTGTGTGCGCCCCGCAGCAAGATGTCGACGGGTGAAGGCTCGCGGCGCGACAGCCGCCACGCTCCCTGCTCAAGGTCCCGCGCTACGAATGTGCCGGGTAAATTGCGTCGCAAGTTTGGTTTCATTGCCTCATCCTACGCGGGATGGACGGGCCGATAAAACTTCTCCCCGGAATGCGCCTAGGTTCAGGCGCACGCCCGCGGCTCGATTACCTGGCTGTTGCGGCTCTTGCCTTTCCCTTCATGCTGAACAGTGGCGTGCAAGCGGTATTGAATGCGACCGATACCTGGTTCATCGGGCGACTGTCGCCTGCCGCCACCGCCGCTATCGGAGCGGTGTACTGGCCGATTCTGGTGTGTGTGGTTCTATTCGGAGGAGTCGGCCTATCGGTGCAAACCTCGGTGGCGCAGGCCTTCGGGGGGCACCGCTATACGCGCGCATCACAAGCGACTTGGACGGCGCTTTGGGCTTCACTGTTCACGACACCGCTGTTTGTCTTTCTCGCCCTGACGGGCGCGTCGATTTTCGCGCCTTTCAACATTCCCGACGATACCTTGCGGCTGGCGTTACAATATTGGTATCCGCGCATGTTGGGCGGGCCTCTCGGCATCGCCCTATGGTCCTTTCTCGGATTCTTCAACGGCATCGGCCGTCCGATGATTACGCTATGGGTAACGGTGAGCGTCGCGGTGGCGAATGCGCTGCTCAATCAGCTTTTCATGTTCAATCTGGGGATGGGGATTGCCGGATCGGGTTGGGCCACCGATGTCGCGCAACTGATCGGCGTTTTCGCCGCGGCGGCGTTATTCCTGGGAAAAGCGACTAGAGAGCGCTACGCATCCCACCTCACCACACGGCTGCACTGGCGCGCGCTGCTGCGACAGGTCAATTTGGGTTTGCCGATGGGATTGCTGATTGCCGCGGACATCCTCGGCTTCGCGCTATTTCAGCTGATGCAAGTGAGACTGGGCATCGTTGACGGCGCAGCGACTCAAATCGTCATGATGCTCACGTCCTTTTGCTACATGCCCACGGTGGGCATCGCCATGGCGGGCACCACCCTCGTCGGCCAGGCCATCGGCGCTCACCGCCGCGATTGGGCGTTTGAAGTGGGCAATGGAATAATTTGGATATCGGTGCTTTACATGGGGGTGGTCGGCGCGCTGCTGGCATTGGTAGGTCCGTGGGTGTTGCCGTTTTTTACGAATGCTGAGGATCCGCAGGCAGCGGACGTGGTCGCGCGGGCCAGCGTATTGCTATGGATTGCCGCGGGATATCAGCTGTTCGATGGCTTCAACCTCAGCAGCGGCGCGTGCCTGCGGGGTGCAGGCGATGTGCGACTGCCGGCCGTCATGGTACTTGCATTGTCCTGGCTGCTTTTCGTGCCGCTGGCGCATAGTCTGTCGTTTGCTCCGGGCGCCGGGTGGGTGGATTGGCTGCCGCAATATGGCTTGGGCGCGATTGGCGGATGGTTTGCCGCCCTGACCTATGTATGCTGCTTGGGGTTGGTGCTCTACCTTCGCTGGTGGTCCCGCGCCTGGACAAGAATCACCTTGCCACTCAATTGAGAGACGCATTGAATTCGAGACCGTATCGATTGAATGTATTGGGACGAGCCGCGCTCGCACTGAGCTGTATTTTGCCGGCTTGCTGTTGGGGCGCCGCCGCCGCTGCGGTGCCGGCCGGCGTGACGCAGACCATCGCGGCACAGCGCCTGCCGTCGAGTGCCGTCAGCTTCGCCATCATCGATCCCGACTCCGGTCGCCTCGTCCTGAGCCAGAATCCGGACACGCCGCGCGCCCCTGCATCCACCGTCAAAGTAGTCACGACCTTCGTCGCGCTGGACTTACTCGGGCCCGCCTTTACTTGGCATACGCGGGCGGCGTTTCGGGGCGACCTCAACGAGGGCGTGCTCGACGGCGACCTGATCCTGCAGGGCGGCGGCGATCCCTACATGACCTTGGAGCGCTGGTGGAGCTTCGCCCGGGCGCTGCGTGCCAAGGGGCTGAGGACGATTCACGGCGACATCGTGGTGGACGATACGGCGTTCTCCCTACCGGCCGAGGATCCGGGAGAATTCGACGGCCGCCCGAATCGCTCATACAACGTGCTGCCGAATGCACTCATGGTGAACTTCCAATCCATCGAATTTCGAGTCGTGCCGGATGCGGAAGCGCGACATGTCAACATCATCGCGAGTCCGTCTCCCGGCAATCTGGCGATTGAAAATCGCGTACGCTTCGTTGCCGGACGCTGCAGCGCAGCGGCCGCCCGAGTGGATTTCAAAGTAACGTCGGCGAGATGGGATCAGGTGATATTTAGCGGCGCACTCTCGCCAACCTGCGCGGAACGCAGTTTCACCCGCGTATTGCTGCAGCCGACCACCTACGCCTTCGGCACCTTCGTCGAGTTGTGGCGGCAGCTAGGCGGTGAGTTCACCGGCAAGCTGCGGGTGGAGGCAATTCCCGCGGACGCTCAAGCCTTTTTGAATTTCGACTCCTTGACCTTGGGCGAGATCGTGCGCCTGACCAACAAATTCAGCAGCAATTTAATGGCGCGCCATCTGTTGCTGACCATGGGAGAGGAGCGTTTGGGCAGTCCCGCGACGCTCGAGAAGGGCGCGGCCGCCATGGCCGATTGGAGCCGCGCACACGGGCTCGATCTTCAAGACATGGACATCGACAATGGTTCAGGCCTGTCGCGCCGCACCCGGATCTCCGTACTGCAAATGGCGAAGCTGCTGAGCATCGCCTATCACAGCCGCTATGCACCGGAATTTCTCGCGTCATTGCCCATGGCCGGTGTCGACGGCACGCTGCGAGCCCGTATGAAGATGACTCCCGCAGGCGCTGCAAGATTAAAAACGGGGCACATAGACGGAGTCAGCGGCGTCGCAGGCTATGTCACTGGCGCCAGCGGCAAGACCTACGTGCTCGTAAGCCTGGTCAATCATCCACGCGCCGACGTCGGCGCCGGCGAGCCGGTGCATGCGGTGTTGGTTAATTGGATTCTCGACGACCTTTAGTCGCGAGCGACAAGTTGGGAGGAGCGTCTCGGTTGGTTCGTGATTAGTTGCCGTTTAGCCGTTCAAACATCAAGGTGTCCGCCTCCGCACGCCGATCTGTGGTCAACCTGAAGTAGGCCTATGGTCGCTCCAAATCCCAGAGGACGGCGGTCACGTCCTTGCGCAGCCACACGCCAAAGCCTAGGTAGTTGAAGCGCTTTTGCAATCGCCGGCGATACCAGTCTCCCGGTCGCAGGTGCACGGCGCGATCGGTGAGCGTGCGGTCGCAATTCTCGCGCCAATCTTCGCGGGTGAGTGCCGACAGGTACAGGGCAGCGCGGCTGAGTTTCGCCAGATTGACGATGGCGCGCGACGCGTCGCGGTCGTCGAGGTATTGCAGCACGTCGTAACAAGTCACGAGATCGCTGGGCGAGCGCGGAGCGAAATCCGTCACCGACCCTCGGGTCCATTTGTATCGGGTGCACAAGTACTCGCTGCTCTCCAGTCCCACATAGCGGGCCCTCGGGATGACGGCTGCGAACGCCATGCGTAGCAGCCCTATGCCACAGCCGGCATCGAGAATGCTGCGCACCGGAATGTTCGCGTGACGCAGGATGGCGGCAATCAGCTGCGCGCGGCCGCGCATTTCAGCCGCGCTGGTCACGCGGGTTGCCGCATTGAAATAATACTTGCGGAAGTAGGCGGAGTTGAAAGCGGTAGACGTCACAATTGGATGGGCTCGTTGCAGCAAGTCCTATGCGCGATGCATTGCAGGTGAACACGGTCAACGCTGTCCCAGCTCTTGATCCGGCTGCTGATTGGATTATCCATGACTGTGTCTTGGTTCGTTGAACGTCGGAATGCGCACACTCAGGTTAAGCGTCCCCCGGTCAGCGCGTCAAACAATGCCTCTGCATATGGAAAATCGATCGCAGGTCACAAAATCCGATAGGCGCACACGTATGTACTACCGGCGCCCTGCCTATTTTGGTGGCGATTTGCCTCCGAATATCGGGGTCTGTATGGTATTTGAAGCGGAGTTGGCTGGCAGAATCAAGAATTAGACGCAATGGTCCCGGGTTCAGGCGACGCGGCGACAGGGAGGTTTCATTGAATACCCACTACCTTGAGATGATTATTGGACGTTTTTTGTCGCCTAATTAATTGTCAGGTTCAGCGATCACTGGAGAAGTGTCATGCGAGTACTTGAGCTTTCTTGCGCTCTCATAATGTTCGCTAGCTGTGCAATGGCGGAAGAGCCGCCAGACACGTTGGATGCGAGAATGGAGGCGGCAACGCGCTACGCTGAAATGTACAATGTCCAATCGCGAATCGACGCTATGGTCGCAAATGCGACGAAAGGTCTCGCGTCCGAGGAACGCGTACAAATCAGTTCGCTGATTAGAAAGCATCTGCGATTTGACGTCTTACGTAAGCTGCAAATCGAGACAATGGCAAATTCGTTTACTTTTCGTGAACTGAACGCCCTAATAGGATTCTGCCAGACCGAGGAAGGCAGATCGATATTGTCTAAATACGGTACCTATATGTCTACGGTTCTGCCTGCCGTAAACGCGGAAGTTGAGCGCGCCTTCAATGAAATTAAGGCGGAAATGAAGGCTAAAAAGCAGATCGGTTGAACATGACTCGACGACGTCAATTTTGAGAAAGCGATATTTAGGCGCGCACCTGGGTGGTGAACCTAACCAACGGTTGGAGCGGGCACGCGGGTCGTCTTCGTTGATCGTCGGAGAGATTTGATGTTGTGGATAAATCAGCTTCGTTGGGCTTGCGAACCGCGCGCCGCTCAACCTGATCGTTAGAC
>JBDUEQ010000128.1:0-10169 GCA_040002315.1 Gammaproteobacteria bacterium
CGACGGTAACGGCGACCATCGACGTGAACTACACGATCCCCGTGCCCTGGACCAATGGGAACGTCGTCATCGACGTCAACGACAATTATGTGTCCAAGAATCTCGACACCTATTCGATCGCGTTGCCGAATGCCCCGTTCACGCAGACCTACGCGCAGGCTCGTGCATTGCTCGGCGCATCCGTGACCTACAACGGCGAAAACAACCGTTGGTTCGCGCGAGTCTATGGACGCAATCTCACCAACAAGCTGTACGTCGAGTCGGCACAGAACGTCGACCCGCTGTGGGTGTGGTCGTTCTACGGAGAACCGCTGTTCGTCGGCGGCGAAATTGGCTTCAAGTTCGGCAAGAATTGAGTCGGAGGCGGGGGCCGCGGCCGTCGGGTCGCGCTCCCCGCACTCACACCACTCCCTGTTCGCGCAAGGCGGCAATCTCGGCGGGCGAGTAGCCGAGTTCGGTGAGCACCGCATCGGTGTGCTCACCCAGCAGCGGCGGGCGCTGCGGGATGGTTCCTGGAGTGGCGGTCAACTCCACCGGCAGACCCGAGACGGGTACCGGCCGGTGCTGGCCGGGATAGCCCGTGATGGTATGCAAGAGTTTCATGGCCGCCACTTGCGGATCATCCAGCGCCTGCTGCGGCGTATAGATGGGACCCGCCGGCAGGCCGGCGCCATTGAGCGCCTCGAGGGCTTCGGCCGTCGTGCGTGTGGCGCACCACGCCGCCATCCTTTCCAGGATGTCGTGACTGTGAGCGCCGCGCGAATCGTCGCTGCGGTACAGAGTATTGCCGGTCCAGCGTGTCTCATCGCCCATCAGCTTGGCCCAGCGGCGGAACAGGCCATTGCCTACGACATGGGTCAACACATGGCCGTCGCGCGTGGGAAATACCGCCGAGGGCGCGGACGTTTGCACCCGGTTGCCGCTGCCGATCCGGTTGATTCCAGTGGCGCCCTGTTCCGCGAGGTGCGAACCGAAGACGGCGAGCGCGGTGCCGAGCAGGGTGCCTTTGACTTCTTGACCCTCGCCGCTATGCTCGCGATGCAGAATCGCTGCGAGCGTGCCGAATGCGCACAACACGGCAGTGCCAAAATCGACGTAGGGCGCGGCCGCTTTCACCGGCGCGCCCGCTTCGCCCGAGATGTACATCGCGCCCGACATGGCCTGTCCGACGCCGTCGAAACCGCCGCGCTGCGCATAGGGGCCTTTATCGCCGAAGGCGGTTTGAGTGGTGAGGATGATGTCGGGCCGAGCGGCGCGCAAGGTCTCGTAGTCGATGCCCATGGCGCGTAGCTGTGCGGCAGGCAAATTGGCGACTACCACATCCGCCGTAGCGACCAGTCGCGCCACCAATTCGCGCGCCCCCGGCTTGCCGGGATCGAGAGTCACCGAACGTTTGCCGCAGGCGGTTTGGAAGAACACGCCGCCTTCGCCGCCGTCGGCCAGCGGCGCGATGAATCGATCTTCGCCACCGTCGCGGCGCTCGATGCGGATCACTTCGGCGCCCAGAAACCCGAGCAGCGTCGCGCAGTACGGGCCGGCCACATAGCGGCCGAAATCGAGCACGCGGATGCCACGCAATACATGGTTGGAAATATCTGTTTTCATTTAATCTGGTGCGCTCGTGGTGAATAATTCGCGCAACTTGTTACGGCGCGAGCGAGATCTCTATGCGATCACCCACGACATTGACCGCATGAGTCGCCAGCGGCCGCGTTGCCGGGGCGCCGAGCGCGCGCCCATCGCGCACATCGAAGGCCGCGCCATGCAGCGGACAAATCAGCCGATTGCCGCGCAAGCGCCCTTCAGTGAGACGCGCGAAAGCGTGAGTACAGATATTGTCGAGCGCGTAAACTCCATCCTTGGTGCGGCATACGATGACTTCACGGCCGTCGACGGTAACGGCGTGCATTTTCCCCTCCGGCACGTCGCTGAGCGCAACGGCGATGGCAGCTGGGTTCGACATCGATAAATCCTCGGGTAAATCGGTAATAGGAGCATAAACCCTCATGGTAAAAATCACATTCATTGCGCGCATGACTTGCAAGCCGGAGAAGCGGCTCGAATTTATTGCACTCTGCCGCACGCTGGAAGAATACGCCCGAGCCAATGAACCCGGCACGCTGGCTTATGAGTTCTTCAGGCTGCGGGAAGAAAACCGCTATGCCGTGCTCGAAAGCTTTCGCGACGCAGCGGCCGAACATGTGCACATGAATTCGAAGTTGCTCGCTGAGACGGCGCCGAAGATCTCCGCGTGCCTGACCGGCACTTGGGAGCGCGAATATTTCGATGAACTCGAGTGATACACGGAGACCGCAACCTATGTCGACGACTTTCATTGCTACATTGGGCATCAAGCAGGGCCAAGAGGCCGAGTTCGAGCGCTTGCAGAAGGAACTGTCCGAACTGACTCATGCGCACGAGCCGGGCACCCTGGTTTATGACGTGATCAAGAGCCGCGACAAGCCGCGCACCTACGTGGTGTACGCGCGCTTCAAGGACGACGCGGCATTTCAAGCGCACCAGCTGAGCCCTTTCCACGACAGGCTGGTGCCGCCGATCATGGCGTGCGTGGCAGGAGACATGGATCTGAAAATGCTCGATTGGAAGAGCTGAGCGCCTCATCAGGCCGGACGTCGAAGATGCGCTAGCGATCCTCGCCGACGAGTTCCTTGAGCTTCTCCTCGAGATAGCGCAGAACCCGCTGGTCGCGTTCGGTTTCCTTATGCGTCAGGAAGCTGATCGCCATCCCTTCCATGACGTAGCGGGTCAAATCGAAGCCCAGCAGAAATTTCTCGCCCTTGCGCTTCCATTCGGGAAATAAATCCAGGCTCGTGGTGTAGAACTCGCGCTCGAACGCCTCCTGTGCGGGGAACAAGATGGCAGCGAGTTCCTTGTCGGTGCGCGCCGCCACGGCGAGTTCGAAGAAGGCTACGAACCAGGGATGCTTGACGTGCGTCCAGTAACTTTGCACGCCTAGCTTCACGTGATCGCCGTCGATAGGCTCCTTGGCCATGGACTTGCGCATGGCGCGCAATCGCTTGGCGTGCAGATAGTCGACCGCCGCCCGGACGATGTCCATCTTGGAGGGGAAGTGATGCAGCATCGCGCCGCGCGACAAGCCGGCCCTGTCCGCGATTACCGCGGTCGTGGTCCGTGCGTATCCCAATTCGACCAGGCACTTGATGGCTGATTCGATGATTTGCGTGCGGGTGGAGGCGCTTTTCTGAGCCTGCCAGCCCACGGGTACGGTCGCGCCACCGGATCCATCTACATTTGCTGCCATGCGGTAAGACTTCCCTTGCTATCCCTACATCTCAAAAAACCTTTATAAGCCAAAGTTGTATCACCTGCTTGAAAAAGTCAGATCGGCTTGTAACAGGATGAGTTGACTGATAGCGTCACCATACAATACCTGGGAATGGATTGGGGGGCATATGGGACGAGTCAGCGGAAAGATAGCCCTGGTTACGGGGGCAGCCTCAGGTCTCGGCAAGGCGGATGCAGCAGCCTTGGTGAAGGAGGGCGCTAGCGTCGTCATTACCGACATCAACGAGAAAGCGGGACGCGAACTCGAAGCGCAACTGAATGATACCAGGATCGGCTGCGCCTACTTCATGGTGCAGGATGTGTCGAGCGAGAGCCGTTGGCAGGAAGTGTTTGCCGATATCAGCGGCCGTTTTGGCGGCTTGCATATTCTGGTCAACAATGCCGGCATGGTGACCCTGGGGACGCCGGAATCGACCACCCTGGCGCAATTCCATTCGCATCTGCGGGTCATGACCGACAGCGTATTCCTGGCCTGCAAGTACGGTATTCCTTTGATGAAGGGTTCCGGCGGCGGCTCGATCATCAACATGTGTTCGACGGCAACCCACTTGGGTTATCCGGTGTTCTATGCCTATTCGGCCGCCAAAGGCGCGGTGCGCTCGATGACCAAGGCGATCGCGGTGCACTGCCAGATGAATCACTACAACGTGCGCTGCAATTCCATTCACGCCGGCGCGATCGAGACGCCGATGGTGGTTAAAGCGACCCAGGATCTCGGCATGCCAATGTCAATGTACGAACAGACGCCGGTCGGCCTCGGCAGACCTGAGGACGTCGCGAACCTGGTGGTCTATCTGGCCTCAGACGAATCGCGCTTCGTCAATGCCGCCGAGATCATGATCGACAATGCACTAGTCGCTCAATAGCGGTCGTCAAGCGTGCTCGCTCAAGTGTGCTCGCTCAAGTGTGCACCTTTGCCTTGGCGACGCGAGTTTTGCCGGGGGCAAGTGCCTCGGCGTCATGCCGCTTCTTGAGAATCGGATTCATTGCATACAGTTCGCGCTCGACCAGCAGGAGCATGGGCTCGATCATCTTCAAGTCCATGGCGCCGGTGAGCACTTTTATCGCCATGCCCTCGAGCAGAGTCTGCGACAGGGTCATGGCGGCCTGCAGCGACTTGCGATCGGCATGCCACTCGGGAAATAATTCCACCGCTTCCTTCATAAAGCGTTCGCGATAGTCGATTTCGAGCGGATGCAGGATCCGCGCGAGGTCCTTGCTGGTGCGCGCTGCAAGGGCGAGCTCATGAAAGGCGACGAAGGCCGGCTTTTGCAGCTGGCGCCAATACTCTCGCACCATGGTTGGCGGATCGTGGCTGACCGTCTTGGAGGCGCGCCGGAACGCCCGGATGCGTCGTTCGTGCAATTCGACGATGGTCGCCTTGATCAGCGCCGACCCGAACTCGAAATGATGCAGCATCGCGCCCCGGGACATGCCCGCCTCGGCGGCGATCTTGGACGTTATGGTGTTGGCATATCCGAATTTCACGATGCAACGGATGGTGGCGTCGACCAATCGTGCGCGGGTTTGTGCGCTCTTTAGATTTCGTTCCATGTGAACGCCATGTTGCAGCAAGCCATTCGGTCGGTCTACTTGCCGTCTACCGAGAAGGCCAACAAGACATTTCCCGGCATGTGAAAGTACATGCCGTAGCCGGAGTTCGTGTACACCATGCCGTCGTGGATCACCGGACCGCCGCCGCCGATGGTTCCGCCATGCACGGCGGCGCCTCCGAGTGCGGTCTGATTCTGAGTGGTATCGTACTGCCACAAAACGCGGCCGGAATCGGCGTCGTAGGCGCGAAGCCGACCGTCCATGTGACCGGCAAAGACCGCGCCGGGAATCGCCGCGATCGATGAAAGAATGCCTGGATCGCAAAACTGGCGGCCTTTGCAGATGTCGTCGGCGCGGGATTGCCACAACACTTTCCCCGATACCGGATCGAGCGCATACAGCCCGGGACGCGGCGCGCCGGCACTGGCGTCGCGCTGCTTGTTGGAGGCGTCCATCGAGTTCGCCATGTCGGAAATAGGGACGTACAAGTGTATGCCGTCATAGGCCATCCCGAACTGAACGCCACCTTGAATGGAGCCGCGGCCGACACGATTCGACCATAGGGCGCGATCGTGTTGGCCTGCGTCTAAGGCCATGACCAGGCCGCTCTTCAAGCCGAAAAACAGCCGCTCGCTTCGGTCAGGCAGGGTTCCCAGGATAATGCCGGATCCCAAGTCGGCATCCGGCCCGGAGTTTGCCGGGCAGCTGTCGAGGCCCACCATGCAACCCACGTTCCAGGCATCGCCGGCAACGACCTGCCACGTCCACTTGATCTGACCGGTCTTAAGATCGAGCGCTACCACGGCATTGCTGCGGCTGTCGGCCGGTCCGGTGTAGTTGTTGCCGGTGCCGACGTACAGCAGGTCGCGTTTCACATCCACCGTCGGTGAATTCCAGATGGCCGCGCCCGAGGGCGCGAAGACCTTCGTGCCTGCGCCGGTCACGCCGACTTGCTGTGGGGGCTCGTCGATCATGTAGCGCTGCCATAGCCGCCGACCTGTCGCGGCATCGAATGCGACCACGCTGCCGCGAAACGTGCAGCAAGGATAGGTGGGGTCGACGGTGGCTTCCTCGAGCGACGACACCGGTACATACAGTGTTCCGTTGTAATAGGCCGGCGATCCCGTGACCGTGGCACTCGGATGATCATCGACGCGCTGTCGCCACAACTCACGGCCGGTGACGGCATCGAGCGCATATACCCGGCCGATCAAATCACCGAAGTATGCCCGCTTGGTCGGGCCCTGATTGGCGGGTACCACGATGGGCGTGCGCACCTCCGTCGTGGTCTCAAATGTCCAGCGGATACAGCCGCTATGTGCGTCGAGGGCATAGACCGTACCGCTCTGGCTGCCCACATACAGGGCGCCGTAGGCAAACGTCGGTTGCGAGCGGGCGCGCACTGAGGCGGGGTAGGAAAATGCCCATTTGACCTTTAAGCGAGAGATGTCCGCGGGCGCGAGGCCCGCGGCTGCCTTGGGCACGAAATGGGTATTTTCGAACCCGAAGCCCCAGCCGACGACATCGGGCTCGCGCTGCAGATCAAAGCGCATCGCTGTCCCGGTGCAGTTCGGCGCGGACGGCGGCCTGGCAGCCCCGAAGGGGAGGCCCGAGAGGTACTCGGCGACATGCCGCTCGTCCGCATCGCTCAAGCCTGTCGTCTGAGTGCGCATGATGCCCACCGACAGGGCGCGATGAATGGCCTCGGGGGTCATCATCTCGATGAAGGTTCGCGACGGCGCCTTGGCGATCTGCCCTTCATGGCAGTGTTGGCAACGCTGATGGTAGATCGCCGCGCCCGGCAATTTCTCGCGGTCGACACCGGCTTTGGTGGGATCCATTTTCTGCTTGAGGGCGCCGAGATCGTCAGTGGCGGCGCCGGCCTGAGGTGTAACGGCGCCGGCGCAGAACGCCGCACTGCAAAGCAACAGGACAAGCAAGGATTTACGCACCCGATCCCCCTTCAATGATGCGCAGCCAGGCGCAGCGGGATTATGGCACTCCCGAAACAAACATTCATGCTTGTTTTTTTGCGAAACGGCGCGTAGCTTGCGGGGTCGGCAATGGGAGGTGGCACTTGGATTTCTCTCTAAGCGAAGAACAGCTTGCGCTGCAGTCTGCCGCCCGGGAATACGCGCAGAAGCGGCTGCCGGCATTGGCGCGGGAAATCGAAGACAGCGGCGAGCCGCCCTCGCATGCACTGATCAAAGAGTATGCAAGCCACGGATTTCTAGGCATCAACATTCCTGAGGCGCTGGGCGGACTGGGGCTGGGCAATCTGGAGGCACTGATCGTGCTCGAAGAATTCGGCAAGATATCATCCGCCGTCGCATTCCCTGTTTTCGAATCGTGCGTGGGCCCGGTGCGGGCCATCGAGCGATTTGCCAACTCCGACCTAAAGTCGCGGGTGGTGCCGCCGGTCTGCCGCGGCGACAAGGTGGTTGCGATCTCGATGTCGGAACCGGCCGCGGGTTCGGCGCTGACGGACCTGACGACGCGTGCCGAATTGCGCGGCGACCGCGTCGTCCTGAACGGCACCAAACGCTGGTGTTCCGGCGGCGGCCACGCCGATGGTTACGTGGTGTACTGCCGCATGTCCGAGGATCTGGGCGCCAAAGGCATCGGCGCCGTATACGTCGAGAAGGAGGCCCCGGGGCTCACCTTCGGCAAGCAGGAGAGCCTGATGGGCTTCCGCGGGGTGCCGTCTTCGGACCTGTATTTCGACAACTGCACCGTCGCCGCCGCGAATATCATCGTGCCCGCGGGCGGCTTCAAGCGCTTGATGGAGGCGTTCGACTTGGAACGCTGCGGCAATGCCACCATGGCGCTTGCGCAGGCGAGCGGCGCGCTCGAGGAAATAGTTCGCTACGTGCAGGAGCGGCAACAGTTCGGCCGTGCCATCGTGGAATTTCAGGCGGTGCAGCTGCGTCTCGCGGAGATGCGCATCAAAGTCGATGCCGCGAGACTGTTGATTTGGCGCGCGGCCTGCAATGCACAGGCCGGGCTGCCGAACATACTCGAATCGTCCGTGGCCAAGTGCTTCGCCAACGAAATTGCGCGCGAAGTGACGGGGCATGCGGTGCAGCTGATGGGCGGTTACGGGTATTCGCGCGAGTACCCCATGGAGCGCCGGCTGCGGGACGCGTGGGGCTGGGGCATCGCGGGCGGCGCCATCGACATTCAAAAGGTCAACATTGCCGCGGCGATGGTCGGGCGGCGTTTTGATCAGCGCGGCCGCTCGTAAATGGCGGCCTCTAACAAACAATCACGAATGTTTGTTTTATGCGAGGATGGAACTTATACTTTGAGGCAGGGCAGCGTTTAGTTGCTGAAGGAGCGGGCGAATGGATCTTGGGTTGCGCGGCAAGAAGGCGATCGTCACGGGAGCGACCAAGGGCATCGGCCGCGGCGTGGCGGAGCTGTTGGTGGCGGAGGGCGCCGACGTGGCGTTCTGCGCGCGTACCGCAGATGAAGTCGCGGACGCGGTTGCGGCGATCAAGCGTCCGGATGTCAACGTGTTCGGCGAAGCCGTCAATGTGCGTGACGGCGAGGCCTATAAGGCATGGCTGAATCGTGCGGTGGAGGCGCTTGGCGGCTGCGATATTTTCATACCCGGCGTGAGCGGCGGCGCCGCAATGGACAGCGAAAAGAACTGGGTGCGCAATTTCGAAATCGACATGCTGCATACGGTGCGAGGCTGCGAGGCTCTGATGCCGCATCTGGAGAAATCCGGCACCGGCTCCATCGTCATCATTGGTTCCACCAACGCGGTGGAGACTTTTGCCGCGCCGATGGCTTACAACGCCATCAAGGCGGGATTGATCACGTACGCCAAGCAGCTGTCGCAGTTCGTCGGGAAGAAGTCGGTCAGGGTCAATGCGGTATCGCCGGGCCCGATCTATTTCGAAGGCGGCGCCTGGGAAATGATCAAGGGGACCCAGCCCAAGTTTTACGACTGGGCAATCAAGCAAGTGCCTTGCGGAAAGCTGGGCACGGTAGAGGAGATCGCGCGCGTCATCGTATTCATCGCGAGCCCCGCAGCGAGCCTCGTCACCGGCGCGAACGTCGTCGCCGACAATGGCTTCACGAAACGCGTGCAGTTGTGAATTCGGCAATACGGGCGCCGCGTCGACGGTAAGCCCGATGACAGTCGCGCCTATCAACGGATATCTGGTTTGCGGCGGCTTGTACCATGACATGGACTATGCGCGCGTCGAGCTGCTCAAGCTGCTGGGAGAGCACGAGCGCATTCGAGTTCGGGTGGGCGAAGATTATCGCGACGCGAGTGCGATTGCCGCGGCGGATTTCTTGGTGACCTATACCTGCGACGTCATACCCGACGAGGCGCAGCTGGAATCGCTGCAATCCTTCTTGTCGGGCGGCCGCCGCTGGCTTGCCCTGCATGGCACGAATTCGGTGTTGAGGTTTCTCAAGGGGCGGGGCTGGGATGCACCGCGGACCACACCGGAATTCATGGCGATGCTGGGCAGTCAATTCATCGCTCATCCGCCGATTAAACCGTACTTGGTCGAGGTGAGCGATGCATCGCACCCATTGGTCGCCGGCATCGACGCCTTTAACGCGGACGATGAGTTGTACCTGTCGCAGTACCACGGTAACTGCCACGCATTGCTGCACACTCACTATCGCGGCGAAGCGCCCGGCTTCGTTGCCCGGTTCTGGCCGGACGGCGCAATCGCGGCGCAGGACGGCAATGACACCCCCAGCGACCGGCAGTTGGTGATGTACCTGCACCCGCACGCTGGAGGCGAGGTGCTGTACTGCACCCTGGGCCACTGCCGCGGCAAGTATGATATGCGCCCGATGATGGCCGAATACCCCACGCTGGAGCGGGGCAGTTGGAAGCTGCCCGTATATCACGAACTCCTGCGCCGGGGCATCCGTTGGGCAGCCGGCCTGCCCAACTAGAGGAAAATCATGCCGAGCGATACCCCCATTCAGAATACTCACGCTGCCGGTTCCAATCCCACGGACGATCTGCACGCGCGCTCGAAGTCTCCGGCCTTCACACCGGTGCCTCGGGTCAAGCCGGGGGCCGACGGTCGCAGCGGCGTGTTGCCGGGCACTCCACATGCCAAGGAGCCTGATCCCGAACTTGGCGATGACATCATCGATCAGCGCCGCTACACGTCGCCGGAGTTCATGCGATTGGAGTGGGAGCGCCTGTGGACGAAGGTTTGGCTGCTGGCCGGCCGCGCGCTCGACATGCCGGATCCCGGCGATTACATCGCAACCGAGCTCGGTGCGGAATCGATCATGGTCGTGCG
>JBDUEQ010000129.1:0-22755 GCA_040002315.1 Gammaproteobacteria bacterium
GGGATTGGTTGCGAATCAACCCGCGCTTTGCACGGCTGGTGACGCAGCTCGGATTGAGCGGAGAGTCCCAATTTTGAGGAAAAAAGCGCGGGCGGCGCGCCATGCATAACATCCCGCCCGCGCTGCGGTGTGCATCCTGCAATCCCTTGCGGAGCTTCCTCCTTGACTGCACCGCTCGGGCATTCTGCTGGTCCGGCATAACGCGCGATACCTGCAATGCAAGCGCGAATATGCAGATTCGTCAGGCCGTGCCGCCCACCGTGAGCGCATCGATGCGCAGAGTGGGTTGGCCGACGCCGACGGGCACCGACTGGCCTTCCTTGCCGCAGGTCCCTACACCGCCGTCCAGCTTCAAGTCGTTGCCGACCATGCTGACCCGTTGCAGGACATCAGGTCCGTTGCCGATCAAAGTGGCGCCTTTGACCGGCGCGCCGATCTTGCCGTTCTCGATCAAATAGGCTTCGCTCGCGGAGAACACGAATTTGCCGGACGTAATGTCCACCTGGCCGCCGCCGAAATTAACGGCGTACAAACCCTTCTCCACCGAAGCGATGATCTCTTCCGGAGCTCGCGATCCGGCGCGCATGTAGGTATTGGTCATGCGCGGCAAGGTCATATGGGCGAAGGATTCGCGGCGGCCGTTTCCGGTCGCCGGCATACCCATCAACCGCGCATTCATTTTGTCCTGGATATAACCGCGCAATATGCCATTCTCGATCAAGGTGGTGCACTGGGTCGGCGTACCCTCATCGTCGACGTTCAGAGAACCGCGACGGCGCGCAAGCGTGCCGTCGTCCACCACGGTAATGTCATCGGCAGCGACCTTTTGACCGATGCGATTCGAAAATGCCGAGGTGCCTTTGCGGTTGAAATCGCCCTCGAGGCCGTGACCGATGGCCTCGTGCAGCAGGATGCCCGGCCAGCCCGGCCCCAGCACCACGGCCATGGATCCGGCCGGCGCTGCCACCGCATCGAGATTGACCAGCGCCTGGCGTACCGCCTCGCGGCCATGGGCAAAAGGCTCATCGCCGCGCAACAACTCATCGAGGCCGAAACGTCCGCCGCCGCCGCTGTAACCCTGCTCACGGCGGCCGTTCTGCTCGACAATAACCGAGACATTGATCCGCACCAGGGGACGTACATCGGCCGTCAATGTGCCCTCGCTCGAGGCGATCAGAATCACTTCATGTACCGCCGCCAGCGACGCCATCACCTGCTTGACCCGCGGGTCCATGCGGCGCGTGTCGGCATCGATGCGCATCAGCCATGCCACCTTGTCCTCATCGCGTATGGCGTCGAGCGGATCTACCGGCAGGTAAAGACGATGAGTGAGCGGGCGCTGCCATGCCTTCACCGCATTGCGGCCGCCGCTGCGTGCAATGGCGCGCGCGGCATTGGATGCCTCCATCAGCGCCGGCAACAGCACTTCATCGGTGTAGGCAAAGCCGGTTTTCTCACCGCTCATGGCACGCACGCCCACGCCCTGTTCGATGCTGTGCGATCCCTCCTTGACGATGCCGTCCTCCAGCGACCATGATTCCTCGCGCGACAATTGGAAGTACAAGTCGGCGTAGTCCACTCCGCGGCTCATGACCGCGTCGAGCACCGTCGCCAGCCTGCCCTCGTCGAGGCCGGAAGGCGTCAGAATCATTTTTTCAGCGACATCAAACATGGGTTCACTCACCTCGGAACTGCGCGCGCTCATGTCAGCACCGTCGCCACATTGGGCAATCCCAGCTGCCGGTTGTCCAAGGCGGGAAAGCGCGCACGCGTCTCCGCTTCCCTGGCAAGATCGATCGCGGCCGTGATCACTCCGCTGCCTTTGGCGAGGCGCGCCAACACCTGGCCCCAGTAATCGACGATGAGCGAATCGCCATAGGTCTCACGGCCGCTGGTGTGCGCGCCGCTCTGCGCCGGCGCCACGACATAACAGAGGTTTTCGATCGCCCGAGCCCGCAGCAAGGTCTCCCAATGCGCCCGCCCCGTCGGAACGGTGAACGCAGCCGGCATCGCCAGCCATTCGGCGCCCTGCAGCACCAGTTCACGGTAAAGCTCGGGAAAACGCATGTCGTAGCACACCGAGAGCCCAAGCCTCCCCACCGGCGTGTCCGCGATCACAAGATCACGGCCCGGCATCACATGAGTCGATTCACGATACTGTTCCTCGCGACCGGGAATGGTGACATCGAACAAGTGAATTTTGTCATAGCGCGCCACGCGCTTGCCGGCGGCGTCGATCAGCAGCGATGAGTTGGCGACGCGGCGCTCCGTGTCGCCGCGAATGACGATGGTGCCGCCCAGGATCCACATTTTGAGCTGCCGCGCCGTATCGCTCAGGAATGACTGCACGACACCTTCGCCGTCTGCCTCCGCGACTTGCAGCTTGTCGGCGTCGCGCAGACCGATGAAGGAGAAGTTCTCCGGCAGACACGCGATGTCGGCGCCGGCGTCCTTGGCTTGACGCAACAACACTGCGGCGGCCGCCAGGTTGTCTGCGACGATGTGACTCGAAGTCATCTGAATGGCGGCTACTATGCCCATCTATTTCGGTGCCTCGGCAGTCGCGGCGGCCGCTCCTGCGCTCTTGATGCGTTCGACAATGGGATTATCCCAACTGCCGGTAATTCGATAATACCCTCGTGCCAGGCCCCGCAGCGGCTGTTTGAACACTTGAGTGAAAAGAAGCACGGCCGCTCCCACCACCGGGCCGCCCGCGAATGCCGCCAACGGCAGCGAACTGCTGACGTTGCCCGTAACTACTGCTGTTTGGTCGTAATCCCTGTTTTTCAAGCCGACCCGCCCAATTAGTCCGATTTCCGCCGCCGGACCCTTGACCAAGACGTTTTCGGTGTAGGCGTTGCCATCGCGCAGATCGACGTCGCCGCGGACGGTATCGAACGCCAGCCCCTTGTCGGTGAGATCACTGAAATCCAACTCCATTCGCCTGCGCAACGCGGCGACGCTGGTGAGGCCCAGCACGCGGCCGGCGCCGGGCTTGAGGCCGACGATTTGACCCTTATCCAACGCCAGTTGCAGGTGCCCTTGGGCCTGACTCAAATTCTCTCCGGCCGGCGCCCCTGCCCAATTTAGATCGAAATCCATGCGCCCAGTCTTGGCCTCGATGACCGGGACGTAGCCCAATTGCTTCAAAGTTTCCTGCACATCGGTGCTGGTCAGTGCACCCTCGATGCGCCCTATTCCCGAATCCTTGCCGCGCCATTCGCCTTTCGCCGTCACATTGAAGCTCGCGCCTGTGACCGTCAGCTGCTGCAAGCTGATGCCGTCGTTCAATTTGACGAGGGTGGCCCGCACGTCGCCGAACTTACGCTCGCCGGAAGACATATCGGCGGCGTGGAATTCGATCGCAGGGATGGCGTGCGGATCGCCGACGCGTTTCGATGTGCTCGCCGTGTGCGCATCGTCGCCCGGGCCGTCCGCGCCGGTGACGCCGGGCGCCTCGGAGTCCGGTGCCATATCGACATGCAGCCGGTCGAATTGCAGGTTCCACGGCTGCGTTGAATCGGCGGGCAGCGTAACGGTGCCGGCCACATTCGGTCCGCCGACCGCAATGCGCAGGCCGCCGGCCGAGGCCGTCAAATCCAAAACGATCTCGCGAAATGCGAAGCCCAGATAATCCAGCTCCGCAACATTGAGTCGCGCCGAGCGCAGGTAGTACGACAGCGGCTTGGCATTCTTATCGGGCGCGCTTAAGCGGAGCCAGCCCGCCAAGTCCAGACGTGCGACGGACCCTCCCACGTTGACGATTTGCGCGTCGCCCGCGCTCGACTCGCCGGCGCCGAAATTCAAGGATACGTGTGCCAGCCGCATGCCGTTCGGGTCTGGCTGCATCCCAAACGAGCCGCTTAGCAGCGATCCCAATGCCAGTCGCCCTTGGGCCCCGCCGCCCGCCGGCCATTGAATCTCGAGCCATGACGCCATGGGCGTGTCCGCGCTTTTGTCCAACGGCGCCGGCAGCGTCATCTGCAGCCCCACGAGGCTGCTGCTCACGCGAAAGCTACGTTCGCGATTGGGATCTGGCGCCATTTTCAAAACACCCCGCCAATCGGTCTGCCCGCTGATCGATATGTCCGCCGGCAGCGCCAGCTCCGTGTGCAAGGAATCGCCGCTCAATGTGCCGCGAAAATCGAGCTGTGTGCGAGTCACGGGACGGTTGCGCGGCGAGCGCGCTTGCATCTGAAACGCCCCGCCTAAGAGCCGGCCTCGAACATCGGCGTGAGCCACCTGTGCACCATCTATATCGAAGTCGCCGTTCAAATCGGTCGCCGCGACCGTCGATCCGAGCCGCTTGACCGATACTCCCTCCAAGTGTCCGTGCACCAAGACGCGGCGGTGCAAAAAATCCTTGAACGGCAGAAATAGATCTACCGTGGATTGCACGGCACCCTTGGCCTCGACGCCGGCAAACGCATGCTCCACCGAGGCATCGAGCGGGGTCGAGCGCAGGAAGGTGAGCGCATCTGCGGCGTCGCCGCCGGCGTGCAGCTGCAGTTCCAGCTCGCCGCTCTTGAAGTCGGCGAAGCGTGCTTCGGCCGAGTCGATCGAGATATCGCCAATCCGTCCCGACAATAGATGCGCGGTCAATCCCTCATTGCGGAACTCCAACTGCCCATCGAGTTTCTCCGCGGCCGGCCAACCCTCGCCGTAGTCCAGGGTGATGCCCTCCAATGCGCAATGCGCCAGAAACAATCCGCTGCCGTCTCGAAACGGGAAACGCCGGATCGGCCCATTGATCGCCACATCGGCGCGCGACAGCCGGCCGCCGACCAGCGCTCGATTCAGCCAAATGAGCGCCTGTGGCGAAATCCTTTCTCGCGGTAGGTAATTGCGCGCATTGGCGACGTTGCCATTCTGCACGGTAGCTGCGAGCGTCAGCAGCGGCGAGGAACCGTCGGCGGGTACCGCCCAAGCCGCTTTCGCGCGAACGGTGGCGTCGCGGTTCATCATCTCCCAACTCGGGGTTGCCACCAGAAATTGGTCGCCGGTGCGTTTCCAATACAAAGTCGTCTTCAATGTTCGCAAATCCACAGGCTGCGACAGTTGTGTCGGCCAGGTGAACACCGCTGAGCGCGAGTCGATATCCACCTGGCCGCCGTATTCATTCCCGGCGATGCTCCCGGTCAGGCCGCGCAGACCGGCCGCACGGCCCACCGGCGCGAAACCCACGTCGCGAAATTTCGCCCGCACTTGCAGCCGCCAAGGGTCCGCCACGGAATTGCGCGACAGCGCGATGACGGTGTCGATCCATTCGCCGGTCGGTGCAAAGTCCCCGAGGCGTTCGCGCACGTCCTTTTGCGGCAACAACCCGGTGAGCGGCAACAGGGTATCCGCGCGCAGATAGCTCGCACTCGCCCGCAAGTCCAGCAAGCCGGCGTCGCCGCCGCGCCAGCTCGCCTCGAACTGCGAGTCGGGATCGCGGCGGCCCGCTCGCACCGCGCGCACTCGCTTTCCCGAAAGACTCCAGCGATCACCCGCGTGGATGAGGCTGAGTGCGCCGCCGATTTGCTCGAACTTCGCGCCTGGCCGATCCGACAGGTGCGTGACCACCCCCTGCGCAGAGAAATTGAGGCCCGCTGCGGCCAGTATCCGGCCCGTGCCGCGCACCGCCAATTCGAAACTGCCGCTGCCGGCGTCGAGCCGGCTCAAATATTCCGGCAGCAGCAATCGCCACCCCGGGAATGAAATCTCGCGCGCCCGAACCAAGGCATTCCAGTCCAGTGTCTGCAAGCCGCCGCGGCCGCGCGCACCGCCGCCGACATACAAGGTGCCGCCGAGAACCGCCGGCAGCCGGCCCTTGAAGACCACCGACAGCCCGTCGTCACCACGCCGAACATCCAGATTCACATCCTGAAGGTCCAGCACAGGCAACGAAGCATTCCAATTCTGCATGGTCACCACGGCGTGGCGAATCGCCAGCTTGCCGGCCGGCAGGTCATCGAGCGTCAATGTCTGAAGCGAAGAATCTTCGCCGCCGAGCCTGATCTCCGACGCGAGAGCAAAGCTACCGGGGCCCAAACGCGCAATGACGATATTGGGCGAATCGAGTTCAATCCTGCCCGCCAGCAACTTGCCGCTGCTGATCAACTGCCAGATGTCGGCGGCAACCCGCCCGCCGGCGGCGCGCGCCAGAACACGGGCGTCGTCCTTGGAACGCAATTCCATGCGTTCGAAATGCAATTCGGGCCCATACCAGCGAAACGAGGGCGAGACCTTGGCGAATGCGATGTGGTAACCGGTTTGCGAGTGCACCCACTCTTTGATCTCCGCCTGATAGGCAGGTGCGCGGTCGAGCGCGAGCTTGAGTGCAAGCATCAACAGCAGCAGCAGACCAAACACTCCCGCCAGGCTATACAGCAGGACTTTTCCGACCTTGCGCAGCCGCATTACATCAGGACTACGTCGTACTGATCAACGCTGTAAAGCGCTTCGGTCTGCAGGCGTATCGGCTTGCCGGTAACGAGTTCCAATTCGCCGAGCGCGCAAGACTCCTCGTCAAGCAGGCGCTCGATCACATCCTGATGAGCCAATACCATCAACTGCCGGCACTCGAATTGACGTGATTGTCGCACGATCTCGCGAAATACCTCGTAGCACACCGTCTCCGCTGTCTTGACGAAACCGCGCCCCTCGCAGGTTGGACAAGCCTGGCACAACAGATGTTCCAAGCTTTCGCGCGTGCGCTTGCGCGTCATTTCGACCAATCCTAGGGGCGATACGCAGGATATGCTGGTCTTGACATGGTCATCGGCGAGCGCCTTTTCCAAGGCTTGGATGACTTGCCGGCGGTGGTCCGGCTCCTCCATGTCGATGAAATCGATGATGATGATGCCGCCCAGATTGCGCAGGCGCAGCTGCCTCGCGATGGTCACCGCCGCCTCGAGATTGGTGCGGAATATGGTTTCCTCCAGATTCCGATGGCCGACGAAAGCACCCGTATTGACGTCGATGGTGGTCATCGCCTCGGTCTGATCAATGATGAGGTGACCGCCGGACTTCAGCGACACCTTGCGATCCAAGGCCTTCTGAATCTCCTCCTCGACATGGTGCAATTCGAAAACCGGCCGCGCCTCGCCATAGAGCTCAATGCGCGGCAGCGCATCGGCCATGAAGGCTGCGGCGAACTCGCGCATCTCGCGGTGGGCGCTCGCCTGGTCGATCAGAACTTTATCTACACTCGGTCGCAGCAAATCACGCAGCACACGCAGGTGCAGCGGCAAATCTGCGTGCACCAAGTTGCCGGGTTGGGTGCGCAGTCCCTTCTGCCGCACGAACTCCCACAGCTTGCGCAGGTACATCATGTCCGCCCGCAGCGCTTCCGGCGATGCGTCTTCGGCTGCCGTGCGCACGATGAACCCCGCATTCTCGTCAGGTGTCAGACCGGCTTGAACCGCGGCACGCAGGCGTTCGCGCTCGCTCTCGCCTTCGATTCGCGCCGACACGCCGACCCCGTGGCCCTTCGGCATATACACGAGATACCGCGACGGCAGCGTAATGTACGTGGTTAGCCGCGCACCCTTGGTCCCCAACGGATCCTTGACCACCTGAACCAGAATTTCATTTCCTTCGGCGATCAGCGCGCGAATGCTCTCGCTGCGCGCTGCTTCGATGCCGGTCCCCGCATGGCGCGCATCGAAGATATCCGAGGCGTGCAGGAACGCGGTGCGTTCCATGCCGATCTCAATGAATGCCGCCTGCATGCCGGGCAGCACCCGCGAGACGCGGCCCTTGTAGATATTGCTGATCAGGCCCCGTCGGCTGGAGCGTTCGAGAAACACCTCTTGCAGTACGCCGTTCTCGACGACCGCGGCGCGCGCTTCGTGGGTGCTGGCGTTGACCAGAATTTCGGTGCTCATTGCCGCTGCCCCAACTTGTGCCAGTGCGAAACGCCGGCCGCGCTCAACAGCTCCGCCGTTTCGCACAACGGCAGTCCCATGACCCCGGAGAAGCTGCCGTGCAGGTGGGCGATGAAGACGGCGGCTCGGCCCTGTATCGCGTAGGCACCCGCTTTATCGCGCGGCTCGCCCGTCTCCCAGTAGGTGTGAGCCTCGCTTGCAGAAATGGCGCGAAAAGTGACATCACTGCGGCTGATAACGGATTGCAGGCCGTGCGCCGTGCGCAGTGCGACGGCCGTCAACACTTCATGTGTGCGGCCGGAGAGTTGCCGCAGCATGCCCTCGGCGTCCTGCCGATCCACAGGCTTGCCGAGGATTTTTCCGTCCAAGACCACCGCCGTATCCGCCGCCAGCACCGGAACTTCGGCGCAATCACGGCGGCTTGCCCAGCCGCCGACGGCCTTGGCCGCCGCGAGACGCGCGACATAGGCCGCGGGCACTTCACCCGGCAACACAGCCTCATCGACCGCGGTACCCAGCACGCGGAAGGATACCCCGATTTGTTGCAGCAATTCGCGCCGTCGCGGCGAGCCTGAGGCCAGATAGACAAAATCGGTGGGCATCCCGTGAGGATACCGAACCTCACTGTCTTAAGCGCGGTGATAGGGGTGCCCGGCAAGCAAACTCATGGCGCGATACAGCTGTTCCGCAACGATCACCCTTACCAGCGCATGCGGCAGGGTCAGCGGCGACAGAGACCAGCTCTGATCGGCCCTTTCGCGACACCGCGGCGCCAGGCCGTCCGGACCGCCTATCAGCAGGGCGAGCGGGCGGCCGTCTCTCATACGCGCTGCAAGCCACGCGCTCAATTGCTCGGTGCTCATGCTTTTGGCGTTGATTTCGAGCGCCACGACATAATCGTCATGACCCAGCGCAGCGAGCATGTCGGCCCCTTCCCGCTGGATGGCGCGTTGAGGGTTCTCGCCGGCGCGGCGCGTGGCGACCGATATCTCGTGCAGCTCCAACACCAGTGGCGAACGCAAACGCTTCTGATAATCGCCGAATCCGGCGTTGATCCAATCGGGGAGGCGCGTACCGGCGGCGAGCAACCGGCACTTCATACGGACATCGCGTCAGCCGTGGAGCCTGTCCGGCCCCCGCTCAAGCGCGTGCGGCGCGCTTCGTTACCGTCATATCCCATAGCTTCTCGAGTCCGTAGAACTCGCGCACCCGCGGCAACATGACGTGCACGATCATCTCGTTCAAGTCGATAAGAACCCAGTCGCTGTCCTGCTGACCCTCCACTCCATGCGGCCGATACCCCGCCTCCTTGGTTCGCTCAACCACGCGCTGCGCCACCGAGCGCACGTGTCGATCGGATGTGCCGCTGGCGATCACCATGGTATCCGCAATGTCGGTAAGGCCTCGCACGTCGAGCACCTTGACCTCCAACGCCTTCATGTCAGCCAATGCGTCGATGACCACCGACCTTAAGGAGGACTTCGACTTGACGGCTTTACTCTTGTTATCAGGTTTGGGCTTGCCGGCGGCTTTTTTGGCCGCCCTGGGGGCGACCGCTTTCTTGCGGTCCTTGATCTTGCGGGTCGTGGTCTTTTTGTTGACTGGCACTACGTTGTCCGTGGTTTGGAATAACAGTTGGCATCCAAGATGAGTTTACGCACTGAGTCCGGCATGAGGAAGCGCGGGTCGCGTCCCATGCCAATCAGCTGCCGGACCTCGGTGGATGAGATCTCAAGCTGTGTCACCGCGTGAATATATATGCAACCCGCGCGCGACTCGTGTAAATCGCCGATTCGCCCGGTGCCGCGGTCCACCAATAGCTCGCCGAGCGGCCCCATGCCCGGCGCGCGCCAGCCCGGGCGATGCGCCACCACCAAGTGCGCCAGCTGCAAGAGTTCGCGCCACTGATGCCACTTCGGCAAGCTCAGGAAGGCGTCCATGCCCACGATCAAGCACAGGCTTCGATCCGGGTATTCATGACGCAATTCACTCAATGTCTCGACCGAGTAGGACGGGCCCGCCTTGCGCACCTCGCGATCGTCGACGATGAATCCCGCCTGGCCCGCGGTCGCCAACTGCACCATCTGCAAGCGCAGTTGTGCGTCCGCGAACGGTTGATCGCGATGCGGCGGATTGCCGGCGGGAAGAAAGCGAATCTCCTTCAAGCGCAGCGCCTGCTGCAGCTCGAATGCGGTACGTAAATGCGCGTAGTGAATCGGATCAAACGTTCCGCCGAAAATGCCCATGGGGTTCATGCGCGTACCCTGCCTGAATCCACGGTTGCTTGCAAAGCGCCGGCGAGACTCCCGGTGAGCCCGATGAGCGCGCTCCATGCGTCGCCCGCCGCCAACCCCTTGATGACCCGATCCGTGTGGCTGGCCTGCACGAGCAGGCGCGCCAGCGGCAGTTTCTTGACCCTTGACAGTGCGCGCGGCGCCGGCGCCGCCGCCAGGTTCCAGCCGCTGCCTCGATCCGAGGAGCGCAGCCGGTCGCGTTCGCGCGCCTGCCACATGCCGCGCAGTTCCCGCACCAGCGCCCACAGGATCAGCGTCGGCTCCACGCCTTCGCTCTTGAGGCCGAGCAGCACGCGCAGGGCGCGAACACCATCGCCGGCGGCGGCAGCTTCAGCCAGTTGAAACACGTCGTAGCGGGCGCTGTCGCCCACCGATCGCAGCACGAGATCGGCGCTGATGGGCATGCCGTTCGCCAGCAAGCAGAGCTTCTCGAGCTCTTGTTTCGCGGCCAGCAGATTTCCCTCCACGCGATCGACGATGAGCTGTGCGGCCGCCGGCTCGATCTCGGCTCTGAGCAGCTTGGCGCGCGCATGCAGCCAACCCGGCAGCGCTGCGGTGGCCACCGGCCACACGGGCACCCAGATGCCGTGCTTCTCGACGGCGCGCACCCAGGGCGCATCGCTTGTCTTCTTGTCGAGTTTATCGGTGACGATCAGGCACACGATATCGGGCGGCGCATCAGCGGCTAATTGCGCGAGCTGTGCCGCCCCCTTGTCCGGCTTGCCGCTGGGCATCCGCAGCTCGAACAGCCGCCGCTCCGCGAATAGCGACATCGATTGACTGGCATGGCGCAGCTCGTCCCAGGCAAAACTGCGATCGATGAAGAACACCGTGCGGTCCGCATAGCCCGCCGCGCGGGCCGCGGCGCGCACCGCGTCCGCGGCCTCGCCGACCAGCAGGGGTTCGTCGCCGGAAACCAGGTACATGCTCGCCACATTCTTGGCCAGAGCGGCGGGCAATTGATCGGCGCTTAGACGCAAGTAGGCTGCCTTAGCATGAGTTTTGATAATTCTCTCATCTCTGGGCGCCCGTGCCTGAATTTCGTCATGAATTCGTCGCTCGCGCGCCTGCGTCCATCGCATCAAGCGTGCGCGCTATTGAGCCGCTTCCGCGCCGCCTCGTATTCGTGCTCCATCCCGCTGACCAGCGCCGCCACCGTCTCGACCTCGTGAATGCCGCTGACGCTCTGGCCCGCACTCCATATGTCGCGCCACGCCTTGAATTCCGCATTGTCGCCGGTGCCGAAGTTCATTTTCGCCTTGTCCGCCTCGGGCAGCTTGTCAGGATCGAGGCCGGCGCGCGCGACGCTGCCGCGCAGATAGTTGCCGGGGACGCCGCTGAACAAAGATGTGTAGACGATGTCCTCGCCGCGGCTGTCGATGAGCATTTGCTTGTACTCGGCGCCGGCGTTGGCCTCTTCTGTCGCAATGAAGCGCGTCCCAAGATAGGCGAGATCCGCGCCCAGCGCCTGGGCGGCCAGAACGTCCGAGCCGGTACTCATGGCGCCCGACAGAATGATGGTCCCGGGGTAGATTTCGCGAATTTGTTTCACAAGGGCGAACGGGCTGAGCACGCCGGCGTGGCCTCCCGCGCCCGCACACACGGCGATAATGCCGTCGACTCCCTGCGCGGCGGCCTTCTCAGCGTGACGTAAATTGATGACGTCGTGAAACACGACGCCGCCGTAGCCGTGCACGGCCGCGACCACTTCCGCGGGCGGTCGCAGACTGGTGATGATGACGGGCACCCGATGCTTCACGCACAGTGCAACGTCCTGCTCCAGCCGATCGTTGCTGCTGTGCACGATCTGATTGACGGCAAACGGCGCCACTATAGCCTGCGGATTTGCCCGGCGGTAGGAATCAAGCTCAGCCGTAATCTCCGCCAGCCAGTCATCGAGCTGCGCCGCGGGCCGCGCGTTCAGCGCCGGGAACGAGCCGACGATGCCGGCCTTACACTGTGCGAGAATCAGACGCGGCGTGGACACGATAAACATCGGCGCGCCGATCACGGGCAGCCGCAAACGTCCTTGCAAAATCTCAGGAATGGGCATGCTTGGCTCCGCACCGGGTTAAGTTCACAGACGTATTTCTGTCATTATGGCGCACCGCATCCCTGCAACACCAACACTGGGGATTCAGCATGCAATTTGACACCCTGTTATTCACGCGGCACGAGGGCGTCGCACAGGTGACGCTCAATCGGCCCGACAGATTGAATGCGCTGAATCTGGCGCTGATCACGGACTTGAAGGAGGTAGCGGCGGCGATCGATGCCGACCCGGACCTTCGTACCGTCGTGCTGACCGGAGCCGGCCGCGCGTTCTGCTCCGGTGCGGATCTCATGGGCGAGGATTTTCTCAATGAGCCCGGGCAAAGCCGCGGCGACAGCATACGCACGCGGCTGCAGGATCATTTCAACCCAATGGTGAGCGCCTGGAATCGATTGCGCGTGCCGGTGGTGGTCGCGGTCAACGGTGTCGCTGCCGGCGCCGGAGTAAGCCTTGCTCTGGCCGGCGACGTCGTACTCGCCGGGCGCTCCGCCACCTTCCTGCAGCTGTTCGCTCCCAAGCTCGGCCTCATGCCCGATCTCGGCAGCACCTTCCACTTGCCGCGGCTGGTGGGCACAGCGCGCGCCAAGGGATTGGCGCTGCTCGGCGATGCCCTGTCGGCCGCGGATGCGGCGAGCTGGGGACTCATCTGGGCCTGTGTCGACGATGCCGCGTTGTCAGAGCAGGCGCAGGCTATTGCGCTCAGATTCGCCACCGGTCCTACGCAGGCATTTCAGCGCATCAAGGCAGTATTTAACGTCGAACCGCCGCGCACCTTAAGCGAACAGCTGGCGCTCGAGGCAGACGCTCAAGCGGAGCTCGGTGACACTCAAGATTTCGAGGAAGGCGTGCAGGCGTTTCGCGCCAAACGCGCGCCGCATTTCACGGGCCGTTAGATAGAGGCGCGCTGGCCGCATCATTGTGTGAGGGTTTCGGCGCCGAGCGCCAGGGTTGCCGCTGCCAACACCGCGGCGGACGATGAGGTGGCGCTGACAATGGCATAGCGGCTGTGGCCGATGAGCGCGTAGACGAGCAGTCCCGCAAACAAGCCGATCACGCCCGTCAGCGGCGGCAAATTGGCGAGGCCGGAATAGGCAACCGCTTCGGGCAGTAACAGACCGGCCCGCACCAACCAGGCAGATAATCCGCCTCGCCGCTCTTCGCCAGCTTCAATGCCCGAACCAGCGCATCGGAGAAATCATCCTCGAGTAGGACCCCAAATCACCGGAATCAGGTGCTTGCCGAGAAAGTCGGCTTTCTTGCGCTCCCGATGATCGCGCCAGCTCTTGCGCTTCGCCGTCACTTCGCGCATTCCGACAGTGATTTGCGTCGGGCGCAGCGCGCTAAGCGACACGGGATGGAAACGGGGTTCCCGGGGTAACGTCATGGCCAACTCCTTGCCTCAGCCGACTGCACACCGCAGAATGCCGTAGGATGTCGCCTCTGCGCAACATCGAGTGCCACTGCGGCGCATTTATTGCAGCACTGATACCATAGGTAACGACCGCGGGTTGTTGCGGCGTGGTAAATAAGATTCGACTTCGCATGGGGAAATGCCAATGAAAATATCCAAAAATACCCTTGCCATGGCAGGCATTGCAGCATTGATGGGACCGATGCACGTGTTCGCCGCCGACACTGCGGCCTCATCCAATGAACTCGAGCAGATCACCGTCACCGCCGAGAAGCGCTCGGAGAGCGAGCAAACCGTACCGCTCTCCATGACCACTTTCAGCGCGGCTGCGCTCGAGCAGAAGGGGATCGCCACCTTCTTCGACTACGCGACGAAAGTGCCGAATTTGGCGTTTGCGCCCACCGGGGACGGCGTCGGCACCGCCCGCACGGTATCCATTCGCGGCATCTCCGGCGACAACGTCACCGGATTCTACATCGATGACACGCCGCTGCCGGATTCTCTCGATCCGCGGGTGCTCGACATCGATCACATCGAAGTGCTGCGCGGACCGCAGGGCACTTTGTACGGGGCGCGTTCAATGGGCGGTGTGGTGCGCATCATCACCAAGGAGCCGAACCTGAATGATTTCTCGGCGGACGTGCATGGCGGCGTTTCGTCCACCGATCATACCAATCAACCCAACTACACTGGCGACGGAGTGGCCAATATTCCCTTGGTTCAGGATCATGTCGCACTTCGCTTGAGCGGCTTTTACGACACGGAAGCCGGCTACCTCAAGCGCAGCTACTGCACCGATCCCGCAGCCGCTATGTCCGGCGCCTGTACTCCCCTGTCAACCACCGGTATCACCACGGTCGACAATGTGGGCGAGCTTAATACCTATGGCGGTGCCGCGACCCTGACCGTCAAACTCAACGACGCCGTAACCATCACGCCGCGCGTGATGATGCAGAAGGCCACTTATAACGGCTTTCCCATGGCGGACTATCTCTCGATGCCCGACAACGGCTACGGTTACCCTGTTCCCTCGGGGCCCTACACGCTGCCGAAGGCGATGCAGCCGACCGATCTCACCCAGGCACGATTTTTCAATATTGCCGAAGGCGGCTACGATGCCTGGCAGCTGTATTCGATCGGCGTGCACTGGAAGACTGGAATCGGCGAGCTCGTCTCCTCGACCGCCTATTTCAATCGCAAGGTGTACGAAACCGAAGACGAAACAGACTTCGTGTACGCGGCGATCACCAGCAATTGCGATGCCGGCGCAGTCACGGCCGGTGCCTGCAGCGGCGTGGGAACGCCACAGCCGGGCCCGATCAGCGAGGTCAAGAAATACCAGCGTTTCGTCCAGGAAGTGCGCTTCGCCTCCGATCTGCCCGGTCCCGTGCAATTCGTGGTCGGCGGCTTCTACTCGGATTTCCATGGGCGTCTGCCCTTCTCCGCTTACTATCCTCCGGCCACGGTGCCGGGCCTCGACGCCACCCTGGGTGGGCAGAACAATCCGGATTATGCGGACTTGATCTTTGCGTCGGACTTCTACACCGAGGTCAAGGAGCCCGCGGCCTTCGGCGAGGTGTCTTTTCAGCCCATCGAACCCTTGAAGCTGACTGCCGGCCTGCGTTGGTACCAAGTAAAGACCAGCGCCTACGGATATGAAGAGGGCCTGGCCACGGGCGGCGGACCGTCCATCGTCAGCCCACCGGATACCACGACCGAGAGCGGCGTCAATCCAAAATTCGAAGCCGACTACCACATCACCCGCGACCAGATGGTGTATGTGAATGTGGCGAAGGGATTCAGGCCCGGTGGAATTGTACCCATCGTGCCGCCTGGACAGCCGGGAGGCGCCAACGATTGCGTCGCCGCGCTCCATCAAATCGACCCGAACATCTCGATCGCAGACACGCGCAGCTTTCAATCCGACTCATTGTGGAACTACGAAGTCGGCACCAAGACCTCGTGGCTCGAGCACCGGCTGACATTCAACGCGGCTGCCTTCTACATCAAGTGGAATGACATACAGCAGCAGATCCTTCTGCCGTGCGGTTTCCAGTACCGGGCCAACGCCGGCGCCGCGGTGAGCAAGGGCGGAGAAATGGAATTGCATGCCCGGCCGACGGAACCACTGGAGGTGTCGCTCGGCATCGGCTATCAGAATGCGAAAATCACGCAACAGGGTGAGTCGTCGCCGCAGCAAGTGGGCTCGCCCATCTACCAAGTGCCCGACTGGACCGGCAATGCCTCAGCCGCGTACACGACGGATCTGACCAGCAGCTGGAAAATGGTCACCGGCGCGGATTACTCTTATGTGGGCCGTAGCTTCAGTGCCAATAACGACCCCGGAAATCCCCGCGAACGCGGCGCCTATCGGCTGATCAACGCAAGAATAGCGTTTGCGCATGGACCGCTGGAGGTTGCCCTGGTCGGCAAGAACCTAGCCAACGAGCTCGCCAACCTCGGCGACAATCGCTCGATTGCAGCGGAAGTTCCGGGCCGTCCAAGGCTGTTCATCAATCAGCCGCGCACCCTCGGCGTGGAATTCAGGCAGTCGTTCTAGATTTAGCCGCCGGCGCGGCAAGGAGAACCTTCTCCTTGCCGCGCCAGCCGTTCTTCTCCCGCTTCCCGCTTCCCATTCGCTCGCGCCGCAGCTGCGCACGGTAATTGCCGCGTCGTTGACACGGCATATCTTCGGGCGTATGTTCGACAAATCGAATAGTAAACTCAAAAAAACTATACATTTCTTCTCACCCTTGACGGCGTAAATCATGATTCAGTCGGCGCAGACCATCGGCCGTTCGGGTCGATACCTGATCTGCTCGCTATGGCTCGCGGTGACCGTGGGCGGCTGCGGCAAGCCCGAGGTCAAACCCACGGGCACGGTTCTCGTGTCCATGGCGGACAACAGCTATTCACCGGCCATCATTCATGTGCCGGTCGGTGGCTCGATCGTTTTCATCAACGCCGGCCGCAACGATCACAACGCCATCGCCGTCGACAAATCCTGGTCGACTGAAAAGACCTTCGGCAACATCAAAATGCGCCCGGAAGACATGAGCGAAATGGTGCTCTCCAAGGAAGGCGTCTATCCGTTTTATTGCAGCTTCCACGCGACGCCGGACGGCAAGGTGGGGATGGTGGGCGTGGTCGTGGTCGGCAACGTCGAGTACACGCCGCCGGGGACGCGCGGCGTGCTGCCGGCCGTCGAGACGGCCTCCGGCGTAACCCGCCGCGTGCCGCAGGATTACCCGACCATTCAAAACGGCGTGGACGCGGCGAATCCCGGCGACCTGGTACTGATCGACAAGGGCGAATACACCGAGGCGGTGTTCGTCACCACCCCCAGCATTACGCTGCGCGGCGTGGACCGCAATGCCGTGATTCTCGACGGCAAATTCGAACTGGCCACGGGCATCATGGTTGGCGGCAACGGCGTAGCCATTGAGAACATGACGGCCCGCAATTACACACTCAACGGCTTCTTTTGGACTGCGGTGAGAGGATTTCGCGGCTCGTATCTCACCGCCTATAACAACGGCGACTACGGAATTTATGCATTCGGCTCGAGCGACGGCCTGTTCGAACATTCCTACGCCAGCGGCTCGCCCGATTCCTCGTTCTACGTGGGCCAGTGCGCGCCCTGCCGGGTGGTGCTGAACGATGTGGTTGGAGAGTACAGCGGCCTCGGCTATTCGGGCACGAATTCCAGCGGCGACATGTATGTCATCAATTCGCGCTTTACGCACAATCGCAGCGGGATCAGCACCTCAACCTTCGACATCGAATTGAGCCCTCCCGGCCGCGACACCACCATCATCGGCAACCTGATCAGCGACAGCGGGCTCGACAACGAGGCCGCAGGCTTCTACGCCACCGAGACACTGGCGGGCAATGGCATTGCGTTGGTGGGCACGCACAACAACCATGTCGAGCGCAACTACGTCGCGCGCAGCCGCAACAACGGCATCGTGGTGATTCCGATTCTGGACAGGCATTACTGGCCGTCGACAGGGCATGTGGTTCGCAACAATACGGTGCAGGGTTCGGGCCGCGCCGATCTCGCGGCCTCCGGCTTGGGCACGATTGGCAATTGCTTTTCCGGAAACGTATTTCGCACCTCTCTGCCCTGGGGCTTGCAGGCGTTGAACGGCTGCGGAAGATTTCGAGTGCCGATGGCATCCGACCTGTCCGGCGACATGACCTTCTTCGGATCCATCGCGCAAATTCGCATGGGCCGGTTCACGCTCAACGACTACCGCACCCGCCCCACCCCGGCGGCGCAGATCAACATGCCCGGCGGTGCTGACGCTCCGGTAGTCCCCGCGGTGAACGTATTTGCCGGTTTGAAACTCGATCTCGATGCGATCAAAACCCCCTCGGGCGCTTCGCCAAAGCCGCTGGCCAAGCTTTAGGAGATGCCATTGCCGTCGCTTTTCTCGCTCGCGAACCCAATGACCGCATTTCAAGTGTGGTTCGTCGCTTATCTGTACCTGGTTCCCTTCCTGCTGTATGCCTCATGGACCTCTCTCGCCTTCATGGACTTGAGCGATCGCGTGGACGGCACCGGTCGCGCCGGGTGGGGAGCTTTCGTCATCCTGGTGCCGCTGCTCGGCGGCGCCTGCTACTTGCTGACCGCGGCAACGTCCTTGCGACGCTCTTCGCGGATTGCGATCGTAATCACCGGACTCATCGTTTGGTTGCTGCCGTTGGCAATAGGCGTGTGGCTGGCGGGCGGACCGCTCGGACCGAAGGCGCTTAGCTAATTGCCCTCTAGAGGAGACTTGCCATGTCAGTGACGATGCCCAGTAATCTGCAAATGCTTCTGGGTCTGTATGCCTACTTGTTGCCGCTGCTGCTGTACGTGCTGTTTAGCACGCTGGCTCTGTGGGACCTAGGGCGCCGTGACGATCTGTCGGTACCGGCCGCATGGATTTGGGCCTTGTTGATTTTCGCATTGCCCTTCGCCGCCGCACTCGGATACCTGTTCTTCGGCGGCGCGCGGCTCGCGCCTCGGGTCCGACTATTGGCGCTCGGCGGCGGCGCCGCGTATTTGCTTGTACTGGCGCTCGGCGCTGCCATCGGCGGCATCACCTAGTGTCGCTGCGCCGTCGTGACTTGTTCCGGTTCGGCGGCCTGGGCGGAGGCATTGGGCTGATCGGCGCGGCAGGATGGTCCGTCGGCAAGGTGTTGGGTGCGAAGGATCGCCCCGAGCCGGCGCTGCCGGCCTTGGATCTCGATTGCACCACTGCCCCCGCCGCAGTATCGCCATCGGCAGCGCCGTCGGCCGCCGGCTATGGCGAAAAATTTGCACCCCCGGCTTATTACGCCGGCAGCCGCGACAATCTGCACACTCCTCCCGCTCGAGCACCGTTCTCCAACGACGTGCGCGAATTCGATTTGTCCGTGGTCGAAACTACCCTTGAAGTCGCCGGCGGACAGAACGTCAAAGTCTGGGCCTACGGCGGCACGGTGCCCGGCCCCATCATCCGCGCGACCGTCGGCGAACAACTGCGGATCAACCTCGCCAATCACTCTGCGATTGCGCACAGCGTCCATTTCCATGGTGCCCATGATGTGATGCAGGATGGGCTGGAACGCGTCGCGACCGGCGCTAATCAGGTGTACCGATTCGAAGCCGGTCCTGTGGGCCTGCACCCGTATCACTGCCATGTACCGCCGTATGCATGGCACATGCGCAAAGGCATGTACGGCGCGATGATCGTCGATCCGCGCGAGCCGCGGCCGGCGGCCCATGAATTCGTACTCTGCCTGTGCGGCTTCGACACCGATGGCGACGGTCGCAATGACATCTACACATGGAACGGTCTCGCGGGATATTACCAACGCTTTCCGCTCAAGGTGCCGGTGGGCGAGTTGGTTCGGATCTATCTCATGAACATGCTCGAGCACGATCCCCTCGCCTCGTTTCACTTGCACGCGCAAACCTTCGATCTGTATCGCTCAGGAACTTCGCTTACACCCCACGAGCACACCGATATCGTCGGACTCGGGCCCGCGGAGCGCGCCATGATCGAATTTCGCCTGCCGCGCCGCGGCCGTTACATGTTTCATCCGCATCAAAGTCATATGGCGGAGCGCGGCGCCATGGGCTGGATCGTTGCCATATGACGGCGACCGGCCGCGCTCTGGGATTTGCACTCATCATGAGCTTGGGTGTGGCGCACTCCACGGCGGCCGCGACCACGGAGACCCGCCTCATCGATCAATTCGGACGGCCCTTGGACGCGCACGAGCTCAGCGGACATTGGTTGCTCGTGTATTTCGGCTACGCGTCCTGCCGGGAAATATGTCCTGCGGCCCTGACCACCATGACGGCGGTGCTGACACGCTTAGGGCCGCTCGCCGATTCCATCGATCCTCTATTCGTCACTCTGGACCCGGCCCACGATTCGGCCGCGGTCATGCGCGCCTTCGTCGCGCATTTCCATCCGCGGATTCGCGCGCTCACCGGCAGTATGCAGGCCGTCACCGAGGCCGCGCGCACCTTCGAGGTACCCTGGCAAAGCTCATCCGTGTCGTCCGTGAGCGATCACGGCACATTGTTTTACCTGGTGGCTCCCGACGGCAGCGTGGTGCAGGCGCTGCATCCGCAACAACCTGTTGATGACCTCGCCGCGGTCATCTCGAAGCGTCTCTCCGCCAGCCTTAACCGATGAGCGGGCGTCGAGCATCGCAAAAGGCATGGCGCCGCGGCGAGATGCTGGCCGCAGCGGCACGCCTGTTCGAAAAGCAGGGTTACGCCGCCACGACCTTCGACGAGATTGCGGCCGAGGCCGGTGTTGGCGTCGCCACGGTTTACAAGTACTTCAATTCGAAGCAAGGCATTGTGATCGCGCTGTTGGAGCCTGACCTTAGACACATGCTGGCAAGGGCGCAGCGCCTGGTGGAGCGCCCGCACTCGGATCCTGCTAAATCAATGATGGCCTTGCTGTCGGCCTACCGCAATTTAGGCGGCCGCAACTGGGCCAGCCGCGAACTTCTGAGGCTGACCGTATACCCGGGAATGGGCAATGACGGGCTGTTGACCGAGCTCGTTCAGGAGGCAGAATCCAAGACCCAGGCGCAGATACGCGAATTGCTGAAGAATCAGCGCGCGGCGGGCAGACTGAAGCCTCGCCTGCCCTTGGCCGATGCCACTGCGGTAGTTTTTGCCCTATTGAATCAGCATTTCGCCATGTACTTGTCGGATCCCGGCTTGCATTTCACGCAAATATCTCGACGCCTGGCAAGGTGCGTGCGGCTGGTGTTCGTCGACTGGCGGCACTAGACTTGCTTCGATCGCGATGGGGCCCATCGGCCGGCCTTAAGGGAAAAACCATGCCTTGCAATTTTGCCGCGCGGCGCCGCTTCCTCGGCGTCGCAGCCGGTGTGTCCATCGTGTTGCTGGTTGGCGCCTGTTCCAAAGGCGCGCCTCCGTCTGCAGCGGTCGTTGAGGTTGCAACCGTCACCATCACCCCGCATCCCGTGTCATTTCCCGAGGACTATGTGGGCGAGACCGAAGCCATCAATGCGGTGGAGATCCGTCCGCGGGTGGGCGGCATGCTGGAGAAGCGGGTACCCATCGAAGGCGAGCGCGTCAAGGCTGGGGATCTTTTGTTCGTCATCGATCGCCAGCCCTATATCGCCGCACTCGCTCAGGCCAAGGCAGCTCTGGCACAGAACGAGGCAGCTCTGGCGCAGTCGCAGCGCGATCTGGAGCGCGCCAAATCGCTGTCGGAGATCGATGCCGTGAGCCAGCAGGAACTGGATGCGGCGGTGGCGAAGAATCAGGCGAATCTGGCATCCATCGACGCCGGTAAGGCGACGGTGAGATCGGCGGAGTTGAATCTAGGCTACGCCGTCATCACCAGCCCGATTGACGGCGTAATGGGCCGCGCACTGCTGCGCCAGGGCGGCATGGTGACTGCCAACAACACCCTGCTGACGACGATCTACCAAAACGACCGCATGTACGTAAATTTCAGTGTCAGTGAGCAGCGGCTGCTCAGCATGCAGCGTCAGCTTGGCCGTGCCCCGAGCCAGGACGCGAAGTCGCCGCCGCCGTTTCGCATTTTTCTGGCGGACGGATCTGAATATGCGCAGGTCCCGCGGCTCAACTTCATTGCCCCCGCCGTGGACGCCCGCACCGGCACTCTGGCGCTGCGCCTCGAGGTCGACAACCCACAGCAGCTGCTGCACGCCGGCCAATTCGCCCGCGTGCAAGTAGCGGCCCAGCAAGACCCGAATGCCATCGTGGTGCCGCAGCGCGCGGTGCAAGATCTGCAGGGCAAGAACTACGTCTGGATCGTCGATGCCTCGGGACGCGCGCAGCAACGCGACGTGCAGATGGGGCCGCGGGTGGGGTCCGACTGGCAGGTGCAGCAGGGCCTGAAGGCCGGCGATGTGGTGATTGTCGATGGCGTACAGCACTTGAAGCCCGGCGCGCCGGTCAAATCCACGCCCTTGGCAGCCACGGCCCCGAGCGGGACATGACCTGGACCTGGGCATGATCGAGTGCCGGGCATGATCGAATAGCGCACATGATCGACTACTTCATCGATCATCCGATTCTCTCCACGGTGCTGGCGATCATCATCACGATCGCCGGCGGCGTGTCGCTGTCGGGCCTGCCGGTGGCGCGTTTCCCGTTGATAACTCCGCCGACCATCGTGGTATCGACGAGCTTTCCCGGTGCCGACGCCGCCACCATTGAACAGTCCATCGCCGCGCCGATCGAACAGCAGGTCAACGGCGTCCCGCACATGATTTACATGGACTCCAAGAGCGCCAATGACGGCAGCTACAGCCTGACAGTGTCTTTCGATGTGGGCACCGCGCAGGACATTGCCGCGGTCGATGTACAAAACCAGGTAGCCATCGCGCAGCGCAAGCTGCCGGCGCAGGTGCTGCAGCAGGGCATCACGGTGGCCAAGAGGCAACCGCAAATCCTGCTCACTGTGGCCATCGGCTCCGACAACCCACGGTACGACTATTTGTTCCTGTCGAATTACGCCACGCTGCATGTGTACGACGCGTTGGCGCGCGTGCGCGGCGTCGGCCAGGTCGTTGTATTCGGTGCCCGCGACTACGGCATGCGCATCTGGCTCGACCCGGCGAAGATGGCGC
>JBDUEQ010000130.1:0-19974 GCA_040002315.1 Gammaproteobacteria bacterium
CTTGATGAACGTCAGGCGCACGTCGCGCTCGAGGGAAGCTTTCTCCGGCCCTGATCGAAATCTGGCGAAAATGCGTTTCTTCCGCTATGACGGGGCTGGCGCATTCCTGGGAGTGCAGCAGCTCACCCGGAACAGCGGCTATTTTAGGCGCCGACGCCGGATCCGCGGCTGCAGCGGCGGACCCGGCGCTCTTGCCGGATTTAATCAGCGCTCGCCGATGGGATTGCCGTTGGGTTAATGTCGCCTATGCTACATCCACCCGCAACGAGCAGCGTCTTTTCCCAAGGCGGCGGGTTTCGACAGCGTCTCGATGCAGTCGATGCGCTGCGCGGCCTCGCGATCTTTTTTGTGTTGCTGAACCACGTCAACATGCGCCTGTTCCTCGACAAGTTTCCCTACTGGAAAGCGATTCCCGACCCGCTACGCAGCGCGCTCGTTTGGAATGGGCAGAACGGCGTGCAGATATTTTTTGCGATCTCCGGTTTCTTGATTACCGCCACTTCGCTCAGGCGCTGGGGTGCGCTATCCTCGATTCATGTCCGCGATTTCTACCGGCTGCGATTTGCACGCATAGCTCCGTTGTTGCTATTGCTGCTCGGCATATTGAGCTTGCTGCACTCTGCCGGAACTCCGGGATTCATCGTGTCGCAAGACACGGGAGGCTTGGGGCGGGCACTGCTCGCGGCGCTCACGTTCCATATCAACGTGCTCGAAGCGCAACGCGGATATTTGCCCGGCAGTTGGGATATCTTGTGGTCGCTGTCGGTGGAAGAAATGTTTTATTTGTGTTTCCCGCTGATTTGCCGCTGGGTCAGGCGCGATGAATGGCTGATGACACTCTTGGCCGTGTTCGTCGCGCTGGGACCGATTGCCCGCACGCTCTGGACTCACGGCAACGAGACTTGGAAAGAAGTGTCCTATCTCGGAGGAACGGATGCGATCGCTCTTGGGTGCCTGACTGCGCTGGTTCTTGCGAATCTGCGCATCGCTCCTCGAATATCGCTATGGCTGCAAATAACCGGTATCACTGCGATCGTCTACATACTTGGATTCGCCGCCGAGGGCGATGCGCTGGCACGCTCCGGGCTCGACATGACCGTGCTGGCCGTCGGCACCTGCCTGGTGATCGCCGCCACCGCGCAATCGGCGCGCAAGGGCCCTGCGGTGCTGGCGCCCTTGCGCTGGTTCGGTCGGCGCAGCTATGAGGTCTACCTGACGCACATGTTCATCGTGATGGGATTCTTTTATTTGTTCGTTGCGGCCGGCAAGCCCAAAGCGGCCGTATCGCTGCTGTTCCTTGCCGTAATCCTCTTCGCCGGACTCGTGGGCGGGATCACCGCGCGCTATTTTTCCGAGCCGCTGAATCGATTGCTGCGGCAATATTGGGCTCGCTGAGCGCTGTTCACGTCGGCGCTCCGCCTCGCAGACGGCCGACGGACACGGTATGCATCACTATGCCGATGACCTGGTGAAAAACGCGACCTTGAAAACCTACAAAGGATTTCCGCACGGCATGATTGCTACGCAGGCCGACATCATCAACGCGGCCCTCCTGGCGTTCATCAAATCGTAAGCGGAAAATCGCAACGTGAGTCGTAAGGTGCGTTAGTCTTGCCCATCCTTTCAATCGGGGGCGGTCGATGCAAACCTTCAGGCTGACGGTGCTTGCGCTGGGTGTTGCGGCAGGATGGATTTCCAGTGCCTGGGCGGCCCCGGATCCGGGGAAGGAACTCGCGCTGCCCGCCAACGTTGCTGCTTCCATGCACGGCATCGATGCGGAGCGCATTCGCGCGTATGTGCGTTTCCTCTCGGATGACCTGCTCGAAGGGCGCGGTACCGGCACACGCGGCGGCGACATTGCCGCGAAATACATTGCGACTGAATTTGCCTTGGACGGATTGAAACCCGCGGGCGACAACGGCGGCTACCTGCAAAAGGTCGAATTCAACGGTGTGCATACGGAGCCTGCGACCGTCGCCTCTTTGCAGCCGGCGCAGGGCAAGGCAATCGAGTTGAAGCTCGGCGATGACTACGTCACGGGCAATCAAACCCAGACGGCTAGCGTCGACATCGACGCGCCCATCGTCTTCGTCGGCTACGGCATCGAGGCGCCGGAATATCATTGGAACGATTACAAAGGTGCGGACGTCAAAGGCAAGGTCGTGCTGGTGATCGTCAACGAGCCGCCATCCAAGGATCCCACATTCTTCAATGGGGAGGCGCTGACCTATTACGGCCGCTGGGTGTACAAATTCGAGGAAGCGGCACGCAAGGGTGCGATCGGTGCTCTGATCATTCACCGCACGGATCTCGCCAGCTATGGCTGGGGCGTGGTGCGCAGCTCCTGGAGCAATGAGCAGGTATATCTCAGCAACGACAAGGATCCGAAGCTCAAGGCGGCTTCGTGGATACAGCTGGAGGTAGCCAGGCAATTGTTCGGCGCCTCCTCGCTGAAACTGGACGACATGCTGGCGAGCGCCGGCACACGCGAGTTCACGGCACGGGATTTGCCGGTTCGTTTCAAGGCGCACATCGTGAGCAAGGTGCGTAAATTCGAGTCTTACAATGTGCTGGGACTGTTGCAGGGCACAGATCCGGGTGCCGCCAAACAGGCCGTTGTCTATTCGGCGCATTACGATCACCTCGGCATCGATCCGGCGATGAGCGGCGACAATATATACAACGGCGCGGTCGATAACGGCACCGGCGTCGGAACATTGTTGGAATTGGCGCACGCCTTCACCACATCGCAGGCTCGCCCGCCGCACCCGGTGCTATTCGCCTCGGTGACTGCGGAGGAGAAAGGCTTGCTGGGATCCAACTTTCTCGGCAAGCATCTGCCGATTCCGGCCTCGCAGATTGCGATCGGCTTGAATTTCGACGCAATACCGCCGATCGGCCATCCGGAATCGGTGAACGTGACCGGCGCGGAACGTACCTCCTTCTATCCCATCGTCGAGAAAACCGCCAAGGCGTTCGGCTTCGCCATTCAAGCTGATCCCGAACCCGGCGCCGGTCACTACTATCGCTCCGATCACTTTAGTCTGGCACGCGCCGGGGTTCCTGCATTTTCGATCAACACCGGCGCGAAATTCGCCGGGCATCCGCCTGAATGGGGCAAGGCTCAGGCCGACGATTACACGGCGAAGCGTTATCACAACACCGGCGACAAATATTCGCCGGCCATGGATTTCTCGAGCAACTCCTCCCTCGCCAAATTCGGGTTTGCATTGGGCTGGCAGGCGCTGCTGGCCAAGGGCACGGTGAACTGGTTGCCGGGCGATGAGTTCGAGGCAGCCCGGCTGCATGGGACCGGCGCACCGGGTTTGTGAGGTAAATCGCGCGTTGTCAGAATCTTAAGTGACATATTGCGAGACGAACTCCAACGCGTCGCCGGGTGGCGACGCGTTGCGACGCGCGCTATTGGGAAACGACAATAACGTGCGGCGCATCCCATCTGGCAGCCGGTGGGACTCGGTACGCTTAAGGTCAGGTATCAATGATCAACGACGGAGTTCCCATGGCCGACAATTCAATGACGGGTACGTTTCAGCTCAATTTGCCCAAGGATTTGCTGTCGGAGGCCAATCGAGCTACCAAGCCTAGGGGTGAGCAGCTCCGTGTCGAGGGGTGGCGCAATTCCTGGCTGTCGCGCATTGCCGAGAGGTTGGTGGGTAAGGACTAATCGGTCGGTGTAGCCGCCAGGACAGGAGCTTGGGTCGCCGGGATTGGGCACTCCGACCGCAAGGCCGGTGCATTCGCCGATAGATTCGACCATAAGTCAAATTCGCAGGGATTCTCCTCCAGAAACGCATTAACATGGCGTGTAAAGAGGTCCATTCTATGCGCTTGGCTCAACCTGTTTATGAAAGCCTGCCGTATGTCTATATGGGGATCGGCGGCTTGGCCATATTTGTGTTCTACCTTGACCCCGTGGGTCTTGGCGCCTTGATCGCTTTCGCGATCGGATTCGTCGCAGAGACGGCCGCCTTGACGCTGCTTCTGCGCCGACAGAATTATCGTGCATTGAGCCGCGAATACTCGGGTGAGACCATCGATTTTCCGTCCACGCTGCGCGGCTAGGGCCGACTGCCCCACGGTTTTAGGGCTTCGCGGCTGATTCGCTATCCGCTGCGCCGCGCATTCGCGGCGTACGCTCGTCGATGTACATGATTTCATGCTGGCCGACCTGCACCACGTCGCCGTCGTTCAAGTTGTAGCGACGCACACGCTTGGACTGGACGTAAATGCCGTTGGTGCTGTTCAGATCCTCGATCACGCAGGAGTCGGTTTGCGTCAGGATTTGACAGTGATGGCGACTGATAAACTTGCTGTCGATTTGCAAATCGTTATCCGCCGTGCGGCCGATCACCATTCGACCCGGCTTGAGTTCGCGCTCAATCACGGTTTTGCCCTCGCTCGCCAGCAGTATTCGTCCCACCGTGGGGCTCGAGCCGCTGCTCGGCGACGGCGGCTCCGCTTGGAGAATGCGCATGCGGCTCGTGCCGCCGGAGAATTCACCCCATTGCAGCTCCTGAATCGCGGCCTCGAGATCGGCCAGGGTCACCGTATCCCGCTCCTGGCCGAAAGCGGCCATGAGCGAGGTATCGCACAGCGTATTGATCAGGCGTGGCGTGCCGCCGGTATATTTGTAAATGGTGGGGTAGGTGTCCTCGGCAAAAATTCGCCGCCCCTGTGAGCCGGCCACCTCCAGGCGATGGTCGATATACGAGGTGGTATCAGCTTCCGTCAGCGCCGACAGATGAAACCGCAGGCGCACGCGTTGCGCGAGCTGCACCAGCTCCGGGGAGTTGAGCTTGTCGTTGAGCTCGGGCTGGCCCGCGAGAATGATGCGCAGCGCCTTCTCCTTGGTGGTCTCGATGCCTGACAGCATGCGCACCTCCTCGAGCACGCGGTGAGTCAAATTCTGGGCCTCGTCGACGATCAGCAGGACCTTGCGCCCGCTCATGTGCTGTTCCAACAGGAATTGATTTAAGGTAGCCAGCACCTCCGGCTTCTTCATGTGGAAAGGGGAGAAGCCGAATTGCACCAGCACGGTCTGCAGGAACGCCGTCGGCGACAACTGGGTCTGATTGATTTGCGCGACCACCGCATCGGTCTGCAATTCGCGCAAAAATGTCTCGATCAATGTGGTCTTACCGGCGCCGATTTCACCGGTGATCACGACGAAGCCGTCGGTAAACCAAATCGTCGACTCCATGTACGCTTTGGCGCGTGCATGCTGTTTGCTCAAGTAAAGGAACTGCGGATCCGGACTTAACCGGAACGGCAATTCATGCAGCTTAAAGAGTTCTAGATACATTGCTGGGGGAGTCTACGGTATTGGTCGCCTGTCCGTGAAATGACCGATTCTTAAGTCCATTCAATCAATTCTAGAGCTTTTTCCAGCGCCGAATTGCGCTCCATTGTGCGGCCTTTAAGGATGGTACAGTGGCCCAATTTGCGCCCCGGGCGCGGCTCCTTTCCATAATCGTGAAAAGCCAGGCCATCAATGGCGAGCAGGCGCTCTCGATTAGGCATTTTACCGAGGAAATTGACCATGGCCGTATGCCCCAGGGCGCGGGTGCTGCCCAAAGGCAGATCGCAAATGGCACGCAGATGATTCTCGAATTGGCTGGTCACACAGCCCTCGATGGTCCAATGCCCTGAATTGTGGACTCGAGGCGCCATCTCGTTGGCAATCAAGCGGCCCTTTACCACGAAAAACTCAATCGTGAGCACGCCGATATAGTCCAGAGCTTGCATGACCCGTTTCAGATATACCCGCGCCGCGCGTTCCAGCTTGTGGTTGACGAACGGCGCGATGCTGTAGTGCAAGATTCCGCCGCCATGAATGTTGGCGGACAGGGGATAGAACACGGTTTCGCCCGTCGCCGAGCGCGCACCCACGATGGAGACTTCGCGCGAGAATTCCTGAAATCTCTCGTAGATCAAATCACGGCCAACGATGGCCGCCCAGGCCGCGCCGATCTGCGCCGGGCTGCGCAAAACAAATTGGCCCTTGCCGTCGTAGCCCAAGCGCCTTGTCTTGAGCACTCCGGGCAGTCCGAGCTTGGCGATTGCACGCCGCAGCGTTTCCTCGTTGCCCACGGCAGCATGCGCTGCAACCGGGATTCGCAACTTGGAGAACAGCGCCTTTTCCGCCATGCGGTCCTGGGATACTTCGAGAGCTGCGCGTGGCGGGCGAACCTTGGTCAATTTCTCGAGCGGCGCGAGTGCGCTGCCGGCGATATTCTCCCAGTCGAAGGTAACCACGTCGCTGGCTCCGGCGAGTGCGGCGAGTTGTGCCGCGTCCTCGAGTTCGCCCGTCAATATCGGCGCAACTTGCGCGGCAGGCGCTGTGGCGCTGCGATCGAGGAACAAGCAGCGGATGCCCAGCGGGTAACCGGCGAGCGCGAGCATGCGTCCCAACTGACCAGCGCCGACAATGCCAACGCGCGACAATTTCAAGAGGTGCGGGGATCCGGCTTGGCGAGCACCGCAGCGGTCTGCGCCTGGCGATAGGCGTCCAGGGCCGTGCGTATATCCACCGAATCATTGGCGAGAATGGCGGCTGCGAACAGCGCGGCGTTCTTCGCACCGGCGGCGCCGATGGCGAAGGTGGCGACCGGGATGCCGCTCGGCATTTGGGCAATCGACAGCAGGGAATCCAAGCCATTCAACGCCTTGGATTGAACCGGTACGCCCAATACCGGAACCGAGGTTTTCGCGGCGGTCATGCCGGGCAGGTGTGCGGCGCCCCCCGCACCCGCAATGATGGCTTTCAAGCCTCGCTGACGCGCCGATGCGGCATATTCGAATAGAAGATCAGGCGTGCGATGCGCCGATACCACGCGCACTTCGTGCGCGATTCCCAAGGATTGGAGAACGGCGGCGGCGTCCTGCATCGTTTCCCAATCGGAAGACGATCCCATAATGATTCCGACCAGGGCTGTCATAGGCCTCTAGTTTATCAAAGCCTACCCGAGCAACTGGCGAAGAAACGCGAAAAGTTCCCGCGCGCCGACCGGAGAGCGCTGTTCGAGGCGCTCTCTCTCGGCTTTTTCCAGCAGTTTGACGAGCGCAGCCCGGTCCGCCTGCGGATAGTCCCGCAGCAACTCATCAATGGCCGTGGCGGGCTCCGACAGCAGCCGATCGCGCCAGCGCTCGATTTCTTGAAAGTGCCGAATTTCCAGGTCATGCCGCTGCTTGCGCTCTGCCAGCTTGGCGAGTACCGGTTCCGGATCGATATCGCGCATCAGCTTGCCGATATATTGCCGCTGCCGGATTTGCGCGCCGTGCGAGGGCAGCCGGCGCAGGTCACGCAGTGCGACGAACAGGCTGTCGGGCAAGTCCAGCGCCTTGATCTCCTGGTCGGGAAGGGCCGACAATTTCACGCCCAATTCCTGCAAAGAAGCGGCTTCCCGCTTGCGGGCGCTCTTACTCCGGCGCTGCTCCTCGGATTCGCCGGAAGTGTCCGTGTCGTTCTCGCTCGTCATATCGCCCATGCTACACCTGCGCCCGGTAGAATCGCCGTTCGGAATCCTGAAAGAGAGTTTTGGAGACGTTAGATGGCTGTATCCAGCAACCCGGTTCGCCTCGCCCAAGAAGACTTAGAATCGATCATAGAACGCGCCCTTGAAGAGGCACGCGCCCGAGGCGCCTCGCAAGCCGAGGCGGCAGTCAGCCAGGATACGGGTCTTTCGGTCGGTGTGCGACTGGGGGAGGTCGAAACGTTGGAACATCAGCGCGACCGCAGCATGGGTATTACGGTGTATTTCGGCCACCGCAAGGGGTCGGCCAGCACCGCGGATTTCTCCCTGGACGCGGTTCGGGCGACGGTGGCCAAGGCCTGCAGTATCGCGCGTTTCACGGCGGAAGACGTCTGTTCGGGGCTGGCGGATGCCGCCCTGATGGCGCGCGCGCCCTTGAATCTTGAACTTTCGCATCCCTGGAACGTCGCCGCAGACCAGGCGATCGAGATCGCCAAATCCTGCGAGGCGGCGGCGCTGGAATTCGATGCACGGATCAATAATTCCGAGGGTGCATCGCTCGGCACGCATCAGGGGCTGCATGTGTACGGCAACACCAACGGTTTCGTGGGCGGCTATCCCACCACCTCGCATAGCCTGAGTTGCGCGGTGCTGGCCGGAACCGGCGACGATATGCAGCGCGACTACTGGTACAGCAGTTCGCGAGATTGGCGCGAACTGGAGCGCGCGGAGAGCATCGGCCGCGAGAGCGCGCGGCGCACGATTGCACGCCTGGATCCTCGCCGCTTGAGCACGCGCCGCGCACCGGTGCTGCTCGTGCCGGAGATTGCGCGCGGCTTGATCGGTCATTTCACGGCGGCGATTCGCGGCAGCAGCCAGTACCGGCAGTCTTCCTTTCTGTTGAATTCGGCGGGTCAGCAAGTGTTTCCCAGCGGATTCTCCATCGCCGAGCGGCCGCACATTTTGAAGGCGGCGGGCAGCGCGCCATTCGATGCAGAGGGGGTCGCGACCCTCGATCGCGAACTGGTCGCCGACGGAATCCTCACCGGGTACATTCTCTCCAGCTACTCTGCGCGTAAGCTCGGCCTGAAAACCACCGGTAATGCCGGGGGACCTCACAATCTCCTGGTCGCACCGACGCTTGCCGGCGGCATGGATGCAATGCTGTCGCGGCTCGGCACCGGCCTTCTGGTGACCGAACTCATGGGGCAGGGCATCAATATGGTCACCGGCGATTACTCGCGCGGCGCAGCGGGCTTCTGGGTCGACAATGGCGCCGTCCAGTACCCGGTGGCGGAGATCACCATCGCCGGAAATCTACGCGACATGCTCCTGGGGATAGCGGCCGTCGGTGATGACATCGATACGCGCGGCGGCACGCGAGTGGGATCAATCCTGCTTCAGGACATGACCATTGCCGGCGATTAAATCCTTGAGCGATTGCGTGCCCAACTGCTCGCGCAAGGCAGCCTCCACCCCCCGCATCACCTGCGCTGCGGTCGCCACGCGGCTTACCTCGATCAGCAGCCGCCCCATCTGTTGACTGCGCACGCTGCTCACGATGTCGGCCAGCAGAATACCTTCGGACTCGCGCCCCGGAACGAATTGTTCCTTCTCCGTCGCCACCAGCAACCCGCCTCGCTCCAGGCAGGCGAGAACGGGCGCAAGCGCAGTGCCCGGAATGTCGAGCTCGCCCGCGAGACGGCCCGCATCCCAATAGCTCTTGCCCGCGACGTAATCACGCCCGATCAAATACATGATGGACAGGCCCACTTGCTCGCGATCGCTGCCGGTTAGTTCAACGCTCTCCTGACCATGGCGCAGGTACTGGGGAAATTGCACGTAGAAGGCGAGCTGCGCGCCGATGAGCAGAATGAGCCAGCTTAAGTACACCCAGATCAACGTGGTCAGTACGATGGCGAATCCGGTGTAGATCGCCACCATCTGCGACGAGTACACGATGACCGCGGTGAATATTTTGCCGACCAGCGCCCAAATGATGCCGGCGGTCACCCCGCCGATCAGCGCGGCGCGGAATTGCACCCCGGTGTTGGGAATGAACGCGTACATGAACGTAAACACCACGGAGACGATGGCATAGGGCAGGATCTGGCCCAGGAACAGCAAAATCCCGGCGAGCGGCGCAACGGCCTGCAGCCACTGGGCGAAGGAGCTGCGCTGCGCGAAACCCTGCAGCCCGATGGCGACGGCGAGCAGGATGGGTCCGAGGATCATGACACCCAGATATTCGGTGAAACGGCGCCCAAAACTTCGCGGGCGTTGCACCCGCCACACGAAATTGAAACTCGCCTCGACTTTTTGAATCGTCGTGATCACGGTGTATACGAGAAAGGCCAGCCCGAGCGTGCCCAGCAAACCGCCGCGCATGTTGACCACGAATTGCATCACGCTGTCGGTCAACTGTGTCGCCGCGCCGCCCATGGGGCGGAAGAATTCGTGGAGGATGACCTGCAAGTCGCCGCGTGCGCCGAGTCCCTTCAAGATGGCAAAGCTGAATACCATCAGCGGCACGAGAGACAGTAGAGTGGTGTAGGCGAGGCTCATCGCGCGGATGTTGATCTCGCCTCCCAGCCAGTCGCGAATCAGCGCCGCGGGATAGCGCAGCCATCGGAGCACGGCGCCCCAGGGCGGCCCCATACTTCGGGATCTTTGAAACAATCCCTCTTCCAGGTCTTCCAACCATCGGCGCATGGCTTTGAGGGTCTCACGCCGTGAGGAGCCGCAGCGCCTCGCGATAATTATCGCTGGTGCGCGCCAGAACATCCGGCGGCAGATGCGGAGCCGGCGGCTTCTTGTTCCAGTGCAGAGATTCCAGATAATCGCGCACGAACTGCTTGTCGAAACTCGGCGGGCTGATTCCCGGCTTGTACGATGCCATCGGCCAGAAACGCGAGGAATCCGGCGTCAGCGCCTCATCGATGAGCAGCAGGCGTCCCGCCTGGTCGATGCCGAACTCGAATTTCGTGTCGGCGATGATGATGTTCCGCGCCCGGGCGTGCTCCGCGGCAAAACGATAGATGTCGAGCGCCGCGCGCCGAATGTCGGCGGCATGCTCACCGCCTACCAGCTTGACCATCGCATCGAAATCTATATTTTCATCGTGCTGGCCCGCGGGGGCTTTGGAGGCCGGCGTAAACAGCGGCTCCGGCAATCGATCCGCCATTTGTAATCCGCCGGGCAACGCGATCCCGCAAATCGTGCCGTGAAGTTCATAATCCTTGTAGCCAGAGCCGATCAGATAGCCTCGTACCACCGCTTCGATGGGCAGCGCCTTGAGTTTTTTCACCACCATGGCGCGGCCCGCCAACTGCGCGCGCTCTTCGCTGTCGGCGACCACATCCTCCACTTTCAGGGCGGCCAGATGGTTGGCGATGATATGCCGGGTCTTCGCGAACCAGAACAATGAAATCTGGGTAAGGACCTCGCCTTTGAAAGGGATTGGGTCCGGCAGCACGACGTCGAAAGCCGACAAGCGATCCGTGGTGACGATCAACAGATGCTCGGAGTCGACGTCGTATATGTCGCGCACCTTTCCCTGATGGATTTTCTGAAGTCCGTGCAGGTGCGACTCGAACAGCGGTGGTGATTGCGAACTCTGTTGCATGCGTGCGCGATGCTACCATTGAGGCGGACGGTCGGCGATTGTGGCGGCACAGGGCGGGATAGGTCAACGCGAATGAGTGGGAAAGGCATTTTTTTTGGGGCTCTGATCGGACTTCTGATCACTCAGAGAGTATGGGGAGCCGCGATCGGCGCGGTCATCGGCTTCTTGCTCTACGAGAGCACCGGTTTCGGCCGTGCCGCCGGCGGCGCGCGCGGGACACGCTCGATATCGATTTCCGACGAATTTTTCCGCACCACCTTCGAGCTCATGGGCCATGTCGCGAAATCCGACGGCCGGGTGACCGAAGCGGAAATCGATGCGGCGCGGCGGCTGATGCAGGAACTTAGTCTCGGACCTCGCGAGATCAGCATCGCCATCGAGTGTTTTCGCAACGGCAAATCCGCCGCCTACGACGCTGAGCTTGGCGTCGAGCGGCTGCGCGAGGCCTGCGGACAACGCCATGATCTGTTGCGCGCCTTCATGGAATTGCAGCTGCGCGCGGCATTGGCGGGCAACGGCATATCGCCGCCCGCGCGCACAAGTTTGCTGCGGGTGGCTGAGAGGCTGGGCATGTCCGGCCTGGAATTTGCCTACTTGGAGGCATCCTTGCGCTCGCGGCGAAGGACTTATGGCGCCGGCGCCGGCGCCGGCAGCGGCACCCGGCCTGCAGGCGGAGCAGGATCGCTGGCCGAATTCTACGCTGAGTTGGAAATCGACCCCAATATCACCAACGAGGAAGTGACAAAGGCGTACCGGCGCCAAATGAGCCGCCATCATCCTGATAAACTCGTTGCCAACGGTCTGCCGGAGTCGATGGCGCAAGTGGCGAAAGAGAAGACGCAGCGCATCCAAGAGGCCTATGAAGGGATACGGGCGGCGCGCGGCATGCGTTGAAGGAGCGACTATGACGATTATTATTTCCCCCTCCATTTTGTCCGCGGACTTCGCCCGCTTGGGAGAGGAAGTGAATTCGGTTCTTGCGGCCGGCGCCGACTGGATTCACTTCGACGTCATGGACAATCACTACGTTCCGAATCTCACCATCGGTCCCTTGGTGTGCGAGGCGTTGCGCAAGGCGGGAGTCAAGGCGCCGATCGACGTGCACTTGATGATTTCACCCGTTGATCAGCTCGTGCCGGATTTTGCGAAGGCCGGGGCAAGCTACATTAGCTTTCATCCGGAGGCCACCTTGCATGTGGATCGCACGATTCAGCTGATTCGAGATTCGGGCTGCAAGCCGGGCCTGGTATTCAATCCGGCGACGCCGTTGAGTTGGCTCGATTACGTGATCGAAAAAATCGACCTGATCCTGCTGATGTCGGTGAATCCGGGCTTTGGCGGCCAAAAATTCATCCCGCAGGCGTTGCAGAAACTTGCCGAGGCACGGGCGCGGATCGACGCCAGTGGGCGCGACATCCGTTTGGAAATTGACGGCGGCGTGAAAGTCGACAATGCGGCGCAGATTGCCCGGGCCGGCGCGGATACCTTTGTGTCAGGCTCCGCCATATTCGGCAGCGCCGACTACGCGGGCACCATCAAGGCCATGCGTGCGCAAATACAGTTGGGCCGCAGTTCAGCGAACGCCTGAGAGTCGCGCGCTTATTCGTCGTCCTCGTCATCGTCGTCATCATCATCGTGCGATTCCGCACGCGCGCCCTTAGGCGCAACAGCGGCGGTGCCGGCGCCGGCTTTCACCGGGACGATTAACGGCCGCGTCTTGACCTTCGGGCGGGCGTTGAACACGACGATGGTCTTGCCGGTGGCGCGCAGCAGGCCTTGTTCTTCCAATACCTTAAGGACACGACCCGCCATTTCGCGCGAGCAGCCCACCAGACGCGAAAGCTCCTGCCGGCTCACTTTGATCTGCATGCCCTCTGGGTGCGTCATCGCATCCGGTTCGCCGCACAGATCCATGATGGCGTGCGCGACACGACCCGTGACGTCGACGAAAGCGAGGTCCCCCAATTTTCGGTTGGTGCGGTCGAGCCGGGTCGCCAACTGTGTGGCCAGTTCGAAAATCAATCCGGGGCTCTCGGCGGCGATCTGCCGGAAACGCGGATAAGTCATTTCGGCGAGCTCGGACTGTTGCCGGGTGCGTACCCAGGCGCTGCGGGTCGGCTGCTCATAGAACAGGCCCATTTCGCCGAAAAACTGGCCCTTATTCAAATAAGCCAGCACCATCTCATTGCCATCTTCGTCCTCGATCATGACTTCGACAGAGCCGGAGATGATGTAGTACAAAATATCCGGTAAATCGCCCGCATGGATGATCACGGTCTTGGAAGGGACTGTCCGAATCCGGCAGTAGCTCAAGAAACGATTGATCGCTGGGATATCGCTTAAGGCTTTTGCCCCTTCTTCCATGGTCTCTCCCTGGTTATTTTATCGTCTGTGAAACGCCTGTGCTGGCGCACGTTTTATTACATAAGTCCCGGAATCGCAAGCACTGACGGGTTTAGCCTATAGCCAATACGAGCTCTTGGTCATAAGCCGCGAGGCCAGACGCATGCCCTCGCCCACGGGAAATGGCAGTTGTGCACCCCCCAATAAGGCTGCCTGGGCGCCATGTTGCATCTCATCGTGCGTCATCTGTTCTAGGATGGCGCGGCTGCGGGCGTCGGCTACGCCCAAGCGCTGTATATGACCGCGCAAATGCGATTCCACCTGACGCTCGGTCTCGGCCACAAACCCTAAGCTGGCGCGGTCGCCAAAAGCGCCGGCGAGGGCGCCAATCGCGTACGAGCCGGCATACCACAAGGGATTCAATACGCTGGTACGGCCGTTGAGTTCCCGCAGGCGCTGCTCGCACCACGCGAGATGGTCAGTTTCTTCTGCAGCGGCGTGCCGCATCGCCGCCGCGACGCCGGCACTGCGCGCGGTCAAAGCCTGTCCTTGGTAGAGAGCCTGGGCTGCAACCTCGCCTGCGTGATTGACTCGCATCAGGCGGACGGACTCGCTGCGTTCCATATCCGTCAGCGGAGTCTCCTGTTGCACTGCAGAAATTTTTCGAGAGGGGTGCGCAGAAGCACTTAAGACCTTGATTGCCTTATCAATTTCGCCAATGAAGCGATCGAGGAGGCTAAAACGGCGGTTATCCATGTCGACACTATATTATAGGTGCCGGGGCGAAGGCGCGGGGCTGGCATCTGAGCGCGCCGTTCTGTACACTTTCGCGCCTTTCGTTAACGACCTGAAACAGCTGAGTATTTTCATGTACACCGTATTTTCGAAGCCTGCAGAAACCCGCGGCGACTGGTTCCTAGTCGACGCAGCAGGCAAAACTCTGGGCCGACTGGCCTCGGAGATTGCGCATCGACTGAAGGGCAAGCACAAGCCCAATTATGCACCGCATCAAGACCTTGGCGATCATATCGTGGTTGTCAATGCCGGGGCGGTACGCGTCACAGGGGCCAAGCTCACGGACAAGTTCTATCACCAGCACACCGGCTATGTGGGTAACCTGAAGAGCATTTCGCTCGGCAAATTGCTGCAAGAGCACCCCGAGCGCGCACTCGAGTTCGCCGTGAAGGGGATGCTGCCGAAGGGTCCGCTCGGCCGGCGCATGTACAGAAAGTTGCACGTGTTCGGCGGCAGCGAGCATCTTCATCAAGCGCAGCAGCCCAAAGCGCTGCAATTCTAAGAATTCTGAAGGACAGACGTATGGCATCAAACACAGCCGCCAATTCCTTTTACGGCACCGGCCGCCGCAAGACCTCGAGCGCAAGAGTGTATCTGCGTCAAGGCACGGGTAAGGTATCGATCAACGGCCGCACACTGGCTGAGTTCTTCGGCAGGGAAACCGGCCGCATGATCGTGCAACAGCCCTTCGGCGCGGTTCAGCTGGAAGGAAAATTCGATGTGGAGGCGCACGTCGAGGGCGGCGGAATCACGGGCCAGGCCGGCGCAATACGCCACGGCATCACGCGTGCGCTCATGGCATACGATGAGCAGCTGCGGTCGCCCTTGCGCAAGGCGGGATTCGTCACACGCGATGCACGCGAGGTTGAACGCAAGAAGGTCGGTCGTCGTAAAGCGCGTCGCGGAACTCAGTTCTCCAAACGCTGATCGCGGGAACGACTTCCGCCGGTCGATCGGTTTTGGGGGATCGTCTAGCGGTAGGACAACGGTCTCTGACACCGTTTACCTAGGTTCGAATCCTAGTCCCCCAGCCAAACAGGGCCCAGCAATGGGCCCTTACTTTTACTTGCGCGGGTAACAATGTCGGGCGAACAGAGGTCGGGTGGACGGCTCGCGCCATTGGCGCTGGCGGCGCTCGGTGTGGTGTTCGGTGACATCGGCACCAGTCCTCTGTACGCCATGTCGGCCTGTTTCACAGGACCCGGCATCGCGGTCACGCCGGAACACGTGCTCGGCGTGCTGTCGCTGATTTTCTGGTCCCTGGTGCTCGTCATCCTGCTCAAGTACGTGAGCGTGGTATTGAACGCTGACAACAAGGGCGAGGGTGGGGTGCTGGCCCTGACCGCTCTGGTCATCAACACCGCGCGCGAAAGCCCGCGCCGCAAGATCTACGGGACGCTCGGCATCTTGGGTGCTTCACTGTTCTTTGCCGACGGTGCAATCACGCCGGCAATTTCAGTGTTGAGCGCGGTGGAAGGTTTGCACGTGGCGGCGCCGGATGCGCAGATTCCGATTCTCCCCATCACCGCTCTGGTGTTGATCGGACTATTCCTGATTCAACGGCACGGCACCGGCTCCGTCGGCAAGGTGTTCGGTCCCGTGATGCTGGGTTGGTTCTTGATATTGGCGGTGATGGGCGTCAGCTGGATCGTGCGCGAACCCATGGTCGTTCGGGCGCTCGATCCGACACGCGCGCTGTCGCTGCTGGCACAGCATCAAATCGGCTCGCTAGCAGTGCTCGCCGGCGTGTTTCTAACCGTCACGGGCGGCGAGGCTTTGTACGCTGACATGGGTCACTTCGGCAAGGCGCCGATCCGCCTTGGTTGGATTTGCATCGTCATGCCCGCGCTCGTCATGAATTACTTCGGGCAGGGCGCACTGCTGATCGAGAATCCCGCGGCCATCAGCAATCCCTTCTACTTGATGGCGCCCGCATGGTCGCTGTGGCCCTTGGTCATCCTCGCGACGGCCGCGACCGTCATCGCTTCGCAGGCGGTCATCTCCGGGGTCTTCTCGGTGGCCACCCAAGCCGTGAGCTTGGGATTGCTGCCGCGTCTGCGGGTGGAGCATTCGTCGGCAGTCCATGCCGGTCAGATTTACGTGCCGACAATGAATTGGATCCTCATGGTCGCGGCTATTGCGCTGGTCATGAGCTTCGGCAGTTCGGCGGCCCTGGCCGGTGCGTATGGCCTGGCGGTCTCGGGGGCAATGACCATCGTAACGCCGTTGACGTTGAGTCTGATCAAATCGCGCACGGGCCGGGAGAGCCGCGCGTTGCGCGCCGGCCTCTCCTTGCTGTTCGTCATCGACGTCGCCTTCCTGCTGGCGAACCTGACCAAGCTCGAGGATGGCGGCTGGCTGCCGCTGGTATCCGGCCTGATCATCTACTGGCTCATGCAGACCTGGCAGCGCGGTCGTGCCTCGGTCATGGCACGCCTGCTGCGCGAGCAGAAGCCGGTGCGCGACTTCGTGGAAGAGCTCAAGAGCGATCCGCCCGTACGCGTGACGGGAACCGCCATTTTCCTGGATGCGAAAGCCTCGGGTATCCCTCGCGCCTTGCTCAACAACATCAAGTTCAACCGGGTGATGCATGAACGGGTGGTGCTGCTGACGGTCGTGACCCGCGAACTGCCGCGCATCTCGATGTCCAAGCGCCTGACCGTGACCCCGGTGTGCGAGGGGATCGTACGGGTGGTGGCCCAAGTAGGTTTCATGGAGAAGCCAAATATCACGGAGATCTTGCGGGAGGCCGAGACTCACGGCGTGCCCTACGACCCTGAGATCACAACCTACTTTCTGAGCCGCGAGGAATTGATTCCCGGCCAACGTTCCGATCTGCCGCCGTTGCGCCGCAGAGCGTTCATGCAGATGGCGCGCAGCGCGCAGGTAATCGCGGACTATTACGGGCTGCCGCCGAGCCGTGTGGTTGAGATCGGAACGCGCCTCGAGATCTAAGTCGGGCGGGCCATTAGGCCGGTCGACATCACGGTGCCGGGTGTTGTAACGGAGTTGGGGGGCGACCTGCGCCGAGCGGCACGTATGACGCCACACCACCACGACTTCGTCTCGGATTTTAGAACTAGTGCACGCGATGGAGTTGAGCGGTCCATGCCACGGCCTGGGGTCACCCCAAGCCTTGCGGGGCTGCTCAATAGCGATGAGCAGAAGGTCTATTTCGTGGGCGCGATCGCTACGGGTGGCGTGGTCAGGGTCCTGACGCCGTCGTCGCCCGCCACGATCAGGACATCGGCGCGGCGTAGGGCGAATAAACCGACGGTCACCACGCCCGCGATTTGATTCGCGGCGGATTCAAAGGCGACCGGGTCATCGAGTTGCAGGTTATGGACGTCCAGGATCACATTGCCGTTGTCGGTGACCACGCCGTCGCGCCAAACGGGCTGTCCGCCCATCTTGACGAGTTCTCGCGCCACGTATGAGCGGGCCATCGGTATCACCTCGACCGGCAGAGGGAACTTACCCAGTACCTTGACCAGCTTGCTGTCGTCGACGATGCACACGAAGCGCGCCGAGGCGGCGGCGAGGACCTTCTCTCGAGTGAGTGCCGCGCCCCCGCCCTTGATCAGGGTGCCATCGGCAGTCGCTTCATCGGCGCCGTCGATATAGAGAGCCAGGGGACCATCGGCGTTGAGATCGAGTTCCGGAATGCGTGCTTTCGCCAGCGAGTCCGAGGTTCGGCGCGAACTCGATACTGCGCCGGAAAGCTGTATTTTGCGGTCTTTCAGCACTTCGATGAGCTGAGCGACGGTGGAGCCGGTGCCTACGCCCAACACCATGCCGTCTTGTATGTAAGCAAGAGCGGCTTCTGCGGCACGGCGTTTTTTATCAACTGACACTAGAAATTTCCTACCCTCAAAAACAACTGTGCCCGCTTACGCGGGCACAGTTGATTACTTTCGAAGGCTTACTTTTTCTTAGCGGCCTTTTTCTTAGCTACCTTCTTCTTCGCCTTCTTTGCTTTCGCTGCCATGATAGAAACTCCGTTATCGGGTTAGTCCGGGGTCCGAGTATATACACGAATAATTAATTTACAAGCAATACGTCGCCCTTCTTGCGCGACAATGTGCTAGCGATGTGAACGACTTCACTCAAGAGCGAGTACGAACTCCCAATCCTTCTTCGTCACCGGCATCACCGACAGGCGATTGCCACGACGCAGTAAAACAAAATCCTTGAGCACCTTCGCGGCGTGCCGGCGCAACTCATCGAGGGTGATGATGCGCTTGAACTTGCGCACCAACTTCACGTCGACGACGTACCAGCGCGGCGTGTCCGCCTTGGAGTCGGGATCGTAGTGATGATGCTTCGCATCGAAGGCCGTCTTATCCGGATAGCCGTCCTTTACGATCTTGACCACACCGGCTATCCCGGGCACCTCGCAGCTGGAGTGATAAAAAAACGCCAGATCGCCCTTTTTTATAGAGTCCCGCAGCATATTGCGCGCCTGAAAATTGCGCACTCCGTCCCAGGCGGAGGTCTGCATTGGAGACTTGGCCAAAGCATCGATGCTGAAACTATCCGGTTCTGATTTCAGGAGCCAATAATTCATGGGGTACCCTTCATGTAGTGCTGCAGTCCGGATTCCGTCGCCAGCGAATCCAGATTCACGTCCCAAGCGTCGGCGAACCTCGAGTCGGTCCGCTGACAATCGAATGCAAGCCCGACCAGGCGCGGCCCCCGCCAATACCCACGGTGGCGGCGGAATTGCAGCGCTCGATCATAGAATCCGCCGCCCATCCCCAGGCGCCGTCCGCGGGCGTCGACGCCGACCAAGGGTATGACGATAAGGTCCAGCCATCGAGGCGACACCGGCCCGGTCAACCGCGACGGGATGGAGATTCCGAATACACCGGAGCGAGTCGGGCGGCGATCGAGCGGATAGAAGCGGATTCGAGCATGGCGGCGATCGACGACGACGGGTACGAACACGCGTACACCGCGGTGCCGCGCCGCATCGATCAATGCAGCCGTGTCCGTCTCTCGGTCGAACGGCAGGTACATCGCGACGCGCTTGCCGGCGCGGAACATCGGCAATCCGGTGACCGCCTTGGCGGCCACGCTCGAGCGATGCCGGTGTTCCGCAGTGCTGAACGCACGCCGCTGCGTGCGCATTTGTTTTCGTAAGATCGCTTTCATCGAAGGGGGATGGCGCCACCCGCAGATGCCGTTTTGGACCGTTGCTCCCGACCTGAGCAACAGGTGGGGCTAACTGCGGCACTTAAGGCTTTCCGCTCGAGGCGGACTTGCACAATGGTGCCAGCAAGCACGGCCCCTGGGGTTTAAAACTTAGGGTCGAGAGGTAACCCGATCCGCATCGAACACCGCAGGCAGCGCCAAATTTAATCTTTCGAGAAGGTGCTCATCAGCCCTGTTAGAGCTCGAGCTGCCGACCCTTCTCCAAGGCCGACTCTACGCGCTCGCGCAGGATACGCAAGCGTCCGCCGACGTCGGAATCGAGATTGCTGTCACGGTTGCGGAATCGAATCAATTCGTTCGCCATGTTGAGCGCGGCGATCACGGCGATGCGATCAAGGCCCACGACCTTGCCGCTATCGCGGATCTCGCGCATTTTCATGTTGAGGAATTCCGCGGAATCCAGCAGGTCGGAGCGCTCTTCGATCGGGCAGGTAATGTGATACTCCTTCTCGAGTATCCGAACGCTGACCCGTGCTTGATTGTCGCTCATGCCTGCTCCATCGA
>JBDUEQ010000131.1:0-74065 GCA_040002315.1 Gammaproteobacteria bacterium
GGAGGCGGCCCGCGCCAGCAGGACTTCGGCGCCCGACTTAAAGCCGCTACCGCTGCTCCCTTCCGGGCCTGACGGGGTTCGTAGCCAGTCGTCGCGAAGATGCAAACACGAGCCGCCATAGACTCAACAATGGCCGATGCGTCGACCAATTTCAATGGCGGAGAGGGTGGGATTCGAACCCACGAACACGGTTAGGTGTTACACACTTTCCAGGCGTGCGCCTTCGACCGCTCGGCCACCTCTCCATAAACCTTCAATCTGCTAAAAACCTTTTATCTGCTAAAACCGGACCGCGCGGGTCGGATTGACTCGGGCCATCCTGGCCCTCGCCCTTGCGGGCGCGCTGCGCGCGGCCGCAAGGGTACCGGAGGCGACCCAAGCGATCAAATCCGGCCTAACTGCTGCTGGCCGCCTTATTGGGCGGCGCCGGCTTATAGCGCGGCGGGACGTCCAGACAGGCGTCTTTCGGCCCGGGCGGCGGGGGTGCGAGATCGACAGTCGGAATCACAAGGGCGTCCTTGGTGTTGGGAGCATCCAGTCCAGGCGGCACCTTGAGCGGCGCCACTTGGCCGGCACGCTGATATTCCTGCTTGGTATGACAATCGGGCGTCAATTTGCCGAACAGGTGGCAGCCGCTTAAGAGCGCTGCGGCAGTAACAAACATCGAAACTCGAACAAGGCTCATGCGGCTTGATCCTCAAGGGTAATTCCGGCGGCCTGCATCGCGCGCAGCACAGTATCTTGGTGCGCGGTCGACAGTTCGACCAGTGGTAAGCGGATTGCGTTCCCGATCAGACCCATTCTCGCGACCGCCCACTTCACCGGTATCGGACTCGCCTCGACGAACAAATCTTTATGTAAAAGCTGCAAGCTGGCGTCTAACGCACGCGCTTTCGCCAAATCTCCCGCCAATGCGGCTTCACAAGCCTGGTGCATGCGCCGCGGTGCCACGTTCGCCGACACCGAGATGACTCCACGGCCGCCAACGCTCATCAGATCGATGGCGGTGGCATCATCGCCCGACAGCAGAGAGAACTCCGGCGGACAGGCGCTTAAGGTTTCGCGCGCCCTGGCCACCGATCCGGTGGCTTCTTTAATCGCGACAATCTGCGGATGTCGCGCCAGGCGAGCGACGGTGCTCGGCAACAAATCCACAGCCGTGCGACTTGGAACATTATACAGAATAACGGGTACGGCAGACGCGTCCGCTGCGGCCATGAAGTGCCGGTACAGGCCCTCCTGCGGCGGTTTGTTGTAGTACGGGGTCACCAGCATCAGTCCATCGACGCCGAGCCGGGACAGCACGCGAGTCCGTGCCACGGTAGCGGCAGTTGAATGCGTACCCGCACCGACGATCACCTTGAGCTTATCGCGGCAGCGCCCAACCGCCCTACGCGTCAGTTCCTCGATCTCGTCGGCCAACAGTGACGGAGACTCGCCGGTGGTACCGGCGACGACGATGCCGTCCGTGCCTTCGCGCGCATGAAAATCCAGCAATCGATCCCACGCCGGCCAGTCCAAGCCGCCATCGGCGGTCATCGGCGTGACAATCGCTACCATGCTTCCGGAAAACATCAAGTGGCTCCGCTAAATATCGCTACCTTAAGTGGCAGACATGCACCCTGGCAAGCGTCCATCCGGTAGAATTTGGCCCAATGAAACAACATATCGTGATTTCCGCCGTCGGCGGGGACCGCGTCGGCATGGTCCATGAACTTTCCAAAGTGGTGGCCGACTGTGGGGGAAGCATCAGCGAAAGCCGCATGACTTCGCTCGGCAACGAGTTCGCCATGCTGCTGCTGGTAAACGGCAACTGGCATACCCTCGCCAAGCTCGAGGGTGAGTTCAAAAAGCTCGCCGACGCCACCGGCATGAACATTCAGTTGCGGCGCACCGAAGAACGTGCCGCTCGCAATGACATGCTGCCCTACTCCATCGACGTCGTATGTCTGGATCAGACCGGCATCGTCGCGGGGCTGTCCGGTTTCTTTGCGCAGCGCGGTGTGGACATAGCGGAGCTGTCGACGCGCGCCTACGCCGCCGCGCATACCGGCGCACCCATGTTCTCGGTGCAGATGATCGTCAACGTGCCGAGCCGTCTGCACATCGGTGTGCTGCGCGAGGAGTTCATGGACTTCTGCGATCATCTGAACCTGGATGCCATCTTCGAACCCGTAAAAAGTTGAACCCACCCATGAGTAAAATCGACGTTGGCAAGAAGGCGCCGCTGTTTACCCTCGGCGGCACCGGCGGCAGTTGGTCCTTGAGCGACGGGATCGGCAGCGCCGTCGTCCTCTACTTTTATCCGCGCGACAACACGCCCGGCTGCACGCAGGAGGGAGAAGATTTCAGCGCCGCCCATGCTCAATTCAAGAAGGCCAAGACCCTGACCTTCGGCATCTCCGCCGACAGCCTGGCATCGCACGAGAAATTCAAGCAAAAGATGGGGTTTCCGTTCGACCTATTGAGCGACCCGGACAAGAAAATCTGCCGGCTCTACGACGTGATTCAGGAAAAGAGCATGTATGGCAAGAAATTCTTGGGGATTGAGCGCAGCACTTTCCTGATCGACGCCAAGGGCGTATTGCGGCATGCGTGGCGCAAAGTGAAAGTGAAAGGCCACGCCGAGGAAGTGCTGGCAGCGGTGAAGGCACTGTGACCGGCAACATGCGGCCTGTCGCGGCCGCGATGGCAAAAAGCCGCAAGGTCAAATCGGAGCGCCGCATCTTCGTGCTGGACACGAATGTATTGATGCACGACCCGACCGCCATTTTCCGCTTCGAAGAGCACGACATTTATATCCCGATGACGGTTCTGGAAGAGCTCGATGCCGGCAAAAAAGGCTTGTCGGAATCGGCGCGCAATGTGCGCCAAGTCAGCCGCTTTCTCGATGAGCTGATGAAGGGTGCAACCAAGAATCAGATCGACCGCGGGCTCGCGCTGCCGGCTGCGGCGCCCATCAATCATGGCAAGCGGCCGCCGGTCGGCCGGCTGTTCTTTCAAACTCAATTGCTCGAATCGGTGCTGCCCGATGGGCTGCCGGGGCATGGCGCGGACAACGCCATCCTGGCCGACACGCTGGCGCTGCAGCGCAAATTCCGCGGCGCGCGCGTCACGCTGGTGTCGAAAGACATCAATTTACGCATCAAGGCAGCCATCGTCGGCGTGCAGGCCGAAGACTATTCGAGCGACAAGACCATCGAGGACGCGGACCTCCTGGCAAGCGGCGTGCAACAACTCCCGCCGAACTTTTGGGAGAAGCACGGCAAAGGCATGGAGTCCTGGCAGCAGCAGAGCCGCACCTTTTACCGGGTGCGCGGTCCCCTGGTGCGCGAATGGCAGGCGAATCAATTCGTCTACGACCCCGGCGAGAACGGTGTCGAAGCCATCGTGCGCAAGCTCGAAGGCGACTCGGCAATTCTGGAACTCACCGTCGATTACCGGGCGGAGCGCAACAACGTCTGGGGCGTCACCTCGCGCAACCGTGAGCAAAATCTCGCTTTCAATTTGTTGATGGATCCGGAAATCGACTTCGTCACCGTGCTGGGTCCTGCAGGCACGGGTAAGACCCTGCTGACGCTGGCCGCCGGGCTTGCGCAAACCTTGGATCACAACCGCTTCAGTGAAATCATCATGACGCGAGTCACGATACCCTTGGGCGAGGACATCGGTTTCTTGCCCGGCACGGAAGAGGAAAAAATGGAACCCTGGATGGGCGCTCTGATGGATAACTTGGAAGTCCTGACCCAGGGCCAAACCGGCGGCACGTGGGGACGCGGGGCCACCAACGATTTGCTCAGACACCGCATCAAGATCCGTTCATTGAATTTCATGCGCGGGCGCACCTTCCTGAACCGCTTCATCATCATCGACGAGGCGCAGAATTTGACCCCCAAGCAGATGAAGGCACTCGTCACCCGTGCCGGCCCGGGCACCAAGATGGTGTGCCTGGGAAACATCGCCCAGATCGACACTCCCTACCTCACCGAGACCACCTCGGGCCTGACGTATACGGTCAACCGGTTTCACGGCTGGGCGTTTTCGGGCCATATCACCTTAGTCCGCGGCGAGCGTTCGCGTCTGGCGGACTACGCCTCCGAAGTTCTTTGATTTATCGAGGGATATGAGCGAACTTTGGGTCAGGGGCCGCACTCCAAGGACCATTACGGAGGCCGAATGTCACTGTTGAAGTCAGTTTGCGCGTTTGCCGCCGCGGCCGGCGCCAGCGTCATGATCAGTGTGAGCTGGGCCTCCGGTGTGGGCACGGGTACGAGCGCCGTCGATCAGGATCTGCCGGATCTGGGCAGCCCGGCGACCGCCGCAGTGTCGCTCGACGACGAATATCGAGCCGGCTTGGGATGGTTCGCGCAAATCCGCCAGACCGGACAAGTCCTCGAAGATCCCGAAGTCAGCGACTACATACAGGAAATCGGGCACAGCCTGTCGAGCCACGCCGAGGAAGGCCAGCATCAGTTTTACTACTTCGTGCTGAAGGATCCCATTGTCAACGCCTTTGCGATGCCAGGCGGTTTCATCGCCATTCAAAGCGGCTTGATCCTGGCCACTCGCAACGAGAATGAATTGGCCGGCGTCATGGCCCACGAAACCGCGCACGTCACGCAGCGGCATTTGGTGCGGCAACTCATCGACCAGAGCCATGCCGGGCTGATGTCGACGGCTGCCATGCTGGCGGCGATCCTGCTGGGCGCCACGGCCGGCCGCGGCTCACCCGATGCCATGGAGGGAGCCATCTTGGCGACTCAGAGCGCGGCCATACAGCACCAGATCAATTACACGCGCGCCAGCGAGTCCGAAGCCGATCGTATCGGCATCGGCACGATGGCGAGCGCCGGCTACGATCCGTTGGGCATGGCAAGCTTCTTTGAATACTTGGGCTCCAGCGGCCCGGAACCGAGTCGGGTGAGCGCCGTTCAATTCTTGATCGATCACCCTCTTCCTGCCGATCGAATCGCCGAGGCGCGTGACCGCGCTGAACAGATCGGCCGCGTTCGCCACACCGATTCTTTGAACTACACGCTGATGCGCGAGCGGCTGCGATCGCTGGTCGGCAACCCTCAAGCGGCTCGCGAATACTATGTCTCGCTGACCAAGAACGGCGGTGGCAAGAGCATAGAGGAGCGCTATGGCAAGGCCGTGGCGGACATTGCATCGCGCAATCCTGCCGCAGCCATCCCCGACCTGCAGGCTTTGGTGAACGAGTACCCGAAGGTAAGCCAGTTCTACGGTGCGCTCGGTCAGGCCTACCTGGCGAATGGCCAACTGAAGGAATCTCAGGCGGTGCTGGACAAGGCGCTGAGCTTGTTCCCGCGCAATGTGCCGGTGACCATTCGCCTTGCGGAAACCCTGATGCACGCGGGCGACAACAAGCGTGCGCATCTGTTGCTCGATGACCTGTTCAATGTGGTGGAACCGACCCCGGATCAAACCCGGCTGATCGCCAAGGCCGCCAATGCCGCCGGCGACGTCGCCGACTCCTACTACTACATGTCGTACTTTTATCTCATGACCGGTGAACTGAAGATGGCCGCCAACCAGCTGCAACTCGCACTGGGGATGCCGGGATTGGATGCAATTCAGCGTGCGCGATTCAGCGCGCGCCTCGATGAGGTGCGTGCCGCCATGCCCAAGGAGCGCAAGACCACGGTGGCTGACGACGGCCGCGGCGGCAACGGCCGGCATTGACAGACAGCACGTTCATCACAGCCCTCGCCGCATCGTTGCGGTATCCTCTGCGGTTTGTCAGGGAGAAACTCCGAATGCTGAAACACCGGTATGCGCGCGCGGCGCTCGGCATGGTAGCCATATTGAGCCTGAGCGCATGCGTCACGCTGCCTCCCAACAGCCCGCGTTCGCCTCAAGACCCCTGGGAGTCCTGGAATCGCGGCGTATACCGGGTGAATGACAAGTTGGACCATGCGGTAGCGAAGCCCCTCGCCCGTACCTATGTGCGCGTCCTGCCCCAGCCGATTCGCACCGGGGTGCGGAATTTCTTCGACAACCTCAGCACGACCACGGTCATGGTCAACGACGCCCTGCAGGGTAAGTTTCGCGCGTCGGCCAACGATCTCGGCCGCTTCTTGCTGAATTCCACGCTGGGTTTGGGGGGCATTCTCGACCCTGCCACGCCGGCGGGATTGGACAAGAACAACGAGGATTTTGGCCAGACACTGGGCCATTGGGGCGTGCATCCCGGTCCGTTCATCGAGCTGCCCCTGATGGGGCCTTCTGACCTCCGCGACGGCCCGGCCAGAGTGGTGGACGCGTATACCAATCCGCATGCGTACATTCGCAATACCGGCGTTAAATGGGGTCTATACGGTATGTACCTGGTTGACACGCGCGCCAGACTGCTGTCGTTGGATGACACCATACAGCAGGCGTACGACCCGTATGCCTTCGTCCGCGACGCCTACTTGTCGCGCCGCGCCTACCTTGTTTCGGACGGAAAAATATCCGCAGACGAGCAACTCGTCGATCCGGGTGAGGATGAAGCGGGTTCAGACAAGGCCGTACCGCCGGCCGCTACGACGCCGCCGGCGAGTGGGGTTCAGCCGACGAATCACTAGCGCAAAGCGGCAGCGGCGTCGATCGAAACTAACCCGGAACCAGCAACTCCTCAACTTCGCTGAGGCGTGCGAGCTGATGCAATTGGGTGGGAATATTTTCGTAGCGCAGTACTTTGGCATCATCCTTGGCCACGCTCAGCCATTCGATCAGCAGCGCGAGTCCTGAGCTGTCGCTCGCAGTCACGCCGGCCAGGTCGATAACCGTGGCCTGGCCGCCGTCGATCGCATCGACCCCGGCGATCAGCAGCGCGCTGACGGTACTATAATGCAGCGAGCCGATCACGCGCGCCCGGCCGCCCTCCTGAACCTCGAATGACGCGTCCTGCCGGCCGGCACCACTGTAGCGATTTCTACCGACAAAAAGCCGCTGCGTGCGGGTATGCGAGCGTTTCTCGATCAATGGCTGGCTGCCGCGCCGGGACCGGATTTGGAGCTCTCGAGCCGGGTGATCACCTCGTCCAATCCCTTTTGCTGAATTTCGGCCCCGAAATCGGTACGGAAGCTTTTGACGTAGGAGATGCCCTCGATGACCACATCCCAGGCCTTCCAAACCCCGTCGACTTTCCGCAGGCTGAAATTGACCGGAATTTTATCCCCGTTCTCACGCTTCACTTCGGTCCGCACGGTCGCCATGGTGTCGGCGGCTTCGCCCCTGTAAGGCAGAATCACGAAGCGGTCGGCCGTGAAATCGACCAGCGCTGCGCCGTAATTCCTCAGCAGCGAATGATAGAAGCCGTCGACGAAGCGTTTACGCTGATCGGCGGTCGCCGTACGCCAATTCTGGCCGAGCACCAGCCGCGCCGCATATTCGGTATCGAAGTTCGGCAGCAGTACGTTTGCGACCAGAGAATCGAGCTTCGTCGGGTCGCTCTTGTACATCGAGCGATTCTTATCCAGTTCCACCAGCATGCGCTTGGCGGAATTCTCCACCAGTTCCTGCGGGGCCAAAGCGCTCGACGCAGCGGTGGGCGCCGCCGGCGGGTCTGCCGCATGCGCGCCGGCTGCCATAATCGAGGCCAGCATCGCTAATATCGTGATTCGTTTCATTTCGCTTTCTCCGTAGCTTTCGTCTGAGGCGCCGCAGGCGCGTCCGCCTTAGGTGTGCCGGAATCCGCAGGGGCGCTGCTCTTCGTGAAGTTCGCGAGCACCTGCCCGATCAAATTTTCGAGCACGAATGCGGATTGAGTAAAGTCGATTTGCGAGCCGTCCTTTAGATAGGTATCCGCCCCGCCGGCGGTAATGCCGATGAATTTGCCGCCCAGCAACCCTTGAGTGTAGATGGCGGCATCGCTGTCCGTGGGGATCTGCTCGTAGCGTGCGTCCATGCGCATGCCGACCACCGCCTTGTATTCCCTCGGATCGAAAGCGATCTTCGTTACGCGCCCCACTTCGACGCCCGACATCGACACCGGAGCGCCTACCTTGAGGTCGCCGACGTTGTCGAACTTCGCCGTCAGATTGTAGTGCGGCGTTCTGCCCAAGTGGATTCCGCGGCTGGTGGTCTGCGTCGTCAGAAAAAACAGCGCCGCGAAGCCGAGCAGGACGAAAGTTCCCGTGCCGAGATTCATGGTGGTCGATTTGCGCATGCTGAAACCCTCCTACAGAAACGCCGCAGTGATCAAATAGTCGAAGAAAAGAACAACCACCGCCGACGTGACGACGGTGCGGGTCGTGGCGCGGCCGACGCCCTCGGCGGTCGGCGTTGCGTAATATCCTTCGTACACCGCGATCAGGCTGCAGGCAATGCCGAAAATGCAGCTCTTGACGATGCCCTCGTTGATGTCCTTCAGCCCGACGGACGCCTGCATCTGCGACCAGAAGCTGCCCGCATCGACGCCCATGATCTGCACGCCCACGAGCTGCGCTCCATAGACGCCGATGACGCTGAAAATGGCGGCGAGCAGCGGCATTGCAATCACGCCGCCCAGGAATCGCGGCACCACGACCCGCTGTATCGGGTCGACCGCCATCATTTCCATGGCCGACAATTGGTCGGTGGCGCGCATCAACCCCAATTCCGAAGCCAGCGCGGTACCCGCCCGGCCAGCGAACAGCAAGGCAGTCACCACCGGACCGAGTTCCTTCACCAAACCGATCGTTGCGGCTACTCCCAGGGCCTCTTCGGAGCCGAAGCGCTGCAGCAGCTGGAATCCTTGCAGCCCCAGCACCATGCCGACGAACAAGCCCGACAGCATGATGATGACCAGCGACAGAGCCCCGGAATTGAATACTTGTTGCGCGATCAAATCGACCCGCAGCAACGCGCGCGGCGCAACGACCAACAAGCGCAGCAAGAAGCGCACGACCGAGCCCAGGCTCACCAAGGACTCGATCAGGCTGGCCCATAGTTCGTTGATCAGCTTCACAGGTCCTCGCCGCGCGACAGCAGCTCGCCGAAGTAGTCGGGAGCCGGGAAATGAAACGGCACCGGGCCGTCGGCCAAGCCGCCGATGAACTGGCGAACGATTTCAGACGGATAGGATTGAAGTTCCTGCGGCGTGCCGCGTGCGACCACTTTGCCGCCGGAGAGCAGGAACAGCACGTCGGCCACGGTCGAGATTTCGTGCACGTCGTGCGACACCACGATGCTGGTGATGCCGAGCGCGTCATTCAGGCGCCGGATCAGCCGCAATATGACCCCCAAGGAGATGGGATCGAGCCCCACGAACGGTTCATCATAGATCAGGATCTCCGGATCCATGACGATGGCGCGCGCTAGAGCGACCCGCCGGCTCATGCCACCGGATAGTTCCGAGGGCATGAGCTCCGCCGCGCCGCGCAGGCCCACGGCCTGCAGCTTGGTCAGCACCAGCTGACGAATCAGACGTTCCGGCAAATCGGTATGCTCGCGCAGCGGAAAGGCGACGTTTTCAAACACCGAGAGATCGGTGAGCAGCGCGCCGTTCTGAAACAGCATGCCCATGCGCCGCCGCAGCACATACAAATCGGCACGCCGCACCGACCGCAGTTCCTGGCCCGCCACCACGATGGAGCCGTCGTCGGCGACGACTTGGCCGGTAATGAGCCGCAGCAGCGTGGTCTTGCCCGTGCCGCTCGGCCCCATGATCGCACTGATACGGCCGCGCGGAATGTCCATGTCGAGGCCGGCGAACACCGACCGGCCGCCGATTGCGTAACTCACGTTACGAACTTCAATGATGGAAGCGGACTGGTTCAATGGCGTAGCCGTGTGCACGTGCGTCCCAAAGACGCAAGGCACGTGAGTGAGCGCACAGCGTTAGGCAGCGGAGGTTTCCATGGTGCCTTTGTAGGCTCCGGTGGCCGCCAAGCCGTTGAGCTTCGCGCGAACGAACAGTGCCTTCTGGCCGCCGGAGTAGCCGGCCGATTTTCCGCCCCAGGCATTGAGCGCATCCTCCTGCAATGCTCGTCCATAGCTGAAAGTGAGCGTCCATGGTAGAGGACCCGCTGCGTTCATCAGACTCAAATGCAAGGTCGCATCCACAGGACTCTGACCTCCCGAGAGGAAGGCAATGCCGGGCACCGCGGCGGGCACCTGGCGCTTGAGCGTGCGCACGGTGGCCTCGGCGACCTGTTCCGGAGTCGCCTGCAGCGGGCATTTCTTGCCGGACACCACCATGTTGGGCTTGAGTATCATGCCCTCGAGGATTACCCGCGCGGCAAACAAATGGGAAAACACCCGGTCGAGCACGAAGTTGGTCACCTCTTCACATCGCTCCATGGTATGGGCGCCGTCCATCAGCACTTCGGGCTCCACGATGGGGACGATGCCGGCTTCCTGGCACAGCGTCGCGTAGCGCGCCAGCGCCTCGGCATTGGCGTCAATCGCATACCCGCTCGGAATTCCCGCTCCGATATCGATCACCGCACGCCACTTGGCAAATTTCGCGCCGAGCCTGTGGTACTCGGCCAACCTTTCCCTCAATCCGTCGAGTCCTTCGGTGATGGTCTCCCCCGGATGGCAGGCCAATGGCTTCGCTCCCATGTCGACTTTGATGCCGGGCAACATGCCATGCTGAGTCAGGTACGCCGGGAACGGCACGCCGTCTTTGGTCTTCTGGCGCAGGGTTTCGTCATACAGGATGACGCCGCTGATGTAATCCTGAGCACCCGGTGCGGTAAACAGTAATTCGCGGTAAGCCCGCCGGTTCTCTTCCGTGGACTCGAGCTTAATGCCATCGAAGCGCTTCTTAATGGTGCTCGTGCTCTCATCGGCCGCCAAAATTCCCCTGCTTTTGGCGACCAGTGCGCGTGCTGCGGCACTTAACTCTGCGGTGTTCATATCGGGCTTGTCTCACTGCTGTCGGATGTGTCGGATGCAGGCGTAAGGATAGCAAAATCGAGCTGAATCCGCCCTGCAGGTGGACCTGCAGATCAAATAGGACTAAAATAGTCCCACATAGTGATTCGACATGGGCAGAATATTATATGTTGCGAATGGGTAAATTGACGGACTACGCGACCGTCGTGCTGGCTAGTCTAGCGCAAGAACCTGCACTAACGCTCGCGGCCGCGGAATTGGCGGAACGTACGCGCCTGAGCCGGCCCACTGTGAGCAAGGTCTTGAAAGGATTACAACGCGCCGGCATGGTGATCTCCACGCGCGGCGCGCAGGGTGGCTATCGTCTGGCGAGAAATCCGGAGCAAATCACCGCGACGCAGATTTTGGATGTATTCGAAGGCCCGATTGCAATTACCGAATGCAGCGGCGCCTCCAGCCAATGCGGCATCGAACGCCAGTGCCGCGTCGGCGGTGCGTGGCAGCGGGTGAATGCGGCCATCCGCCGCGCCCTGGAAGAGGTCACTCTGCGCCAGCTGGCCGGGCTCGACTCCAATACTCTGCGCGTTGCCGAACTGGCGTCGGAAATGCGTGTGCATACCTGACGTGAAAACGCGAAAAGCAACCCCATTTAAACTAACGATCCGACGCGTAACGGCAACTGGAAGTTCTCGTGTCTAGCAAATCTGAAGATGTTATAGCCCTGCTCTCGCAAAAGTACCGCCATGGATTCGTCACCGAAATTGAATCCGACAGTCTGCCGCCCGGACTCGATGAAGGGGTCGTGGCCGCCATCTCGAGGAAAAAGAACGAGCCGAAGTTTTTGCTCGATTGGCGGCTGAAAGCCTTCAGACATTGGCAGACCATGCAGGAACCGACTTGGGCGCATGTGCACTACAAGCCCATCGACTATCAGGACATTTCTTATTATTCGGCGCCGCGCGCGCCGGCGAATGCGCCCAAGAGCCTCGACGAGGTGGATCCGAAGCTGCTCGCGACCTACGCCAAGCTCGGCATTCCTTTGCACGAGCGCGCCCGGCTGGCCGGCGTTGCGGTCGACGCCGTGTTCGACAGCGTTTCCGTCGCAACCACATTCAAGGAAAAACTGGGCAAGGCCGGAGTCATCTTCTGCTCGTTCTCGGACGCGGTTCGCGACCATCCGGGGCTCATCGAACGTTACTTGGGCAGCGTCGTGCCGCAGGGAGACAACTATTTCGCAGCCTTGAATTCGGCCGTATTTTCCGACGGCTCCTTCGTCTATGTGCCGCCGGGCGTGCGCTGCCCGATGGAATTATCCACCTACTTCCGCATCAACGCCGCCAAGACCGGTCAGTTCGAGCGCACTTTGATCATCGCCGCCGAAGGCGCGAAGGTGAGCTACCTGGAAGGCTGCACGGCGCCCATGCGTGACGAGAACCAGCTGCATGCCGCGGTCGTGGAGCTGGTGGCATTGGACGATGCACAGATCAAGTATTCCACCGTCCAGAACTGGTATCCAGGCGACGAGAATGGGCTGGGCGGCATTTATAATTTCGTCACCAAGCGCGGCGAATGCCGCGGACGCAATTCGAAGATCTCATGGACCCAGGTGGAAACCGGCTCGGCGATTACCTGGAAATACCCGAGCTGCGTGCTGCGGGGCGAGAATTCGATCGGCGAGTTCTATTCCGTGGCGGTGGCCAACAATTATCAGCAGGCCGATACCGGCACCAAGATGATCCACATCGGGCGCAACACCAAGAGCACCATAGTCTCGAAGGGGATTTCGGCCGGACATGCCGAGAATACCTACCGCGGCCTGGTGAAGATCCTGCCGAGCGCCGCAGGCGCGCGCAATTTCACCCAGTGCGATTCTTTGCTGATGGGGCCGCTGTGCGCGGCGCACACCTTCCCCTACATGGAAGTCAAAAATCCCACGGCGACGGTGGAGCACGAAGCAAGCACGTCCAAGATCGGCGAGGACCAGCTGTTCTATTGTCTGCAGCGCGGCATCTCGACCGAGGACGCGGTCAATATGATCGTCAGTGGATTTTGCAAAGTGGTGTTCAAGGAGCTGCCGATGGAGTTCGCGGTCGAAGCGCAAAACCTGTTGAGCGTGAGTCTGGAAGGCGCCGTCGGCTAGCGGTTGTAGAGGAAATATCTTGCTTAAAATTACCGATTTGCGCGCCCGCGTCGCGGGCCGAGACATACTCAAGGGCGTCAATCTCGAGGTCAACGCCGGCGAGGTGCATGCCATCATGGGCCCGAACGGGTCGGGCAAGAGCACTCTCGCGCAGGTGCTGGCCGGCCGCGAGGATTACGAGATCACGGGCGGTTCCGTGACATTCGAAGGCCGCGACCTGTTGACACTGCCCGCGGAAGAGCGTGCCCGCGCCGGCTTGTTTCTGGGCTTTCAATACCCCGTCGAAATCCCCGGCGTCAACAATGTCTATCTGTTGAAGGCCGCGCTCAATGCGAAACGCAAGGCCGCCGGAGAATCCGAAGTAGACGCCTACGAATTTCTAGCGCTCATCAAGCAGAAAATGAAGTTCATGCACATGAGCGAATCCTTCCTGAGCCGCGGCGTCAACGAGGGTTTCTCGGGAGGCGAGAAGAAGCGCAACGAAGTGCTGCAGATGCTCGTGCTGGAGCCGAAGCTCGCGATTCTGGATGAGACGGACTCCGGACTCGACATCGATGCGCTCAAAGTGGTGTCAACCGGTGTCAACAGCCTGCGCGATCCGAAGCGCGCGCTGGTGCTGGTGACCCACTACCAGCGCCTGCTCGACTACATCGAGCCGGATCAGGTGCACGTGCTGTCGGACGGCCGGATTCTGAAATCGGGCGACAAATCGCTCGCGAAGGAACTCGAGCGCCGCGGTTACGACTGGGTCGTGGGAGCCGAGGTCGCATGAGCCGCGCCCTGCAATCGTCAACGCTGCCGCAATCGGCGGCGCTGCGCTCTTTCGCGGCGCAGTGGCAGTCGCGCGAGGTGGATTCGCTCACGCCGCTGCGCGAAGCGGCCATGCAGAGGTTTCTCAAGCTCGGCCTGCCGACCATGCGCGACGAGACCTGGCGGTACACGGATCTGCGCCGCCTCGCGGGGCGGACCTTCGTGGACGCGCCGCGCTACACCCGCGACCCCACGACCGACGCGTCGTTGACGCTGCTGGGCAATTCCGAACGCGCCGCGACGCTGCACATGGTCAATGGCCATCCAACCCTGCCCGCCACGGTCGAGGCGATCGATGGAGTGGAAATCCGCAGTCTGCGCGAGATCGCACGCCTCGATCCCGGTGCGCTGCAGGGCTTCCTTACGCCGCTGTCGGACGCCGACCAGCAGCGCTGGGGATTGCTCAATACCGCGCTGTTCGTCGACGGCTTTTACCTGAAAATCACCGGTCAGCTGTCGGCGCCGCTGGTCATCCTGCACGTTGCGGCGGGCGACGGCGCCGACAATATCGCCTACCCGAGGGTCATAATCGAGGCTGCCGCAGGATCCAGCGCGACCATCATCGAGCATCACGTGGCGCAGGGCGAGTACACGCCGCTGGTCGATTCCAGTACCCACCTCGCCTTGCGGCAGGGCGCACAACTCGAGCATTACCGTGTCTATGCGACCGGCGCGTCCGCCACCCACGTCGACTCGCTGAACATCCATCAGGATCAGGACAGCCGCTGCAAACAATTCACCGTCGTGCTGGGCGGCGGCCTGGTGCGTACCACCTTGGAGGCACACCTGGGCAAGCCTGGCGCCTCCCTCGACAGCAATTCGCTGCTGGTGGGGCATGAGGAGCGGCACGTCGACTGCGTCAATATCGTCACGCATGGCGCCCCCGAGACGCGCAGCAATCAAACGGCGCGCGCCATCGCGGGCGATTCGAGCCGGGTCATTTTCAACAGCAAGGTGATCGTCAACGCCGGCTCGGTGCATGCGCAATCTCAGCAATCTTGTCGCGGCCTGCTGCTCTCCCCGACCGCTGAGATAGACACGCGCCCGCAGCTGGAAATTCATGCCGACGAAGTCAAATGCGCGCATGGCGCGACTACCGGTCGGCTCGACCCTGACATGCTCTTTTACATGCTGTCGCGCGGCCTGGACCGCGACACGGCGCAAAGTTTGCTGGTGTACGCCTTTCTGGCCGATGTGCTGACCGGCATGTCGGTGGTGCCGGCGCGTGCGGCAATCGAAAACGCGCTCATCGCCCAACTACCTGATTCGCAAACCCTGCGGAAATTTCGATGAACAACATTGCAATGGCCGCCCGTCCCGCAAACTTCGACGTCGATGTCCTGCGCCGGCAGTTTCCGGTGCTGTCGCGCCTGCTGCACGGCAGGCCGTTGGTCTATTTGGACAACGGCGCCTCTGCGCAGCGCCCGAACGCCGTGATCGACGCCGTCAATGACTACGAGCGTCACCACCATGCCAACATCCACCGCGGCGTGCACACCTTGAGCCAGGAGGCGACCGCGCTGTACGAGTCTGCGCGCGACAACGTGGTGGACTTCATCCATGCACGCTCGCGCAACGAAATCATATTCGTCCGCGGCACCACCGAAGCGATCAATCTCGTCGCACAGAGCTATGCCAGGCCGCTGCTGCAGCCGGGCGATGAAATACTCATTACGCATTTGGAGCACCACGCCAACATCGTGCCTTGGCAGATGGTTTGCGAGCAGACCGGCGCCAAGCTCGTGGTCGCGCCCATCGACGCGCACGGCGAGGTGCACTTTGACGCGGTGGCGGCTCTGATGAGCCCCCGCACGCGGTTGTTAGCCTGCGCGCATGTGTCGAACGCGCTCGGCACGGTGCTGCCGGTGCGCCGCCTGATCGCCGCCGCCAAGGCGCGCGGCATCGTTACGATGATCGACGGTGCCCAGGCCATATCGCATATGGATGTGGACGTTGAGGATCTGGATTGTGATTTCTACGCCTTCTCGGGCCATAAGATGTACGGGCCCACCGGGATCGGCGTGCTGTACGGGCGTGAGCAGCTGCTGGAACGCATGCCGCCCTGGCAGAGCGGCGGCGAGATGATACTTTCAGTGACCTTTGCCAAGACCACCTACAACGGACTGCCCAACAAATTCGAAGCCGGTACGCCGAATATTTCCGGGGTCGTCGGGCTGGGCGCCGCAGTGGCTTTTCTACAAGGCTTGGACCGTCAGGCGGCACATGCGCATGAGACCGCCCTGCTCGCGCGTGCCACGGCCGTGTTGGGCGAAATCCCCGAGCTTCGCATCGTCGGTACCGCTCCCGACAAAGCGAGCTTGGTGTCGTTCGTGGTCTCCGGCGTGCATCCGCACGACCTGGGGACCATTCTGGATGAGGACGGCATTGCCATTCGAACCGGTCATCACTGCGCCATGCCTGTCATGGAATTTTTCGCATTGCCGGCGACGGCGCGGGCGTCGTTCGCCTTCTACAACACCTTTGAGGAAATCGATAGGCTTGCGGCAGGCGTCGAACGGGCGCGCAAGATCTTCGCCTAAGAACCATGGAACTGAACGATCTGTACCGAGATGTGATTCTCGACCACAACCGTCGGCCGCGTAATTTCGGTGGATTGGAACCGGCCGACGCCAGCGTGGAGGGATTCAATCCCATGTGCGGAGATCGTTTGACGGTGCGCCTGCGATTGGCCGACGACACCATCAGCGACATCCGATTCGAGGGTCAGGGTTGCGCGATTTCGACCGCATCGGCCTCGTTGATGACCGAAGCGGTGAAGGGCAAGACGCGCGCCGAGGCGTTGCAGCTGTTCGATCGAGTGCACCGGCTGCTGACCGACGATGCGGCCACCGGTGCCGACGAACTCGGCAAGCTCGCGGCACTGTCCGGAGTGCGGGAGTACCCGGCGCGGGTGAAATGCGCGAGTCTGTGCTGGCATACTCTGGCGTCTGCCCTGAAGTCCGCCGATCCACAGGCCCTGCCTGCGGTCAGCACCGAATGAGCTGCTAACCGATGCACTCCTACGAAAACGAACCCATTGTCGTGCAACGCGAGGTCAAGGCGGTGGCCATTCCCGCCGGGGTCGAGGTGAACCTCAAGTTAGGCTCCGTGGGCTACATCACCCAGGCCTTGGGGGGCAGCTTCACCGTCTACATCGACGGCAACCTGTTTCGCATCGCCGGCCAGGATGCGGACGCTATCGGCAAGACGGCTGCGATCGCGCCGGAGGTGCCGCCGGGCGCTTCCGAAGAAGACATCAAGAACATCATCTGGCAGCAGCTCAAAACTTGCTATGACCCGGAAATTCCGGTCAATATTGTCGACTTGGGGCTGGTGTACGAGTGCGAAGTCAGCAAGAACGAAGATGCATCGCGCAATGTGGACATCAAGATGACCTTGACCGCGCCGGGTTGCGGCATGGGTGAGGTGCTGGTGCAGGACGTGCGGGACAAGGTGCAGATTGTTCCCACCGTGGCGCATGCGAACGTCGAATTGGTGTTCGATCCGCCATGGAACCAAACCATGATGTCGGAAGAAGCTCGTCTGCAAACCGGCATGATGTAAGACCCGTTTGACGTAAAGGAACGGCCGTGAAATGGATTGACGCGGGACTCGCGGTGGCTTTGAGCGATGGACAAGCCATCTCCATCCCCGCAGGACGCCGCATGATTGCCGTGGTTCGCAGCGGCGACGCATTTTTTGCCATCGAAGACATCTGCACTCATGACGGCGCGGAGCTGACCGGCGGCGCTATCGAGGGGACGGAAATCATTTGCCCGCGTCACGCTGCTCGCTTCTGCCTGCGCACCGGCGAGGCGTTAAGTCCGCCCGCTTACGAACCGGTGCGGGTATTCGCCACCAAAATCGAGGATGGCCATCTGTGGGTACACGCAGACTGACGCTGTTGCGGCATGGTAAGGCGCAGTCCATCGACTCCTGCGCGGAGGACTTCGAGCGCGCCCTGTCCCGCCGCGGCTGCATCGAGGTGCGGGAAATGGCGGCTCGCATCATCTACCGCGACCTCATACCGGACTTGATATTGGTGAGCCCGGCCGAACGTGCCTGGGCGACGGCAGAACTGGTCGCCGGCGCTTGCGAGCTCGATGCCAGACAGGTGCAATGTGCGCGCGAACTGTACTTAGCCACCCCCGAGACGACGTGGCGGCTGCTCTCGCGTTGCGACGCCACGGTCCATCACATCATGATCTGCGGACACAATCCCGGCTTGAGCCAGATCGCCAGCCGCTTCGGTCCCATTCCGCAAGCCCGGGAGCTGGCCACCGCCGGAATCGCCAGCGCGGTGTGGAACACTGCTCAGTGGCAAACTCTTGAGCCTGAGTCCGCCATCAGCTGCGACTTGGACGATCCGGAGAGCATGGCGGATCTGTGGGCGTAGGCCGCCATCCGGCGTGGCTGATTTGCCGGCTTAAGTTTGATCCCGTTGCAGCCGCAGCAGGCGCCGCCGATCGCGCTTGTCCGGTCTGCCCTCGGAGCGGGGTCTTGATACCTGCGCCAGCCGCAATTGCTCCTGCAGCCTCACGCGGCGCTCCGCGCTGGCGGGAGTCTCGAGATAGGCCGCCTGCGCTTCGGCAGCAGGCCCGCGGCGGCGGGGCAGCCCCAGCACCTCGAACTCGGCCACCAGGCCCTGTAGAGAAAGGCTCAAGCGATCGCCGACGCGCACCTGATGCGCCGGCTTGATCCTCTCGGCGTTCAAATGCACCTTGCCGCCGTTGATCGCGGCCGTTGCCAGACTGCGTGTCTTGTAAAAACGGGCGTGCCAGAGCCACTTGTCGAGGCGGTGGTTGTCGCCCTTCTCATCGCTTGTCATAACAGTCCAATGCCGCATATAGCCATGGCGGCGCGCACGAAGCCGTTATAATAACGCTATGAAAGGCTCGACTCGGTACTCGAGGACCCCGTGCTGAAGGAATTTCGGGAGCGGCTGTCGCGCGACACGGAAGCGCTCGATGCGGCAGGCCTGCTGAAGCGCGAGCGCGTCATCGTTTCGGCGCAGGGCGCGGTCGTGCGCCTCGCCGACAGCCGCGAGATGATCAATCTGTGCGCCAACAACTATTTGGGGTTGGCCAACCATCCCGACGTGCTCAAGGCCGCGCACGATGGGCTTGCCCGCTTCGGCTACGGAGTCGCCTCGGTGCGCTTCATCTGCGGCACGCAAAGCGTGCATCGCGAGCTCGAACAGCGCTTGAGCGCCTATCTGTCGATGGAAGATACGATTCTGTATTCCTCCTGCTTCGACGCGAACGGCGGCTTGTTCGAGACGCTGCTCGACGAGCAGGACGCCGTCATCAGCGACGCCTTGAATCACGCCAGCATCATCGACGGCATTCGCCTGTGCAAAGCGCGCCGCCTGCGCTATGCCAACAACGACTTGAATGAGCTCGAAACGGCTTTACAAGACTCGCAGAACGCCCGCGTGCGCATGATCGCCACCGACGGCGTGTTCTCCATGGACGGCTCGATCGCGAGGCTGAAAGAGATTTGCGACTTGGCAGACCGCTACGGTGCCCTCGTCATGGTGGATGATTCGCATGCCACCGGCTTCATCGGCGAGCGCGGCCGCGGCTCGCACGAGCTGCGCGGCGTCATCGGGCGCATCGATATTCTCAGCGGCACCTTGGGCAAGGCCTTGGGCGGCGCCAGCGGCGGTTATGTGGCGGCGCGCCGCGAGATTGTCGGCTGGTTACGCCAGCGCTCGCGCCCATACCTGTTCTCGAACAGTATCGCCCCGCCGGTGGCGGCGGCCACGCTCAAGGTACTCGAACTTCTGGAAGGTCCGACAGACCTGCGCGAGAGACTGCACGCCAATGCGCGCTACTTCCGCGAGCAGATGCAGGGATTGGGATTCAATTTGCTCCCCGGCGAACATCCCATCATTCCCGTCATGCTGGGCGAAGCGCCGCTGGCGGTGCAGCTCGCCGAGCGAGTTCAGGCACAGGGCGTCTACGTCGTGGCTTTCGCTTTTCCGGTGGTTCCTCATGGAAAGGCGCGCATACGGACCCAAATGAGCGCTGCACACTCTCGGCAACAGCTCGATGAGGTCATTCGAGCATTTACGTCGGCGGGACGCGAACTCGGCGTCATTCACTAGCGTGGTCGGCAAGGCAGGTAGCAACGAATGAAAGCACTGGTTAAAGCGCGTGCAGAGCCGGGCATCTGGCTGCAGGATGTTCCGGAACCTACGGTGGGTCACAACGATGTGCTAATCAAGGTGCATCGCACCGCCATCTGCGGCACCGACATGCACATTTACAACTGGGACGCCTGGGCCCAAAAAACCGTGCCCGTGCCCATGGCAGTGGGTCACGAATATTCCGGCGAAATTGTCGACATGGGCAGTGAAGTGCGCGGCTTTACCACGGGCGACCGCGTTTCCGGCGAAGGCCACATCACCTGCGGACATTGCCGCAACTGTCGCGCCGGCCGGCGGCATTTATGCCGCAACACGCAGGGCGTGGGCGTCAATCGCGCGGGTGCGTTTGCCGAATACCTCACCATCCCGGCCAGCAATGTGTTCAAGCTGCCCGGCGCCATCGACGATGAAATTGCCTCAATATTGGACCCGTTCGGCAATGCCACGCACACGGCGCTGGCTTTCAACGTCGTGGGCGAGGATGTGCTCATCACGGGCGCGGGTCCGATCGGCATCATGGCGGCGGCCATCGCCCGGTATTGCGGGGCAAGGCACGTGGTCATCACCGACGTCAATGACTATCGGCTGGAACTCGCCGCAAAAATGGGCGCATCCAAAGCGCTCAATGTGTCGCGTGAATCGCTGGATGACGCCATGCGCGATCTGGGCATGGAAGAGGGTTTCGACGTGGGCTTCGAAATGTCGGGCAATGCCTCGGCGCTGCGCGAAATGCTGCGTACCATGAATCACGGCGGCAGCATCTCCATGCTCGGCATCCCGCCCGGAGAAACGGCCATCGATTGGAACCAGGTGATATTCAAAGGCCTGGTGATCAAAGGCATTTACGGCCGGGAAATGTTCGAGACCTGGTACAAAATGTCGAGCATGCTGCAAAGCGGGCTCAACGTTCGGCCGGTGATCACACACCGTTTGGGGATCAACGATTACCTGGAAGGATTCGAGATCATGAATTCCGGTAGGTCAGGGAAGATCACGCTGGACTGGTCGAGCCTGTAGAAACGAGTTCGATGGCGCGATAAATCACCAACGCTCTGGCCCACTTGTCTCAAGCACGGCGCCGCAATGCAACTTGACGTTGCTTGACATGCACAACGGTGAATCGGGATGGCGCTGAACATCTTGCGGCGTGCTTACCCCGAGCAATTCAATTCTACAAGTTCTAGACTGATACGTACGTCAGGTAGCCGATGGCTGTACTCAAGGTGGACTCGGGCCGCATGTCGCTATATGCATATTTTCCTCGAGCAGCCGAGCGCCCGTCGGGACAGCCGATTTTTTCGCCGTCGGAATGGACGCGCCTGGCCTGCCTGTATGGATTCATCGCCGCCCTGCATCTGGCAGGCTGGGGTCTCTACCTCCATTACGCGGGCCGTTTTCCGCAACTCGTCGGCCTGGGGTTCGTCGCCTATATGTTCGGATTGCGCCATGCCTTCGATGCGGACCACATTGCGGCAGTCGACGACACCGTGCGGTTTCTGCTGCAAAAGGGCAGACAGCCGCTCGGGGTCGGATTTTTCTTCTCCTTGGGTCATTCGACGGTCGTACTGGCCCTATGCGTGGGGATCGCAATCGCCGCATCCGCCATCAAGGTGGAATTGCCGCAGCTGAAGAGTGTCGGCGGCCTGATCGGCGCCAGCGTATCCGGGACGTTTCTTTGGATCATCGGCGTACTCAATATATTGGTGTTGCTCGATATCCTGAAAGTCTGGCAAACGGCCAAATCCGGCACGCACGATCACGCGCACCTCGAAGCACTCCTGCAGAAGCGCGGCCTCGTCAATCGATTGCTGGGCGGTCGGCTGCGCAGATTGATGACCCATAGCTGGCAAATGTACCCGTTGGGAATTCTGTTCGGTCTGGGGTTCGATACCGCTTCGGAAATCGGCCTGCTCGCCATGACGGCAGGCGCCTCGGCCGGAGACTTGCCGATTCCCGCGGTGTTGTGCCTGCCGATCTTGTTTGCCGCCGGGATGACAATCATGGACACCACCGACGGCGTGCTCATGTCCAAGGCCTACAGTTGGGCCTTCATGAATCCGCTGCGCAAAATCTTCTACAACATGACCACGACCGGCCTGTCCATTGCCGTCGCTCTGTTGATGGGTACGATCGAACTGCTGCAAGTGCTGTGCGGCCTCCTGGGGCTGCACGGCCGCTATTGGGACTTTCTCGTCACGCTGGACTTTGGGAGTTTGGGCTACGTGATCGTCGCCATGTTCCTGCTGGCGTGGGCGCTATCGGTCGGGCTGTGGAAATTCCGGCGCATCGCCCGTCCTGACGACCCGCGCTAGCTACAGACAAGGCGGCCCACACTCGGCCATGCGGCGAGCATCAGCAGATGCGCGGCAGCGGATCGTCCTCAAGCTCATCGATGCAGCGCTGGCCGCCAAAAGCCGTCTGCAATACGACCTGCGGCGGACCCGCGCCAATCTCGCCAACCAGCTCGGCGCGGGGCGCTACGGAGCGCAATGCCAGCAATGCCGCCTGCGCCGATCCCGACGCGACCACGGCAACGATGCGGCCCTCGCATGCGAGATAAAGAGGATCGAAGCCGAGCAGCTCGCACACCGATTGCACCGCGTCGTTGACCGGAATTTTCGCTTCCACGAGATGCACGGCGAGACCGGTCGCGCGCGCCAATTCGTGCGCAACCGTAGCGAGTCCGCCGCGGGTCGGATCACGCATGAAGCGCAGTCCCGGCACCGTCATCAGGGCTTGAGCTTGGTCGAACACGCTGGCGGCGTCCGAAACGAGATCGCCGCGCAGACCGAATTCCTGGCGCGCCAGCATCACGGCGGCACCATGATCGCCGATCGGGCCGCTCACCAGGACACTATCGCCGGCGCGCACCTGGTTCGCCGCGAAGCAGATACCACGTGCCCGGAAGCCGACGCCGGTGCTTGCCAGGTAAATTCCATCGCAGTCGCCGCGGCCGACCACCTTGGTATCCCCCGCGACCACCGCGACACCGCAATCGCGCGCCGCCGCCGCCAGTGCGTCGATTACGCGCCGCAGCAGTGCAATCTCCAAGCCCTCCTCCAGAAATACGCTCAAGGTCATGAAGCGCGGCACGGCGCCGCACACGGCCAAGTCGTTGACGGTGCCGTGAACGGCGAGCGAACCGATGTTGCCGCCCGGGAACTCGAGCGGCTTGACCGTAAAGCCATCCGTCGTCACGACCAGGTCGCAATCAGCGGGTGTAGGCAGTGCCACCGCGTCGGCGCCGGTGTCGAGCAGCGGATTGGCGAGCGCCGGCACGAACAGCTCCTCGATGAGCTGGCGCATCAAGCGCCCGCCGTTGCCGTGCGCGAGGCTGATGTGCGTATCGTGAAACTTCATGACGCACACTCCGCCGCGCCGGCCTCGATGAGCTGGCCGAAACTAATGGCCGCATCGTTCACCGGCAGCCTTTGCGGCATCAAGACTTCGAAGCCGGCGGCGCGCAGTAGCGTCTGCGCCCGCTCGCTCAGGACGCGATTTTGGAACACGCCGCCGCTCAACCCCACTCGCGCGACGCCGGTATGTTCGCGCACCGCGAGTGCTTGCCGGCACAGGGACTGCGCGAGGCTAGAGTGAAACACTGCAGCGCGCACCGCCGGAGTAAGGCTCGCATCCTGCATCAGCGGCAGCAGCACCGACCAGTCGCTGCGCCAAATGCCGTTCGAATCGCGCGCCAGCGGCAGCGGCACGGCTGCCGCCTCGTCCTCGCAGAGCGCCTCCAGGCGCATCGCCGCTTCACCCTCGTAGCTCGTACGCCGGCGGCAACCCAGCAGCGCGGCGGCGGCGTCGAACAGGCGGCCGACCGAGGTAGTCGACGGAGCATTCAAGCCAGCGACCCAGGCGGCGCGCAACGTGGCGCCGCCCAAAGCCGCGCCTTCCGGCCAGGTGATACCGCACTCCCAGCACGCGCCGAGCGCTGCGCGCCAGGGCTCGCGCGCCGCTCGCTCGCCTCCCGGCAGGCGGAACGGCCGCATGCTGGCGACGCGAGACCAGGCGCCGGGCCCACCCAACAGCGCCTCGCCGCCCCACAGCGAACCGTCACAGCCCAGACCGACGCCGTCCCAAGTGAAGCAGAGCAGCGGCGCTTCGCTCGGATATTCGCCGGCCACCGCCGAGGCATGTGCAAGATGATGCCATACAGCCCGTGTCGGCAGCCCTGAGTCGCACGCCCAGCGCGTATTGGGAAAGCCCGGATGCGCATCGTGCACGATGCACTCGGCGCGCACGCCATACAGGTCCTGTAGATTCTGCGCGACTTGCGCAAACACCTCGCGTCCGCGCGGGCTCGACAGCTCACCGATGTGCGGCGATACAACTGCGCGGTCTTCCCAAGCCAATGCCACCGTGGTTTTCTGATATGCGCCGACTGCCAGCATCGGCATCGGCATGCGCCGCGGCAGGCTGAATTCCAGCGGCGCAGTGCCTCGGCCGAGACGGAGCGGCCGCGCGGCTCCCGCGACGACTCGAACCACCGGATCATCCGCCGGGCGCAGGATCGGGCGATCGTGATGCAGGAAGCCATCGGCCACGACGGCGAGCCGCGCCTGCGCTTGCCAAGGTTCGGTGATGACCGGCTCGCCGCTCAAATTGCCGGAGGTGGCCACCAGCGCCGAGCCGAAATCGTCGAGCAATAAATGATGCAGCGGACTGTAGGGCAGCATCAACCCGACCTCGCGCAGACCGGGTGCGATGGACGGGGCCAACGAGGACGGCCTGCGCAGCAGCGCGAGCACGATCGGGCGCGCCGCGCCGCGCAGCAGGCCGGCCTCGAGCGCCGACAGATGTACCAAGACGTGCGCGGACTCGACGCCGTCCACTCCGCGCCACGGCAGCATCAGCGCCAGCGGCTTTGCCGGCCGGCCTTTGCGCTCCCGCAGGCGGCCGACGGCGCCCTCGTTGAACGCATCGCACAGCAGATGATAGCCGCCGACACCGCGCACCGCGATGACCTGGCCGGCCCGCAAGGCGGCGAGCGCCGCCGCCAAGGAGGGCTCGTTGCCGAAGATTTCATCATCGCCGCCGATGTCAGAGCGGCCGCGCCAGGACAGGCCCGGGCCGCAGACCGCACACGCGAGCGGCTCGGCGTGAAATCGTCGATCCAGCGGATTTGTGTACTCCGAGAGACAGTCGCGGCACAGGGCGAAGCGATCCAGCGCCGTGTTTGCCCGATCGTAAGGCAGGCGGCGGATCAAGGTATAGCGGGGCCCGCACTGGGTACAGTTGATGAAGGGGTAGCGGTGACGACGTGCCGTTGGGTCGCGCAGCTCCGCCAGGCATTCATCGCAGGTGAATAGATCCGCCGGGATATGAATGCGCGGATGGACATCGACGGTGCTGGCGAGAATGCGGAATGCATCGCTCATTTCGCCCTGCACCGGCCGAAGGTCGAGCAGGCGCGCGGCCGCCGCGGGCGGTGCTGCGGTCATCAATGCGGCACCGAACACCTCGAGCCGCTCGGCCGCGCCTTCGCCGTGGATTTCCACCTCCCCGCCGTGATTGCGCACCCAGCCGGTCAGTTCGAATCGGCAAGCCAGCCGATAGACGAATGGGCGAAAGCCGACGCCTTGCACGCGTCCGCCGATGCGCCAGCGGAGCGCCGGCTGTGCCGGCGCAGAATTCGCCTGCGGCGCATCGTTCAACCCCCTAGGGCTCATTGACCCGCCGGCTCGACTTGACCCGCCGGCTCGACGCTGCGGGAAGCGGCCGCGCGGTGCCGCGCCAGATGCAGCGGCGTCCAGGCGTGCGGCGTGCGGTGGACGAACCGATGGCGCGCAATGTGATAGCTCGGATCGAAACCGTAGAAGTTCATGCGCATCCGCTCGAGCTCGTCGCGCCGGTCGTCGGCGAGCGGGCGCGCCCGCTCATCTCGTTCGCGCCGCAGACGCTTCTCGGCCAGCGCCCGTGTAAACCCATCGCTGTCCGCCAGACGTTGCGCATTATCGTCAACCAGCGCCGCGAATGACCCCGCATCCGGCCCCGCGCAATCATCGATCAATCCCAGCGATCGTGCCGCGGGCGCGCCGAGCGGCAGACGGCGCGACATCAGAACCTCTGACTGCGCCGCACCGATACGGCGCGGCAGCAAGTAGGTCCAGTATTCCGACCCGTACAGATTGCCCATGCTGCGATAGTGAGGATTCAACACGATGCCGCTGCGCGCGAGTACCCGGTCGGCCGCGAGCGCCAGGAATACCCCGCCCGCCGCCGCATTGCCTGCCATCGCCGCGATGGTCAAGTGCGTATCGGTTTGCAGAATATCGTGGGCGAAATCGTCGATTCCGTTGATGTTCTCCCATGAGGCATCGGCAGGGCTGTCCGCGGCTTCGATACAGTGCAGATGCATGCCGTTGCACCAGAAGTCCGCTCCGCCCATGAGCACCAGGACGCGGGTCGGCCGTTGACGCGCCAGCGCGTAAGCAGCGCGGAGCCGCTCGCATTGCGGCGTGGCCAGCGCGCCATTGTAGAAATCGAAATGCAAGTAACCGATGGCACCCTGCTCCTCGTAGCGGATCTCTCCGTCCTGCCAAGTGCCGGCGTTGATCGGGGCCCCTGCGCTGTTCGGTAAGTCCTCTGCCACGGCGCCAAGTGCGAGCACCGCGGAAGACTTGAACCGGCGCATTCCCTCAGCCGGCTGTAGTTGGCCGATCCACACGGCGCCATCGCGGGTCGCACGGCAAACGGCCTGCTGACGGCGTGCGATTAGCTCGCCGGGGCGGCCGGTCAGGCAAGCTTCCGGGTGTGCATCGAACAGCCTGAAGCGGCGCCCGAACAGAAAGTCTTCGATCCCCGGAGAGCCGTCGGCGGAATGAATCTTGCGCAGCACCGTCGCCGTTGCATCGCGGTTCCAGTCGATGGCGCGCAGTGTCTGCGGCAGCGGCGGCTGCCAGCCGCAGCCGTGCTCTGCCGCGACGGACAGGGGCCCCTGTCCGGCCGCGACGCGGGCGAGCGCCGCGCGCACCGCGCCGACGGCGCCTTCGGTCACCTCGTGGCGATACAGGCTGCTCTTGCGCGCGAAGCGCATGGGAAATACGGCAGTGCCCCAGATCGGGCCCGCGTCCAGTTCCTCCTCGGCTTGCAGCACCGTGACTCCCCAGCTACGCACTCCGCGCATGATCGCCCAGTCGAGCGCCGACGGGCCGCGATCGCCGGCCGGCCCCGGATGCACGATGAAACACAGGTGCCGCTGCCACAGAGAGGCAGGAATCGCGCGCTTGAGAAACGGTGCGACGATTACGTCCGGGCGAAACAGCCGTACGGCCTCGGCGGCCACGCGCTCGTGAATGTCGAGCTCCACGGAGAGCTCGTGCCCGTCGGCGGTCAATTCGACATACAGCCGCTGCGACAGTCCGTTGAATGAGTGCACCAGAAGCAGAATGCGCATCAGCCCGCCGTCTGCCGCGCGCCGCGCCGATATTTATAGTACGCGGCACAGGCGCCTTCCGCGGACACCATGCAGGAACCTATGGGGTTGCGTGGAGTGCACGTAGTGCCGAAGATCGCGCAATCGGTGGGTTTCTTGACGCCGCGGATGATGGCCGGGCACTGACAGGCGGCGTTCTCCGGCACGGCTTTGAACTCCATCGCAAAACGGCGTTCCGCATCGAACCGCGCAAATGCGCTCTTGATCCGCAGGCCGCTGTAGGGCAGCTCGCCGAGGCCGCGCCATTCGAAGCTGTGCCGCAGCTCGAACACTTCCGCGACCAGCCGCTGCGCCTTGCCATTGCCCTCGCGGGTAACGCCTCGAGTGAATTGATTCTCGACGCCGGCGCGCCCCGTATTGAGCTGCCGCACCAGCATGTGGATCGCCTGCATCACATCCAGCGGCTCGAAGCCGGCGATGACCACCGGCCGCCGGTATTCTTCCGCGAAATACTCGTAAGGCCGGCTGCCGATCACCGCGCTGACGTGCGAGGGGCCGATGAAGCCGTCGACCCGCACCTGGCCCCACTCGCGAACCTCGGGCGAGTCGAGAATGCTCTGGATGGCGGCCGGCGTCACCACGTGGTTGCAGTACACACTGAAGTTGGGCAATCCAAGCCGATGTGCCTCGAGCAGGACGTGGGCGGTCGCGGGAGTGGTGGTCTCGAAGCCGATGGCGAAGAACACCACTTGCCGCTGCGGCTGCGCCGCGGCGATTTCCAGCGCCTCGAAAGCCGAGTAGACCATGCGCACGTCCGCGCCCTGCGCGCGCGCCTTGAGCAAGCTGCGACGCCGCGATGCCGGCACGCGCAGCATGTCGCCGTAGCTCACCAGCGTCACATCGGTTTGCCTGGCCAGTTCGATGGCCGCGTCGAGCCGCGGCACCGCCAGCACACACACCGGGCAACCGGGGCCATGTACCAGGCGCACATTGGCCGGCAGCAGGTCCTCGACGCCGTAGCGGAAAATGGCGTGGGTATGGCCGCCGCAGAATTCCATCAAGTGGTAGTCGCGTCCCGGATCGACCTCCGCCCGTAGCTGCCGCGCCAGCGCCGCCGCCGCCGCGCCGTCACGAAAGCCGCGGATATAGCGCATCATGACCTTCGAGGCGGGCGGTAATCTGAGCAAACAGGGCCAGTGATTTTTCGGCTTCCTCGACGTTGAGCCGGGTGATGGCGAAGCCGGCATGCACGATGAGGTAGTCGCCGACGGCGACGTCGTCGATGAGGGCGATGGATGCGCGGCTGCTGATTCCACCGACCTCGATCTCGACCCATTGATCGCCGAGCAGCGACACGACCCGCACCGGAACGGCGAGGCACATGTCAGGACCCGACCGGCAAACTGCGCGGCGGAGCATGCAGCACCTGGCGCAGGGGAGCGCGCGGCGCCAGCGGCGATAAATGGGGCGACACGGGACGGGGACGTGCCAGTGCCATCTTGAGCCAATCCAGCCAAGGCCCCAGCGCCGGCCGGCGCCGCGCGGCGGTGCAAATCATCGGCGTATCGCGGCCGAGTGCCCGCAGTGCCGCGGCCGCTCGCTGGGGGTCGAAATCGTCCAGCACCTCGAGCAGATCCGTCTTGCTCAGCACCACAAGATCGGTGGCGCGAAATATCACCGGATATTTCGCCGGCTTGTCGTCCCCTTCGGTGACGCTGAGCAGGGTGACATTGAGGTGCTGGCCGAGATCGAAGCTCGCCGGACACACCAGATTGCCGACGTTTTCGATGAACAGCAGGTCGAGGCCGGCCAGCGGCAGGTCGTGCAGCGCGTCATGCACCAAATGCGCGTCGAGATGACAGGCCGTTCCCGTGGTGATTTGTACCGCCGGCACGCCCTGCGCGCGGATGCGGGCCGCATCGTTGTCGGTTTCAAGATCGCCCTCGATGACGGCGATGCGATAGCGATCGCCAAGGGCCGCAATGGTCGCCTCCAATAGCGCGGTCTTGCCGGCGCCCGGCGAGGACATCAAGTTTATCGCCAGCACGCCGTGCGCATCGAAGTGTTCGCGATTGTGCAGGGCGACCCGGTCGTTGGCGGCGAGCAAGTCCTGCACGACGTCCACCACTGTTGCGGTACCGCTGCCGGTCTCCGCCAACCGAGCGTTTCCCGGGGTGATACTGCAACCGCAGGTCGTGCACATGGCTCTATCCTCGCTCTCTATGAAGGCCGAGCCCGCCCGCTGCTTTCATGTGATCCGCAGCTCGACGCGACGCAGGCACAATTCGTCGCCGGTCACTACGCGGGTCCGGTATCCGCCGCACTCGCCGCACAACAATCGATTCGGCGCGGTAGGCGATTCCGCGCCGCAGACCGTGCATCGTACGATTACCAAGGTCGATTCGATCGATAAGATCGCTTCGGCCGCACAGCTTCCGGCGCGCAGGACTGCGAATGCACTACGCAGTTGCGCCGGCTCGACGCCGGACAAGGGGCCGACTTCGATGAAAATACGCTCGACCGCGCGAGCTCCGCGCGCGGCGGCGATGTCGGCGACCTGCGTCAGCAATGCCTGGCAGACGGACAGCTCGTGCACTTCCGTACGCTAATGTTGTGTCGCAGCGAGTGTCTGTGCGCTAACGAACAGACCCGGCCCGCGCGACGATGCTCATATCGTTCAAATACAATGAGGGCAGCCGGTGGCATCATGGCTTGAACAGCGCAGCAGGGAACGCTTCCCGGCGGGGAGCTTGGCTGTCGAAGACGCCGGCGCGGTCTATGAGCCGATTCACTCGGCGATCCCGCTGGTGCTCGGCTTCGGCAACGTGCTGTTGGGCGACGACGGCGCCGGGGTACACGTGGCCGAGCGGCTGCGCGCCGAACTCGGATCCGCCGCCGCGAATTTCCTCGACGCCGGCACGCTCAGCTTCAGCTTGCTGTCCCTGGTCGAAGCCGCGGATTCGTTGCTCGTGATCGATGCCGGCGACCTCGACAGCCCTCCTGGAACCGTGGCCTTGTTCGAAGGTGCGGCGATGGATCAGTTTCTCAAGAGTACGCGGCGGCGAACCGTTCATGAAGTCGGTTTGATCGACTTGCTCGACATGGCACGGGTCCAGGACTGCCTGCCGTGCCGCCGCGCACTGCTGTGCATTCAACCCCAGCGCATCGACTGGAGCGAGGCGCTGTCGCCGACGGTGGCAGCGTCCCTGGTTGAAGCCGCCAGGCAAGCAACCGCATTGCTGCAACGCTGGTCCACTTGACCCGCCTCACCGACATCCCGATACGGATCGAGGGCCCGGCGCTGCAGGGAGCCGCCCTCGACGCGGCCGGCGGATTAGGCGGCGGTGTCATCGCCATTCTCGCGGAGCTGGCCACACTGCTCGAGCGATTCGCAGAGGATCACGAGCCGGCGGTGATTGACCTGCGCAGCCTGCCGATGAGTCCGCAAGACCGGGCCGAGCTGCAGCGCGCACTGGGACGCGGCGAAGTTCAGGCCACCGTGGATGCGGACGGCCTGTCGACCGTGCGCGAGACCGGCGTTGCCGGCATCTGGTGGGTGGAGCACCGCGACGGCCAGGGGGAATTGACCGCTGAATCGCTCGAAGTAACTCGAATACCGGATTTTCTCGCCAGCGCACCCGATGAAATCGCCGCTGCGGGACGAACGCTGCGGCAAATTGCCGGAACCACCGCGGCCCGGGCGTCCCTCATCAGCACGCACGCGCCGGCGCGGCCGCACACACCTTGAGCGGAGCCAACCGATGACGCGGGGAAATACGGAACTGGTGGGCGAGATCCTGTTGAGGCACGGCATCAGCCGCCGCAGCTTCATTAAATATTGTACCGCCGCGGCATCGGCCATGGCGCTGCCGCCGGGGATGGGGGCCGTCATGGCCGAGCAATTGCGCCAGGCGCCGCGGCCTTCCGTCGTGTACCTGTCCTTCCAGGAGTGCACCGGTTGCCTGGAATCCCTGACTCGATCCTTTGCGCCCACCATCGAAAGCCTGATCTTCGATGTCATTTCTCTGGACTACGATGACACCTTGATGGCGGCGGCCGGTGAAGCGGCTGAAGCCGCGCGCACCAAGGCCATGCACGATAACTTCGGCAAGTATGTGCTGGTGGTCGACGGCTCGGTCCCCACCGGTGCCGGCGGCGGCTATTGCACGGCGGGCGGCCGCAGTTCGGTGGATATACTGCGCGAGGCTGCCAAGGGCGCGGCGGCCATCGTGTGTGTCGGCACGTGTTCGGCGTTCGGCGGTATTCCGTTTGCCGATCCCAACCCCACCGACGCATGGCCCGTGAGCGCCATCGTCGGCGACAAGCCCATTATCAACGTCTCAGGCTGCCCCCCTATTCCGGAAGTAATCACCGGCACCCTGCTGCAATTCGTCACCACCGGAAAGATCCCTGATCTGGACGAGCACCGGCGTCCCAAGTCCTTCTTCGGCACCAGCATTCATGATCGGTGTTATCGGCGGCCGTTCTACGACCAAGGCAAATTCGCCAAGTCCTTCGACGACGAGGGAGCGCGCAACGGCTGGTGTCTGTTTGAGCTCGGCTGCAAGGGCCCGACCACTTACAATTCTTGCGCCACCATCAAGTGGAACGGCGGCACCAGCTTCCCGATCGAATCGGGACACCCCTGTCTCGGCTGTGCGGAACCGAATTTCTGGGACAAGGGTAGTTTCTACTCCCCGCTGTCCGCGCCCGCCTGGGGCAAAGCGGGCCAGTCCACGCCATTGGAAATCCTGGAAATCGCCGGCGCCGCCGCCGCCGCCGGCGCCGTGCTCGGAGTGGCGTCAGCCGGCGTCAGCCGCCTGCGCCAACACCGCAGTGAACGACCGTCCGGCGATGAACCGATGGGAGAGCAGTGATGGATATATTGGGTCTCGCTCGTGGACCTGCGCTCAAGGTGGCGCTCGCCGTATTCTGCGTGGGCGTGGCCTGGCGCATCGTCGGTTTTGCGCTGCTGCGCATCCGTTTCGATCTGAGCAAGCCGCGGACCTCCGTCATGCGGTATGTGAGCGGCGGCCTGCTGGCGATCGGCACACGCTCATGGCCGCACCGGCAATTCATCGGGCGTACCGGTCCCGGCGAAGCGCTGGGCTACAGCTACCATCTGGGCCTGTTCGCGGTGGTGCTGCTGTTTACGCCGCACATCGTCTTTCTCGGCAGCCTGTTCGGCTTCACCTGGCCGGGTCTGCCGAGCAGCATCATTACCGTCCTGTCGGTGCTGACGCTGACCCTGTTTCTGGCCGTGCTGTTCCGGCGCGTGACCAACCGCGTGATGCGCATGTTGTCGAACTTCGACGATTACTTCAGCTGGTTCATCACCATGCTGGTCCTCGTCACTGGGCTTGCCGCCACGGCGCATCTCGGCGCGCCGTACGAAACGCTGCTCGGCGTGCACATCCTGAGTTTCGACGTGCTGCTGATATGGTTTCCATTCGGCAAACTGATGCATGCCTTCTACATCTTTCCGTCGCGCGCCATCAACGGCGCCGTGCTTGCCCGCAAAGGAGCCGTTTCATGAGCAATCCCGCGGGTACGTTCGCCGCCAATCTCGCGCCCGCCGAGGCGGCCAGAACTCCGGACTCGCGCGTTGCGGGCGCCATGCGCGGCTTCGCGCAGGAAGTCGGCGCGCTCAGCGCCTTTCGGCTCGAATCCTGCATTCACTGCGGCATCTGCGCCGACGCCTGTCATTTCTACATCGCGACCGAGGATCCGCAGTACACGCCGATTTGGAAAGTCGAGCCGTTCAAGCAGGCGTACAAACGCGAGGCGAGCCCGTTTGCCCCGCTGTTCAAGCTGTTCGGATTGAAGCGCGAAGTCACTGCGGATCAGCTCGCCCAGTGGCAGCACCTGCTGTTCGACAGCTGCAATATGTGCGGCCGCTGCAGCCTGATCTGTCCCATGGGGATCGATGTGGCGGCGCTCATCGGGCAGGCGCGCCACGCCATGTTCGATGCCGGGCTTGCGCCGAAGGAACTCTACGAAAAAGCCGCACACCAGCATGCCACCGGCCAGCCGGAGGCGAGCACCGAGCCATACCGGGATCAATTGCTCGCCATCGGCGCCCGCTTCGGCGTCGGGATACCACTCGACCAGGCGGAAGCGGACATCATGCTGTGCGTGCCGCGCACCGACATCGAACAGTATCCGAGCGCCGTCGCGGCGCTGGCGCGAGTGATGCAGCACCTCGGGGTTTCCTGCACGTTTCGCAGCGAAGGCCTCGTGGCCGAGAACTACGGGTATTTCGCCGGCAGCAAGCAGTGGCAGCGCGACATCAGCCTGCGGTTGATCGAGCAGGCCATCGCCTGTAAGGCCAAGACATTGCTCATCCCGGAATGCGGACAGGCCTACACGGCGCTGCGCTGGGAAGCAGCCGACCTGTACGGCAAGCCGCTGCCCTTCGCGGTGCGTGCCGTCACCGAGTTCCTCGCCGATGAGCTGCAGGCGGGCCGCCTGAAGCTCGGTAAAGCGGCGACCGGCAAGACCACCTTCCACGATCCCTGCCAACTGGTGCGCAAAGGCGGCGTCAACGATGCGCCGCGCGCGCTCATGAAGGCCATGCAGATCGACCTGCACGAATTGCAGGATAGCGGCGCTTTCAGCTACTGCTGCGGCGGCGGCGGCGGCGTCGTCGATATCGCACGCGCCGCACCGCTGCGCTACCGCAGCATGCAGCTCAAGTTGCACGAGATCGAGGCTACCGGCGCCGAGACCTTCCTGACCAGCTGTTCGGATTGCCGGCACACCTTCGACGATGCCAAGACCCATCTCGCCTGGGAGAAGACGCCGCACAGCCTCCTCGAACTGGTGGCCGCCAATCTCCTTCCGACGGGCACGCCATCGGCCGCAGGCAATCGCCCATGAGCCCACAGACCATCGTCGTCGATCCGGTCACGCGCATCGAAGGACATCTGCGCATCGAGGCGGAATTCGACGGCTCGGTGATCACCCGCGCCTCCAGCTCCGGCACCATGGTGCGCGGCATCGAGATCATCCTGCAGGGCCGCGATCCGCGCGATGCCTGGGCGTTCGCGCAGCGCATCTGCGGCGTGTGCACGCTGGTGCATGGGCTGGCCTCGGTGCGGGCGGTCGAGGACGCATTGAAATACGCCATCCCTGCCAATGCGCAGCTGATACGCAATCTCATGCTCGGCACGCAATTCGTCCACGACCATGTCATGCATTTCTATCATCTGCACGCGCTCGACTGGGTGGACGTGGTGTCGGCCCTGAAGGCCGACCCCAAGGCGACCTCGACGCTGGCACAATCGATCTCGACGTACGCGCGCTCCTCGCCCGGCTATTTTGCCGACGTGCAGCAGCGCATCAAGAAACTGGTCGAGTCCGGGCAGCTCGGCATCTTCGCCAACGCCTACTGGGGAAATCCGCTGTACAAACTGCCGCCCGAAGCCAATCTAATGGCCGTGGCGCATTATCTGGATGCGCTGGCGTGGCAGCGCCAGGTGATACAGCTGCAGACCATTTTCGGTGGCAAGAATCCGCACCCCAACGTGCTGGTGGGAGGCACCCCCGCCGCGATCAGCGTGCATGCCGGCGCGGGCACCGCCTCTACGGCGGTCAACGAGGTGGGCCTGCAAAAAGTGGCTGCGATCATTCAGCAAATGCGCGAGTTCGTCGACCAGGTCTATGTGCCGGATACCCTGGCGATTGCATCCTTCTACAAGGACTGGTTCAAGACCGGCGAGGGCCTCGGCAATTTCATGACCTATGGCGACTTCCCGGCCGCCGGCAGCCAGGATGCTAAAACCTTTCTGGTGCCGCGCGGCGCGATTCTCGACCGCGATCTGTCGCACATCCATGAAATCGACCTCGAAGCGGAACAGGACATTCAGGAATTTGTGGCGCATTCCTGGTACGACTACAGCGGCGGCAAGGAGCAGGGGCTGCATCCCTACCAAGGCGAGACCCACCTGAATTACACCGGGCCCAAGCCACCGTACCAACACCTGGATACCTCGGCCAGTTATTCCTGGCTCAAATCGCCGCGCTGGAAGGGACATGCCATGGAGGTGGGTCCGCTGGCCCGAGTTCTCATGCTGTATGCCCACGGACACGAACCCACGAAGGAACTCGCCGACAAGTCGCTGGCGCAGCTCGGCCTGCCGCTGGAGGCGATGTTCTCCACCATGGGGCGCACCGCTGCCCGGGCGCTGGAGTGCAAGATTCTCGCGGACGCTCTGCCGCAGTGGTATGACGGCCTCATGGCCAACATCAAGGCCGGCGACGTGCGCACGTTCAACGAGACGTTGTGGGAGCCCTCGAGCTGGCCCAAACATGCGCGCGGAGTGGGATTCCTCGAGGCGCCGCGCGGCGCACTGGCGCATTGGATCATCATCGACAATGGCAGGATTGCCAATTATCAAGCGGTGGTGCCGACCACCTGGAATGCCGGGCCGCGCGACGGCGCCGGCACGCAGGGCCCGTACGAAGCGGCGCTGAAAGGCCAGAGCGTGCGGGATCCCAAGCAGCCGCTCGAGATCCTGCGCACCATTCACAGTTTCGATCCCTGCCTCGCCTGTGCCGTCCATGTCGTCGACCCCGACGGCGAGGAGTTGATTCGGGTCCGCATTCAGTAGAAAACATGCTGAGCTCCTTGCACTCGCAGACCGACCTGCTGCTGCTGCATGCGCCGAGTGTCTACGACTTTCGCAAGCGGTCGATCCTGTACGGTCCGGTGAGTGACATGGTGCCTTCCTCGACCGTGTTCGAAATGTATCCGCTCGGATTCCTGACCATCGCAAGCTACCTGCACGACCGGGGACTCAAAGTGCGGATCGTCAATCTGGCGCTGCGCATGATGAACAGCCGGCGCTTCGACGTACCCAGGTTCCTGGCAAAGCAACATCCCAAAGCCATCGGTATCGACCTGCACTGGCTACCGCACGCGCACGGCGCCTTGGAGGTCGCACGCATCGCCAAAGTGCTGCACCCCGCTGTGCCGGTCATCATGGGCGGCCTGTCAGCCACGTACTTTCATCGCGAGTTGATAGAATATTCTCAAGTAGACTTCGTGCTGCGCGGCGACAGCACCGAGCCGCCGCTGCATCAACTCCTGCTGGCGCTGCAAAACGGCACGTCGCTCCACGAGATACCGAATCTCACCTGGAAGGACGCCGCGGGAGTTCACATCAATCCCCTGGCCTTCATACCGATGACATTGGATTACGTCGACCTGCGTCCCGACCTCATGGTCGAGATGGTGCTGCGCTATCGGGACTTGCAAAGCACCCTGCCGTTCAACGGCTGGTGGAGCAATCCCATCACGACGGTGTTTACGGTGAAGGGTTGTGCCTTCGAGTGCGTGACTTGCGGCAGTTCCGCGAGCACCTGCCTGCACCTGACCAAGCGCAGCAAGCCCGTATACCGCAGCCCCGCCAGCTTGGTCGCCAACATGCAAGCTATTTGCCGCCTGGCTCACGGTCCCATCGTGTTGGTCGGCGATCTGCTCATGGCCGGTCCCGAACACGCGGCGGAAGTGCTGGAGAGGTTGCGAATCGCAGATCTGCCGAACAACATCGTGTTCGAATTCTTCGCGCTGCCGCCGGCATCATTCCTGCGCGACATCGACCGCTGTGTGCGCCATTGGAGCATGGAATTCAGCCCCGAGAGTCACGAGCAGGCGGTGCGCGACGCGCAGGACGGGGAATCCGGGTACACCACCGAAGACATGGAAAATATCATCGGCGAAGCCGTGCGCCTGCGCTGCACGCGCATCGACATATTCTTCATGATCGGACTGCCCGCGCAGACAACGGCATCGGTCCGCGAAACCATCGAATATTGCGGGCATTTATTTAAATTGGGCGACAAGCGCCTCTCCTGCTTCATCTCGCCGATGGGCCCTTTCATAGATCCCGGTAGCCGCGGCTTCGAAACGCCCGACAAATTCGGCTATCGCTTATTCGCCCGTACGCTCGAACAGCATCGGCAACTGCTCATCCAGCCGACATGGGAACACATTCTCAACTACGAAACGCGCTGGATGTCGCGGCGCGAACTCGTGGATGCCACCTACGATGCCGCCGAGCGGCTCAACGAACTGAAGATCGAACATGGCCGGCTCTCGAAACGGCGCGGCCGCGGCGTGGCCAAGCGCATTGCCGCCGCGCGCGCGCTGCGTGCGCGACTCGATGATGGAATCGCCAAAGGAACTGTCGATGACGCAGCAGGAACGCTGACCGGAGAAATCACGCGCTTCAGCGTCTCCACCGTATGCGACAAGCGCGAGCTGTTCTGGCCGAGGCGGCTATTCAATTTCCGCATGGTGGAAATCTTGCGAATTCTCGGCCGCTATATCAGCGGCCGCTCGAAAGCGTCCGATCCGCTGCATCAGCCGCCCTGAGGCAGCGTGTGCGCGACTCCCTGATGGCAGTCGATACAGGTCATGCCGCTCTTCGGCAATGCTTGATGCGCGCTCGCCGCTTCAGGCGGCTGCTTGGCGAACGCCATGGCCGCCGGCGTATGGCAGCTGCGGCACTCGGCGGAATCATTCGCCTTCAATTCCTTCCAGATCTTCTGCGCAAGTTCCAGGCGGTGCGCTTCGTACTTGGCCGGCGTGTTGAGTTCGCCGCGCAAGTGCCCCCACACTTCGGCGTACGCCTGTATGTGGCGCCACAAACCCGGCAGGAACGTCGGCGGCACGTGGCAATTGCCGCAACTCGCCTGGATGCCGAACTGATTCGAGAAGTGAACACTGCGGGTGAGTTCCTGATAGGGCTGCCGCATCTCATGACAGGAGGTGCAGAATGCGTCGGTCTCCGCGAGCTTGAGGGCGCCCAAGAAACTGCCGGTGAACGCAATGCCGACGATGAAGGCGATGAGCCCGCCCAACGGAATTCCCAACAGGAACCACCGCGTTGGGCGCTGCCACAGCCTTGCGGCAAAACTACGTTGCACCGGCTGAGGCGAATTCACTTGCACTCCAGAGCGGCTACTTGCCGCAACGAACAATACTCGAATCCGCGCGGGCTGCTCTGTGCGCTTGCGTACAGACTGACGTGGCGCGGTCGCATAGCTTGACCGCAATGGCACCGGACTCCCCAAGCACACGGGAATCATGTCGCCGAAATCGCTTGGTATCGCTTGCTTCAGGGAGAATGCCGCATGGGGTCAGCGAACCAGACGCTCGGATCCAAATGTACGCGCTGGTGCAATTCAGCACCGGCGATTTTGCTGAGCGCATTGCTGTCCGCTTGCAGCGGCAGCACGGGTCCGGCCGGCCCCCCCGGAGCGGGCGGCAGCACAGGACCGCCGAGTACCCCGGGCGGCCCTGTCACCGCGATCAACATCAGCACGGCGACGCGGATCACGGCGACCGTCACCGGCGTCAGCATTCCTGCATCGCCTGCCGCCGCCAAGCCGGTGGTGAAGTTTCAGTTGCTGAATCAAGTTGGGCAGCCGCTCTCGGGTCTGACAGCGGGCCAGGTCTCTTTCGCGGTCGCAAAGCTCGTTCCGGCAGGCACCCAGATCGCCGCGGTCCCGCCGCAGACGGCGACACCCGCTCCTCTGGTGTCGAGCCAGTGGCAGTCGTACATCTATGGGCCGGCGGCTCCCGCGGCCGCCGGCGCCGGCACGACCGCAGACCCTGTCGTCGGCACCACGCCGCAGCCGCAGGCGACCATCGAGGCGGGCACGGCGGGGATGTTCGTCGATAACGGCGACGGCACATATCAATATACGTTTTCCAAGGATATCGCCTCTGATCCGGCCGTCACCTATTCCGCGGCGCTCACTCATCGGGTGGGCTTCGAAATCCGCGGCGTCACCGACGCCTCGGGCGCGGAGATCGCGGCGAACAGCCCGGTGTACACGTTTCAGCCCTCGACGGGCGCGACGACGGGCATCGCGCAGTTCGACATCGTCGAGGATCAGACCTGCAAGAACTGCCACCAGGTCCTCGCCTGGCATGGCGGCGCCCGCACCGAGGTCAAGTACTGTGTGATGTGCCACAACCCCAGTTCCCTCGATCCGTCGAGCGGCAACTCGCTCGATTTCAAGGTGATGTTCCACAAGATTCACATGGGCGAGGATCTGCCCACCGTCACGGGCAATGGCGTCGCACAGAGCAATTACTACATCTTCGGGTATCGCAGTTCGATCAGCGATTACTCTACCGTGGCGTATCCGCAAGGCGATGCCAGCGGCAACAACCCGGCCGTCTCCGGCACCGGCCAGCGCTTCTGCGCGACGTGTCACGATGTGAACGACGCCAACACTCCGCAAGCCGGGAACTTCAGCAGCGCGCCCTCCGCGGCTGCCTGCGGTTCCTGCCACGATAATGTGAATTTCGCCACCGGCGCGGGTCATAGCTCGGGCATCGTTGCAAACGACAGCCAATGCTCGACCTGCCATGGTCCGGGCAGCAACATCGACAACGGCGCTTTGCAGGTTGAGGCGGCGCACCAGACACCGGTGGACGCCGCCATCAAAAAATTCCAGTACACGGTCATAAGCCTCACCAACACGGCACCCGGTCAGACCCCGGTGGCGACGATCAGGGTCACCGATCCGACCAACAGCAATGCGGCCTACGACATCACCACCGCCGGCGGGCCATTCCAGAACGCGAGTTCCAGCCTGCGACTCGATGTGGCCTGGAACACTCTCGATTTCAACAACATCGGGTCGGGCAGCGCCACCGGCCCCGGCGCCGGATCGCCGAATCAGCCGGTGGTCATCGACTTCAAGGCGGGCGGCGGGACCATGACCCATAATGCGGATGGGTCGTTCAGCAAGCCCGCGGCGATCGCCATTCCGACCACCGCCACGGGATCGGGTGTCGCGGCATTGGAGGGCCGCGCGGTCGTCGCGCTGGCCAACATCTCAGGGTTGTCCGACACTACCCCGACCGGCACCACGGCGACCTCGCTTGGTGTGAAGGGCGCCGAACTGACGTACGCCATCACCGATGCGGCGCCCACGCCGCGCAACGCCATCGTCGATATCGCCAAGTGCGACGTCTGCCATCGGGTCCTGACGCTGCACGGTGAGAACCGCACGGACAATATCAATCTGTGCGCTTCGTGCCATAACCCGAATGCCACGGATGCCGTCATGCACACTGCCGCGTCGGGTGCCTGTGCCGTGGGGACCGCGGATAATCCCATCGACTTCAAAGTCATGATCCACAAGATTCACGCCTCCGGGGATCCATTCGCCTATACGGGCGGCGTCACCATCTGCGCCTTCGGCGGCAATGCGGCCACTTTCAACGTTCGTTACCCCAGTTCCGCGAACGCCAGCCTCGCCAATTGCGCGGCGTGTCACAACGCCGGCACTTATTACCCGGTGGATGCGAGCGTGGTGCAGGGCACGACCATTCATGCCAACGATCGACAAACGCTGACCGACGACGTCGTCATTTCGCCGAACTCCGCGGTTTGCTCGAGCTGCCACACCGATACGACGGCCATGACCCATATGACGCAGAACGGCGGCAACTTTGCCGCCACCAAGTCCGCGGCCGGCGCCTTGAACCCTGCCTCGACCGAGACTTGCTCGATATGCCATGGCTCCGGAGGGATCGCCGATGTGGCGGTGGTTCACAAGCTTGCGAGCTACCAGTGACATGAAGGCGCTGCGCAACGGCTTCGCTGCGGGCGATTGAGTGACAGAGATTCGACGCAACTTCGCGATTGTTGCATCGGCCCTGCTGGCGGTGGCCGGGATGCGGTCGCTCGCGGCCGATCCGGCGGCGACACCGGCTGCGGCGACGCCGGCTGCAGCCTCGTCGGCAACCGCGGGGCCTGCGCCGGCGCCCGCCGCCTACAGTCCGCAGGGAGCGGACAGTTGTCTCAGCTGTCACAGCGATGCGACCGTGACCGGCATCTTCCGCACCAAGCACGCGCGTCCGGACGATCCGCATGGTCCGTTCGGCCATGGCGGCCTGCAATGCGAGGCCTGCCATGGACCGGGCGGTGCGCATGTGGCGGCCGGCGGAGGACCGCTCGCCGGCATGGTCGCCTTTGGTTCTAAGTCGGTCACGCCGGTATCTGTGCAGAACGCGAAATGTCTGGGATGCCATCAAACGAACGCCGCGCACGACTGGGCGTCCAGCGCACATGCCGCGAACAACGTGGCCTGCGCCGCCTGTCATACACTGCACGCCGCCAAGGATCCGGTAAAGACAGCCGCGACGCAGATCGAGGTGTGCACCGCATGTCATCAGGCGCAGCGTGCGGCTATCTTCAAGCCCTCGCATCATCCGTTACGCGAAGGAAAGATGGCGTGCACGTCTTGCCACTTACCGCACGGCGGGAGCGCGCCCGCGCAGCTGGTCAAGAACAGCATCACCGAAACGTGCACAAGCTGCCACACCGAATTTCGCGGCCCGTTTCTCTGGGAACATCAGCCGGTTGCGGAGAATTGCGCCAATTGCCACGATCCCCACGGCTCCGCGCAGCCGGCGCTCCTGAAAATACGCACCCCGTTTCTGTGCCAGACCTGCCACGGGGGCGCGGGACATCCGTCTATCGCGAATACGCCGCAGGGCTTGCCCGGCTCAGCCCCGAGCACTTATTTGCTCGCCGGCGGCTGCATCAATTGTCACTCACAGGTTCACGGCTCGAACCATCCGTCGGGCCGCGCGCTGATGCGGTAGGCGATTACAAATGAAGGCCCTTTCATCGACCTCTCACGCGTGGCGCCTTTGGTGCGCCCGGGCAGTTTTTGCCGCAGCGGCTGTTTTCACCATCGCGGACGCATCGGCCGACCCGGCGCCTGACACCAGCGATTGGAAGTGCATGCAGTGCCCGTTCCTGCAGGGGTTTGAGACGACGTCTGAGGCGGGCGTTATGTACGCAAGCGGCACGAACGCGACGTTTGGCCGCTATACCGGCGTCGATCATAGCGGGGCGTATGCGGACGTCTCGGGATCCGGACAGGCACGCGGCAACGACGGTGCGTACTTGAACTACGACCTCGAGAGACTGGGTCTCGCCTCTCGCGACGGTTACGTGGAGGGCGGACGCGAAGGCCGCTACGATCTGCGTGTCAGCTACGACGGTCAGCCAGCGCGCCTGTATGACACGGGAGCCACTCCGTTTCAGGCCAATGGCACGATCCTGCTGCTGCCCGCGGGATGGGTGCCGGCCGGCAGTACGGCTGCCATGAGCGCGCTGAACTCGAGCCTCTCATCCGCACGGCTCGAATCGGATCGCCGTACCACGGCATTGCTTGCCCGCTTCTTCGCAAGCGACCGCTGGACGCTTTTCGGGGAACTGCGGCGTCAGGAGCATGTCGGCACCGGCCTTACCAGCGCAAGCTTTCTAACGGAGGCGGTGCAGCTGCCGCAGCCGTTCGCTTACGTCACCAACTCCTTCGAAGGCGGCGCCGCGTGGGCAGCGCGCACAGCAAGTCTGCGCTTGACCTACACCGGCTCGTGGTTCAGCGATAACAATGATTCGGTTACATTTGCGAACCCCTACCTGCCCATCGTCCCGGGCTCGCTGCAAGGTCGGCTGGGTGTGCCGCCGAGTAATAATCTGCAGCAGCTTGCGGCAGTCGGCAACGTGCTGCTGCCGTGGTCCACGACGCTCACTTTCGCCGCGTCGCTCGGCACGCTCAAGCAAAACGCGGCCTTCCTACCCGTCAGTTCCCTGCCGGGTTCCACGGTTCCGGACCCACGTTCCCTTGATGGTGATGTGCATCTGTCGCACTATTCACTGGGACTTGCATCGCGACCTTGGCCGAAACTCAATCTGCGCGGCAATGCACGCTACGACGGCCGAGACGACAAAACCACACCGCTCATCATCGCCTACATCGCCACCGATACCTTCCCGAGCGGTGAGGCGATGACGCCGCGCTACAGCGAGGATCGCATGCACCTCGACGGCGGTGCCGACTACACCGTTGCGCACTGGCTGCGGATCGGCGTCGGCGGCAAGCTCGATGAAATTCACTACGGACCTGGACAAATCGTCACGTGGACCCAAAATGCGGAAAGCTCGGGTCACGCCACGATCACGCCCATTGCTCCCTTGAGTTTCACCGTGAAAATCGGCAACGGCCTGCGCAAGTCCTCCTCCTTCGATGCCGGCGCCTTACCGCCCGCGGAGAGCTCGCAGATCTACGCGTACAATTATGCGCCGCGCGATCGAGTGTTCTCGACTTTCACCAGTGTCTGGGCTGCGACGGCAACGCTCGCCTGGTCCATGGAGGGGTCGATCGCGAAGGACGACTATCGCTCCTCGGTGCGCGGCCTGCTCGCCACGCACGAGCAGCGCGGATCGACCATGCTCACCTGGACACCACGCGACACGTTGAGCGCGTACATCGACGGCGGCTACGAGCGATTGTTCAATCTGCAGAACGGCTCGGCGGGCGCCGGCACGCCGACGTGGTTTGCCGCCATGACGCAGCGCTTTTGGAATCTGGGGATCGGCGGACGTTGGGTGCCGCAGGAACGCTGGACACTGTCGTTGGACTATATGCATGCACCCTCGTATGACAATACCGACACTACGGCCGGAGGACTGCAGCAGCCATTTCCGCAGAATTGGACCAGACTCGATACAGCGCATTTTGAGGTCAGCTATCAGTGGACAGCTGCGACGCAGATCCATTTCCGGTATACGCGCGAGCAATACAACTCCAATGACTGGGCGTTGAACGGCGTCGCTCCCTCCACCGTACCGACCTTATTGGCGCTGGGTGTTCAGCCCTATCGCGACAATGTGAATGTGTTTGGGGTCACCGCGCGCTATCAATTCGGTCGAGACAACACCGCGACGGATAAATCGCCATGAGGCCGTGTCAAGTGAACAAGCCGTCCTCCATGCTCGACGCGCACCCGCCGATCGACGAGCCATCGCCGGCACTGGCCGGGCCGGGCCTCGCGGCCGCGGCACGCCGCGCGTTTCTGGCCACGCGGCCGCCTTTCATGGTCGCGGCGGTGTCGCCGGTGCTTGTCGGCACCGCCTGGGCCGGCGCGGCCTTTGGCCGCTTCGACGGCCGGATGTTCGCACTTGCTCTCGGCGCCATGGTGCTTGCCCATGCGGCAGCCAATGTCTACAACGACGTCGGCGATGATGTGATCGGCGCAGACGCCGGCAATACCGACCGCATCTACCCCTATACGGGCGGCTCGCGCTTCATACAAGCAGGACTTCTGTCGCGCAGTCAGATGACTCGCCTCGCGTTGGGTTTGGCCGGCGCCGCGCTGCTGCTCGGCCTGGTGCTCGCCGTGTTGCGCGGTCCGGCCGTGATTGGGCTTGGAATCGCCGGACTTGCGCTCGGACTTCTCTATTCCCTGCCCGGCGTACAGTTGTCGGCGCGCGGCCTGGGCGAAGCGACCGTGGCGATCGGCTTCGGGGTACTGCCAGTGCTTGGCAGCGTGTGGCTGCAAACCGGGATCATCGATGCCGATGCGCTGCTCCTCAGTCTCCCGGTGAGCGCCTGGGCGGCGGCGATCCTGATCATCAACGAGGTCCCCGACATCGAGGCGGACCGTCGCGCAGGCAAACGCACTCTCGTGGTGCGCTGGGGCGCGGGCGGAGCGCGCCGGCTCTACGGCGGCCTCACCCTAATCGCGCTGGCTGCCTCGGGAGCGGCTATCGCGCGTCACATGCTGCCGCTGTGGTTCGGGCTGCCAGCGCTAATTTTCGCCGGCCTTGGTCTGCGTGCCGTGCGCGGCATATCGAGCGAACGCGCGGCGCGTCCGCGGCTGAGGAAAAGCATCGAGCTGACCCTGGCCGTCCACGCTCTGGGCTGCGTCGTCTTGATCGTGGCGATTCTGCTTCGAAATAAGTTCTAAATGCACTCGCGAAACCCTGCGCTGGTGAAACGCGTCATCGCGCCCGGCCAAGCCTGGTGGGAGCACTTGTTCGCGACCATCGATGCACGCGACCCGGCAGGCTTTGCCGCATTGCTGACCCCGGATGCGCATTTTCGCTTCGGCAACGTTCCAACGGTGACCGGCTCAGAAGCGATCAGCGCTGCCGTGGGCGGGTTCTTTGCCGCGATCGCATCCTGCCGTCATCGCTTGATCCGAACTTGGAGCACGCCCACCGGCGTCGCCTGCGAGGGGGAGGTGAGCTATGGCCGCCTCGACGGAACCACGATCACGGTGCCGTTCGCAAACGTCCTGGATCTGCAGGGCGAGCTCGTGTGCTCGTACCGCATCTACATCGACAACTCGCCGCTGTTCGGCGGGTGTACTTGAGGTTCGTCTAATGCCTTCAATACGTCGCATTCTGGTTGCCGTCAAGGATCCCGCCGCGCGCTCGCAGCCAGCGGTCACCAAGGCCGCGCAAATTGCCAAGGCGCTGGGCGCGAAGCTCGAATTGTTCCATGCGATCACCACACCGCTCATGGCGGAACTCTATGGCGTGGGTGAAGGCAGCGCCAAGGACTTGGAACGCAAGGCGAGCGTTCGGGTTTGCAAGCGGCTCGATGTCATCGCCGAGCGATTGCGCGGTCCAGGGGCTGCGATCACGGTTGCAGCGGAATGGGACTATCCCGCCTATGAGGCCATCGTGAGGCGTGCCAAGCGCGTCAAGGCCGATATGGTGGTGGCGGAGCGGCACGCGGGACGCCACATAGCGCCGTGGTTCTTGCATCTAAACGACTGGGAACTACTGCGCCTGTGTCCGGTTCCGGTGTTGTTGACAAAGAGTTCCGGAGCTTACCGACACCCGATCGTGCTCGCCGCTGTGGATCCCACGCATTTCGCAAAGCCGGCGAAGCTCGACGAGACTATCCTCTCGATCGGCACGGCGGTCGCGCGCGCGCTGCGCGGCAGCCTGCATGTGGTGCACGCACATCCCTCGGTGCTGAGCGGCACGAGGGCCATCGATGCATTCAGTCCGCAGAAGGCGGCCGAGATCAATACCCGGTTCGCCGCGGCAGCAATGCGGCAATTGGATCGGCTGTTGCAATCGACGAAGATTCCGCGCGGCCGGCGCCATCTCAATGGCAACCCGCCGGTCGAGGCCATACAACAGGTCGCTCGTGCCACGCATAGCGACATCGTGGTCATGGGCGCGCTCTCCCGATCGGGTCTGAAGCGCTGGTTCATCGGCAATACGGCCGAGAGCTTGCTCGATCGCTTGACTTGCGATGTGCTCATCGTCAAGCCCACCCATTTTGCAAACCGCGTGCCGGCGGCGCGACGCGGGGCGCGAGTGATTACGTTGACGCCTGCGATCCCCTAGGAGGCGCCGTGCAGTCCCACGCAACACGGTCAGACGGGACGGGCGCGGCGTCTGACAGGTTGGTGGCGGCGGCCATGGACAGGGTGCTGCAGTCCGAGCGTGATGCGCAATCCGCGGTGACCGAATGCGAGCGAAAGTGCGCCGTCACTATTGAAGGGGCACGACAAAAAGCACGGAGCATCCTCGAACGCGCGCAGCGGCGCATCGTCGCACTGCACACTCGAGCCGCTCGTGGTTTGGAGCTGCACGCCGCCGAAATTGCCGAAACTCATCGGAAATCGGCGGCCGCGGCCGTTGGGCAGCTCTCCGATCCCATCCGACGCAGCGAGTCCCTCGATCGCCTGGCCTTAAGCCTTACCTCGACGCAAGAAATTCGGGACATCAATGGCGCCTGACGGCAATATCGAATATGCACTGACGCGGGTGCAGGCCGACTACGGCAGGCGACTGGGCGAAAGTGCGTGGCGACGGCTTGAGTCCAGTCACGATCTGGGCCAGTACTTGGATGCCGTGCGCACCACGGAACTCGCCGGGTGGGTAGCGGCGTTCGATAAAACGCGCGACAGTCATGCCATCGAACGCCATCTGCGTCTCGAATGGCAACGTCATGTCGCCGCGGTTGCCGCTTGGCATCCACACCAGTGGCAGGCGTGGCTGTTGTGGCTAGGCTGGTTGCCTAGTTTGAGTCTGCTCGCACAGCTGGCGCGTGCGGAGCCCGCGCCCGCTTGGATGATGACGGATCCAGTATGGGGTCCGATTGCGCAGCGCCCTCTCGGCGAGCGTGCCGTGGCCTTCCACGGGACGGCGCTCGACATCTTTCAACCGGCCTTGGATGGAAGCGCTGGGATCGGCGCTCTGTGGCGGTCGCACTGGCGAACCTTAGCACCGCGCACCGACGCTCATACACAGCATCTGCTGGCTGCGGTGCTGCGCGCGCTTGACAACTACGGACAGCGCCTTGCAGGAGAGAATACCAGCGCGGCAGCGCGACAACAGTTGACCGAACGGTTGAACCGGTTATTTCGCGCCGGCGCCGGAACCGTGGCTGCGACTCTCTGCTATCTGGCTTTGCTGGCCATGGATCTGGAGCGATTGCGTGGCGGATTGGTCAGCCGCTGCCTGTTCGCGGTGCCCACTGAAGAAGCTGCCTGATGCTGCTACGTCCGGCGAATGCCACGTGGTTCGAACTGCTGACCGGGCGCGACGATTTGGCTCCGGCCTTGCGTTGTCTTGCTGCAACGGGGCAAGTAGAGCTGGAATCGCACACCGACGGATTAGCGGCACATCAACTTCCCGCGTTGAGGGCGGCTATCGAGGAATACCATCGATTGGCCCAACAGTACGCGGCCTATTGGCCCGCCGCGGCCAGTGCGCCGGTCGCGCGCCGCCGCGAGCCAGAACAGATCTCGAACGAGGCATTGGCACAGTTGCACACTTGGGTGTCGAGCGCCGACTCGTCGATCGTCTGTTTGCAGCGGTTGGCGCACGAGCAAACCGAGATCGAACTAATACAGCCGCTGTTCGCACGAGCCCGCGCCGGATTGCCGAATCTCGGCCTGTTCGGTCGGTCGGGCCCCCTCCTCGCCAGTCATGTTTATCTACTGGCGCCCAAGACCGGTGCGTTGGATATTCCGCCCGTGGTATTGGTGGACCGCATCGAGTGCGGCGAGCAGACTTATATGCTTGCCGTCGGACCGTGCGCGCAGATGGCGGCGCTGGATGACGAATTGATTGCAGTCAAGGCACAGCGGCTCGTGTTTCCCGAATCGCTGCCCGCCGATCCGGTAGCCGTCACGGCGTTGCTGAGCGTGCGCCTCGAGCAGATCACAGGCCAAGCGGCCGAGCTCCGTTCCCGGCTATCCCAGTTCGATCAGGTACACGGAATCGCCGCCGCGCTGGCCGATCTTGCATTCATTCAATGGTTCGTCAATCAGGTTCCCGAACTTGCCGGCACGCCCCATTTCGCGTGGATTACCGGCTGGACCAGCGACCCAAGCGGTTCACGGTTCGAGGCGACATTGCGCCGCGCGCAGGTGCATTACTTGCTGCATTTTCCGCAGGCGCCGCGGGATATCGTGGCGCCAATACTGCAGCGCAATCCGCGCTGGGCGCGGCCGTTCGAAGTGTTCGGCGGACTGTTAGGTGTTCCGGCCGCGAACGAGGCAGACCCCAGCATGATCCTCGCGCTGCTGACACCGTTGATGTTTGGATTCATGTTCGGCGACGTCGGCCAGGGTGCGGTGCTGGTGGCCGCGGGCTTGGGATTGCGCAGGAGGTATCCGGCGACGGCACTGTTGATTCCCGGTGGCATTGCCGCCATGGCGTTCGGTGTGCTGTTCGGCAGCGTATTTGCACGCGAGGATATTTTGTCGGCCCTGTGGCTGCGTCCCATGCAGCAGCCGCTCACCCTGCTCGGTGTCAGCGTGGCCGGCGGCAGCGCCATCATTCTGCTCGGACTGGTGCTCGATGCGGTTCAACACTATTGGGTGGGTCAAGCGCGCTTGTGGTGGGCGACGCGTGCCGGCCTGGGGTTGTGTTATCTCGGATTGATCGGCAGCACTCTCGACAGGCATGCGCTATGGTCGATTCCGGCCGGCCTCCTGTGGTACTGCATTGGTGACGGCGCTGGAGCGCCATCTCGCCTGCGACGCCTGGGAGTAAGCTTGGGAGAGGCGCTCGAAACCCTGCTGCAGCTCTTCGTCAACACCTTGTCGTTCGTGCGCGTGGGGGCGTTCGCCTTGGCGCATGCCGGCCTCGCCGCGGCCGTGTTTGCGCTTGCGGGCGGGATTGACGCACGGCCGATTGCCCTGTTGGCGCTGGCGTTGGGCAATGCGCTGTTGATCGTCATAGAGGGCCTGGTGGTTGGCATACAGACCACGCGCCTCGTGCTGTTTGAATTTTTCATCCGCTTCTTGCGCGGATCCGGCCGGCCATTCCGGCCTTTGCACAACCCTCCGCCCATAAACATCATGGCCCACTTTAGGAAATCGACATGACTAAAATCGCCCGCAGCAGCCCTTCATTGGGCCGCGCTGTAGCCGCCCTCACCTTGATCATCGGCGTAGCCGCGACCTTGCTGCTGCTTGCAATGCAATCCGCACGCGCCGAGCAAGTCGCTGCCGTGGCGCAGTCGAATCCGCAATTGGTGGGATGGGCCTTCATGGCTGCGGCGCTGTCGACCGCGCTCGCAGCCCTCGCCGCAGGGTATGCGGTTGCCCGGGTGGGCAGCGCGGCCATCGGTGCCATTGCCGAGAAGCCCGAACTGTTCGGCCGCGCCCTGGTGCTCGTCGGGTTGGCCGAAGGCATCGCCATCTACGGTCTGATCGTGTCCATACTCATTCTCAATCGCATCGCCTGATGAATTGCGTGATCATTGCCGATGAGATCACTGCCGTCGGCTGGCGGCTGGCGGGCTTGCAAGTGCAGATACCCGACGCGAGCGGCGTCGCGGAGTGTTTCGGCGCTGCGCTTCGCGGCGCTGATTTGGTGCTGATCACTGCCGCTCTCGCAGCTCTCCTGCCCGATATGCAGTTGCGTCCCGCGCTGCTGCTGCAGCGCCCGCTGCTGATGGTGATTGCGGACCTTCGACATGGCCGCGAGCCGCCCGACATCGACGATGAAGTGCGTCGCGCGCTGGGAGTGGCAGTGTGAACGCATCGCCATCCGACACGACACGCATGCCGCAGAGTGCGCTCGACCTTCAGGCCGCAGCCCTCTTGGCGCGGGTGGCGAGCGACCGCGAGCAACGCTGCGCCGCCCTGCGGACTGCTGCAGATCTACAGGCACGTCAGATTGTCGCGGCCGCGCGGATCGAGGCGCTGGCGAATGTACGCAATGCGATCACCGAAGAACGCGCGCGAATCGAACAAGGATTACGGCAGGCCGCGGCGCGCGCCGAGATCGAAACGCGCCAGGATGAACAGCGGGAGAGCCAAGTGCTGCTGCAACGCATGTGGATCGACATGCCCGCCGTCATCGAGCGGCGTTGGGACGACCTCTCGCAGCGGCAAGCGTGGATTGAAGCGGCGGTGGCTGTGGCAGCGATTCTGCTGGCGGGACGGTCCTGGCGCATCGAAAGCAGCCCGAGTTGGACTGACAGCGAACGCGACAGATGGGCAAAGCATGCCGTTGACAAGGGAGCGAGCGCGGTCGAATGGAGCCCGAACTCAAGTGTGCGCGCCGGCCTCAAAATTCGCACCGACCATGTGTGCATCGACGCCACAGTGCCCGGACTGCTGGCACCGCGTGATGCAATCGAATCGGCCTTCCTGGCTGAATACCTGCGCTTGAATGCGGCGCGCCTGCCGGTGCAAGCGGCGCGAAGTGCCCCGTGACTCAAGCGCGCATTCATTGGATCAGCGGACCGGTGGTGCGTGCCAGAACGTCGGATTCGTTTCACGTGAATGAGGCCATTGCCGTCGGTCCGGGTGCACTGCTTGGGGAAATCGTCCAACTCAGCCGCGATGAAATCGTCGCTCAGATCTACGAGGACACGACGGGGCTTAAACCAGGCGATGCCGTGGCCGGAACTGGGCAGCCGCTGTCTGTCCGCTTGGGTCCGGGACTTCTAGGACATATATTCGACGGCCTGTTGCGCCCGCTCGACACCGCGTCTGCCACTCATATCCGGCCTGGCGCGAGTCCCTCCTCGACCCTGCGCTTTAGGTTTGTACCCTCGGTGGGCGTGGGCGATGCACTGTATGCCGGGCAATCGATCGGCGTGGTGGCTACTGCGCGACAGCAGCTGTGTCTGGTGCCACCGCGAAGTTCAGGGTCACTGACCTCGATAGCGGCGGCCGGCGAATATACGGACAACGAATCGATCGGCACGCTTCGCGCTGTTGACGGCTCCTTGCAGGAACTCACCCTCGCGCACTCCTGGCCGGTGAGGGAGCCTCGGCCTTATCGGCAGCGGATGCCCGCCGTCGGACCGATGATCACCGGACAACGCGTTCTCGATACCCTGTTTCCGATTGCTCGCGGCGGCCGTGCCGCCATTCCCGGCGGTTTTGGCACCGGCAAAACTGTGCTGCAGGAAGCGCTTGCCAAGTGGTCGGATGCCGACGTAATCGTCTACGTGGGTTGCGGCGAGCGGGGCAATGAAATGGCCGAAGTGCTCGATGAACTACCTCGGCTCGAGGACCCGCGCAACGGCCGGCCGCTGATGGAGCGCACCGTGATTATCGCCAACACCTCCAACATGCCGGTGGCGGCGCGCGAAGCAAGCATCTATACCGCCATCACGGTAGCGGAATATTTTCGCGATCAGGGGCTCAACGTCGCATTGATGGCCGACTCGACCAGCCGCTGGGCGGAAGCCTTGAGAGAGGTGAGCGGGCGCCTCGGCGAGCTACCCGGCGAGGCGGGTTATCCAGCCTATCTGAGTTCTCGGCTGGCGCAATTCTACGAACGGGCGGGCAGGGTCCATGCGCTCAACGGCAGCGAGGGCTCCGTCACCATCATCGGCGCCATCAGCCCGCCGGCCGGGGATTTCTCCGAACCCGTCACCATGCATACTCGGCGCTGTGTGCGTACATTCTGGGCGCTCGATCGTGCTCGCGCTCAGGCCCGCTTCTATCCTGCGGTGAATCCGCTGCAATCCTATAGTGCCGATGTTGATGCGCTTGCCAGCTGGTGGCAGATCCAGGGGAATCCGCAATGGACAACGCACCGCAGAAGAGTACTCGAGCTGTTGGAGGCACAGGCCCACCTCGAGCGCATGGCGCGCATCGTCGGCAAGGACGCGTTGCCCCCGGCGCAGCAGCTGACATTGCTGTGTGCGGAGCTGGTCGACGATGCCGTGCTGCGGCAGTCCTCGTTCTCCGATGTCGATCGTTACTGCTCACCGCAACGGCAAACCGCGATCTTGGGAATGGTCATTCGCTTCGTGGATCTGAGCTTAAGCGCGCTTGAGCGCGGTGTATCGATCGAGCACATCGCGGCACTGCCGATCCGGCGAGTCTTGCAGCGTGTGGGCGAGGAATTCGGCGAGGGGCGCATTACCGCGATCGGCGAGCTCGGTATGCAAATGGATGCCGAGTTCGGCGCACTGCAGCCGGATCCTGTCAATGCGCCCTGAGGTCACTCTGCGGGACAGCGTCCGGCGAATCGAGGGACCACTGTTGTTCCTGGAGCGCAAAATCGATATTGGCCTCAACTCCTTCGTCGAGGTGCTGGACCGTGACGGTTGCAGCCGCGTGGGCCGCGTTGCCTCGCTCGATGAGGAGACCATCGTCGTCGAAGTATTGGAGTCGACTCTTGGGCTTGGCGTACGAGACACCAGCATCCGTATCTGGAACGAGCCGCTGCTGTTCGGTGTCGGACCGGGCATGTTGGGGCGCACGTTCAACAGCATCGGACGACCGACGGACTCTGGCGCACCCATACCCGCGGCACGCCGTATGCGCATCGACGGCCTCGCCATCAATCCGGCGGCTCGCGCCCTGCCGCGTGACTTCATCGAAACCGGCGTCTCCAGCATCGACCTGATGAACAGCCTGGTGCGCGGCCAGAAACTGCCGCTGTTCTCCGGCGCAGGCCTGCCGCACGATCGTCTGGCCACACAAATTGCCCTGCATGCAAGGCTTCGCGGTGGCGATGCGGGCGCCTTTGCCATCGTTTTTGTCGGTATGGGCATACCCCACGACACCGCGGAGGCATTTCGGGATGCCATGGCGTCCAGCGCGGCGCTGGTACATACGGCGATGTTCCTCAATCTCGCGAACGAGCCTGCCACGCAGCGACTGTTGACGCCGCGCTATGCGCTCACCGCCGCGGAGTATCTGGCATTCGTCGAGGGACGGCACGTGCTGGTCGTCATGACCGATATGACGAACTATTGCGAGGCACTGCGCGAGGTGTCGGCGAGTCACGGCGAGCTTCCCAGCCGCAAAGGCTACCCTGGCTATATGTACTCCGACCTCGCCTCTTTGTACGAGCGCGCAGGCTGTATCCGCGGCGTTGCCGGCTCGCTCACCCAGTTGCCAATCCTGACCATGCCGGGCGATGACATCGGCCATCCGATTGCCGATCTTACGGGCTACATCACGGAGGGCCAGATCGTCTTGGATCGCGAGCTCGACCGGCGCGGCATTTATCCGCCGGTGCGGGTATTGCCAAGCCTGTCGCGGTTGATGAACGCCGGTATCGGCGCGGGCTATACGCATGCCGATCATCCGGCACTCGCCAATCAGTTGTTCGCCTGCTATGCGCGCGCAACCCGAGTTCGCGTCCTGGCGAGTGTCATGGGCGAGGACAGCCTGCCTGCCGTGGACCGCAGCTTCCTCGCCTTCGGCCGCGCCTTCGAGGATCGATTGGTGAATCAACCGCAACGCCGGACTTTGGAGGAAAGCATGGCCGTGGGTTGGGAACTGCTGCGCGGCTTGCCCGCCGCTGAGCTGACGCGCCTCAATCCGCAGCAGATCGAACGATACTTGTCCGAAGCAGCGCATGCCTGAATCCAACCGCGAGCTTGCGATCAGCCGCGTTGCGCTGCTGGACCTTCAAGACGAGCAACGGCTGGTCAGGGAGGGCTACGAACTACTGGATGAGAAGCGGATTCTACTCGCCGCCGAGATTCGCCGGCAGCTGGGCCGACTGCGCACCTGGCGAGGCCGAGCCCACATCGCAGAAATCGCAGCCCGAGCCGCGCTGATGGCCGCCCTGAACCGCCACGGACTGGACGAACTGTCCGTCTATCCGCCGCTGCCGCTAAGCGACGCCCCCCTGCAATTCAGCCGCGCGCGTCTGTTCGGCCTCGAATTGCTGGAGGTACATTGGCTGCCCTCGGTGTCATCCGCCGTGGAACAGTCAGTCAATCCCACCCCGGAAGCCCGGGCCTGCGCCCTCGCCTATCGGGATTGGCTCGCGCTGCTGGCGGAGATTGCCGCATGCTGCGTCAATTTGCGCCGACTGATACGCGAGTACGTGCGCACCGAACGTCGCGCACGCGCCGTAGAAAATGTTCTGCTGCCCGAGATCGATTCGGGCCTAAAATTCATCCAAGAACAGTTGGAGGGCTTGGATCAAGAAGAGATCGCTCGCCTGCGACAACGGCGTAAATTTACCGCATGATGTTTAGATCAGTCCGCATGCGGCATGCTTGCACGGCGGTCTGTACTTGCCATCGCCAGAGGCACAATCGTCGCAAGCCCGCCTTGTGGGCCAACCGACTTTTACGCAGCAATCGTCATCGAAGACCGGAGTCAGGGACCGCAGGATTCCCGGCGCGCGCCAGGTAGTCGGCGAGAGCGTCTTTTTCGCCTTCGCCCATGCCTCGCAGCGCGCCGGCCATTTCAGGAGGTGCCAGGTTCATGTGTAGTTGCGCCGCTTGCCGGATTCTGCGCGCCAGGTAGGGATATTGTTGACCGGCAATTCTCGGAACACGGTTGGCGGAATTACCGTTGCCGTCGAACCCATGGCAAGCGGCGCAGATGTGCTCATAGGTCTCCATAGCCGCTATTAGATTCTTGCCCGGTCCCTTGACCGGATTGGGATTCGCTTGCAGCGCCGAGAGATAGCGGGAAACGTCAACGACGTCTTGATGGCTGCCGAAGTGAGGATGTTCGGCGACCAGTTGCATGGCGCTATCAATGCGCGCTCCGGATTCGAATACGTCGATCTGTTTTTCAAGATACCGCTGTTGTTGCCCTGCGAGGCTTGGAATACTCCCGTCCAACGCACCCCAGCCCTGCGGCGCATGGCACACTACGCAGGGCGCGTAGAGCCGGCTTCCATCCCCGGCCTTGGATACGCCGGGAGCAACCACGAACAACCCCAAGATTAGGGCAGCGTGAATTGACAGCGCTCGCAGTTGACCATTTCCACATTGACCGATCATCGATATATGCTGCATGTGCTGCGGAGGGTGGTCTGTGCGGCAACCCTCTTAAGCCTCGGCCGCATCGGCGATTGAATCGCCTATTTGGGTTCGTTGCCCGCAATGTAGGTTGCCACGTTGGCAATGTCGTCCACTGACAACGTCAGCTTCTTCGGGTGCTTGAGGGTGCCGGCGACGATGCCGCGCAACTGGGTCTCGAGTACTGACTCTGATTTGCCCGCATAGCTCGCCAGCTTGTGACAGCCGGCACAGGTCGATTCGAAGGTTTTCTGTCCTGCCGCGCTGTCCGCGGCGTCCGCCGAAAAGCAGCCGCCAAGACACGCGGACGCTGTAAGCGCGCTTGTCAGGCAGAGCGCACGAATATGAATCATAACTCAAGCTCCGCGCCGGAAAGGAAATCGGGGCGCCCGCGTATCAAACCATCCGGCCCCCATACTAGTCTGTTCGGTAACCGACGGATCGTCGGCGCCAGGCGCTATGAGTGGCAAATACTCCGCACCCGAGCGTGACTGTGTACGTCAACGCACCGAAGGGGTGTCATCGACAGGCTAGACTAACGCCCCAGGTACCGATAGGACACTAGTTATGACAGCCCGCAAGACCTTCACTCGGTCACTTTCATATGGCTCGGCTCTGCTGCTCATGGTCGGCGCGTTGTCGTTTTACCCCTGGGGCGACGCCAACTCAACTTCTGTATTTGCAAAGCAAACGGGCAAGGCGTGCACGCAGTGCCACACGGATCCCAAGGGTGGGGCTTCACTGACGCCCTTCGGAGCAGCGTTCAAAGCCAATGGCAACAAGTTACCCGCCGCGACCGGTGACAGTCAGGCGCCGAAAACGACTCCTTGATCGGTGGCGGATGCGCCAATCGCGGCCAAGAAGTCACGGCCCTACAAAGGTTACGAACTCGTCAAGCTCGGCGCGATCGGTGACCAGCCGATTGATGGGGGCGCTCTTGTCTCCATGCCCCACGGCCAGGCCGCAGAAAAGCATGCGCTCAGGCGGAAGGCTGAAGAACTCGCCGATGGTCTTGTACCACACGACCCATGCCTCTTGAGGACAGCTCTCAAGGCCAGCATCGTGAAGCAGAAGCATGATGTTCTGCATGAACATACCGACGTCGGCCCATTGATCGGGCCCCATGATCCTGTCAACGGTAAAGAACAGCGCCATGGGTGCGCCGAAAAAATTGTAGTTCTTGGCGAACTGCGCTAGACGCGCGGGCCGATCGCCGCGGGCAACATCGATGGTTGCATACAAGTCCTCGCCGCACTTGAAGCGGCGCGTGCGGTACGGTTCCTTGAGATTGGGCGGATAGACGTGGTACTCGCTGCCCTCGCCTTCCGGCTGGCTCTGCACTTTGGCGGCCACCAGCTCACGAAATTCGCGCATGCGCTCGCCCCACAGCACGTGCACATGCCAGGGCTGCAAGTTGCCGCCGGACGGCGCCCGACGCGCCGTTTCCAGAATGCGGCGTATGGATTCGACAGGGACGGATTCGGCGGTAAATGCGCGGCAGCTCCTGCGCCCGAGTATTGCTTGCGCTGTATTCACGCCAACGACTCCAGCAGCATCAGCCGCAGAACCTAACGTCCGCCCAGCACTTTAAGCCCGATGCGCGGTTCGCGGCACCAGCAGTACGCGTACAGCCCGCGCGGGTCGTTGAGCTTGGCTATGGCGCGCGCCTGCTCGAGCACGGGATCGAGCACCCGCTCGATGTTGCTGCGCGGTGGAATGATTCCCGCCATTTGACCCAGGGCCACCGACTCGGTGCGCAACTGCATCAACAATTGCTGCTTCAGGCTCAATTCGGTCTCGATGTAATCGACATCGTAGTCGGCGCCTAATTGCGCGAGTTTTGCCGCCGCGTCGGTGGCATCTTTCAGGCCGCCCATGTGATCCACCAATCCGACGCGCTGTGCGTCGGCGCCGGCCCATACGCGCCCCTGCGCGATCTTATCCACTTCCTCGATCGGCTTTTTCCGGCCATCGCCCACGCGATGCAGGAATTCCGCATAGGCGTGATCGACAGACGACTGCAATATTTGACGGGTCGCGGGCGTGAGCGCACGGTCCAGGCGCATGTCGCCGGCCAACGGCGTGGTGCCGATGCCGTCGACTTTGACTCCGAGCTTCTCCAAGGTCCGCTGAAAGGTCGGCACCACGGAAAACACACCGATAGATCCGGTCAACGTCGTCGGACTGGCGAAGATTTGATTCGCCCCCGCTGCAATATAGTACCCACCGGACGCGGCGTAAGTGCTCATCGAGACCACCACGGGCTTGCCGGCTTTACGCAAGGATTGCACCTCGCGCAGGATCTGTTCCGAGGCGAACATGCTGCCGCCCGGGCTGTCGACGCGCAGCACCACCGCTTTCACCGCATTATCGAAACGTGCCTGGCGCAACAGATCCGACGTGCTTTCACCGCCGATGGTGCCCGGCGGTTGACGGCCGTCGAGAATCATGCCCGAGGCCACGACCACGCCGATTCTCGACTCCGATTTGGATTTCAGGACGAGCTTGGAGCGCACCGAGACTAAATACTGCGGCATGCTGATGGAGCTGAAGGAATGAGTCTCTTCATCCTCGCCGACCAGCCCTTTCAATTCGTCGGCCATTTGCCGGCGGCTTTTCAGCGCCGTGACCAGGCCCCGCTGCAGCGCCAGCTTGGCTGCATCGCCGCTGACCGCGGCAAGCGCCGCCGGTTGGTCGACGATGAACTCGGTGAGCGCCCCCGCCGGCAATGAGCGGGCTCGCGTGACGTCCTGGTTGTAGGCGCCCCACAAGGCCGCCAACCAAACGCTGCTCTCGTCGCGTTCGCTCGGTGCCATGTCGCTGCGGGAGTATTGATCCGTGTAGCTCTTGTACGTCCCGGCGCGGAACACGTTGACGTCGACCCCCAGCTTGTCGATGGCGTCCTTAAAGAACATGCGGTAATAGCTGAAGCCGTCGAGGTAGACCAACCCCATGGGATCGAGATACACCTCGCCCGCCTGCGCCGCCAGGTAGTACTGGGTTTGATCCAGGGAATCGGCCACGGCCACCACACGTTTGCCGGCCGCTCGAAAATCGCGCAGCGCAGCGCCTATTTCCTGCAGCTTGGACAGACCCGACGCATCCAATAACCCGAGATCCAGCACGATGAGCTTGATGCGGGGGTCGTTCTTCGCCGCCGCGATGGCGTCGGTCACATCTCTGAGCAGAGTTTCGGGCGCAGGCCCCCCCGAGGCCTGACCGAAGGCGCGGCGCACCGGGTCGCTGGCCAGCTGTTCGACCAGTTCTCCCTCAGGGGAAATCACCAGTGCCGCCGAGTGCGGCACAATGGGAATCGAGGTATGCAGCGCCGCGAGGATGAATCCGAAGATCACCAGCAACAGCAGCAGAGCCAGGACCTTGCGGATCCCGTCGAGTATTCGCCATACCAGGCCAAAGAATCCCATCAGAGCGGATCCGACACCCATGCAAAGCCTCCCGCTCTACTTAGAATTCACTCTCAGCTCAGATTTTCTCGTCGATGCGCGCGGCCTTGCCGGACAGGTCACGCAGGTAGTACAGCTTGGCGCGCCGCACCGCACCCCGGCGCTTCACACTCACCTCGCTGATCGCAGGACTGAAGGTCTGAAATACGCGCTCCACGCCTTCGCCGTGGGAAATCTTGCGCACCGTGAACGACGAATTCAGGCCGCGGTTCTTCTTGGCGATCACCACGCCCTCGTAGGCCTGCACCCGCTCGCGATCGCCTTCAACGACTTTGACCTGCACCACGACGGTGTCGCCGGGGTTGAAATCAGGAAGCTTGCGCGTAGCGCGTTCGCCGTTCAATTCCTGGATGATCTTGTTCATAGTATTCGTCCTCACCTTTGACTGTCTTCGATGCGCTGCCTGCCCTTGGCGTGCCCCATCTTGAATTCTTCCAATAAAACCCGCTCTTCATCATTCATGCCGCGGCGCTCCAACAGCTCCGGCCGCCGCAACCACGTGCGGCCCAGCGCCTGCTGCAATCGCCAGCGATGGATGGCCGCGTGATCGCCGGACATCAGCACCGCAGGCACCGTTAGTCCATCGATTGACGGAGGGCGCGTGTAATGCGGCCAATCCACCAATCCATTGCTGAACGATTCCTGTTCCGCCGATTCCGCACTGCCGAGTGTTCCCGGCATCAGCCGCGCAATCGCATCGATCACCACCAGCGCCGGTAACTCGCCGCCAGAAAGTACATAGTCACCGATCGACCACTGCTCGTCGGTCTCGCTCTCGATGAGTCTCTCGTCGACACCTTCGTAGCGTCCGGCCACCAGCACCAAACCAGGCCAACTGCGCGCTTCGCGCGCCAAGGCCTGCTCAAACCGGCGCCCATCGGCGCCCAAGTACACGCGTCGGCTGCCCGCCGGCAGAGCTGCCGCCGCGTTGCGCAGTGCACTCCGCAACGGCTCAACCTTCAGCACCATGCCAGGACCGCCCCCGTAGGAGCGATCATCTACAGTGCGATGCGCGTCTGCCGCGAAGTCGCGAGGGTCAACGCACTCGACCTCGAGCACTCCGCGCTCCACCGCCCGCCCGAGCACGCCGTGACCCAGAGCCTCGCGGATCATCGCCGGAAACAACGTCACTACCGCAATGCGCATAAACAACCCGTGACGCCCGGCGCCATCCTGCCGGCAAACCGTGGCCGACCGCGTCTAGCCGACCGGATCTAGCCCGGCGTCGCGTTCCAGTCCACGATCACCCGGCGCGCCTGCAAGTCCACGCGCCGCAAATGCAGCGGAACGGCCGGTATCCAATACTCCTGCGCGCCGCGCACCACCATCAGAACCTGCGCCGGCGTTTCAATGAAATGCTGCACGGTTCCCAGCTCTAAGCCCTCGAGATTCACCACCTCGCAGCCGATCAGATCGGCGCGGTAAAAATCTTTGTCGTCGCGCTGCGGCAGTTCACTGCGCAACACACACACCTGTGCGCCCCGCAGCGCCTGTGCCTGGTCTCTATCCTCGATTCCCGCCAATTTCACGGTCAGCGCCCCGCCGCTGTGGCCACTTGCCTCGATGCGGTAGTTCTGCCAGCCGCTTCCCCGGCCTATCGTCAAGTTTCGGTGATCGAGCAGGCGCTCCGCAGGATCGGTGTGCGAACGTAGCTTGACCCAACCTCGGACGCCAAACGGTGCTCCCACGAACCCCAGTTGGATGAGCGCCGATGATTCGCCGCTCATCGCGTGCCCCTTTTTAGACCTTACGCGGCCTGCTTGCGGAAGCTGGTGAGTAGAAACTTGACGCGCTCCGACATGTGAGCGCCCTTGGATAACCAGTGCTCGATTCGAGCCACGTTCAGGCGCAGTTTGATCTCTGCACCGCGCGCGACGGGATTGAACAGCCCCACGCTCTCGAGGCTGGTGCCGCCCTGGCGCTTGCGGCTGTCAGTCACCACCACGTGATAGAACGGGGTCTTCTTGCCGCCGCGTCGAGTCAAACGAATCGTCACCATCTTGAATTCACCTTGCAAAGCGTAGCCGCTAATTGTAATGACATCGGGGCCTCAAGAGCAACAACTCGTTGAATAAGCAGCGAATACCGAAGCTTACCGGCGGCGATACCCGACAGTCACTGGAATAGCGCCCGATTGGCGCCCGGCTAGCGCCCAAATCCGGGCGGCAGGCGCCCCGCCATGCCGCGCATCATATTCTGCAACATGCCGCCCTTGGCGAGCTTTTTCATGGTCTTTTGCATGTGATCGAACTGTTTCAGCAGGCGGTTGACCTCCGGTAGCTGCACCCCTGCGCCGGCCGCTATACGCCGTTTGCGGGACCCGTCGATCAATTCCGGCCGGCGGCGCTCGCGCGGCGTCATGGAGTCGATGATCCCCATTTGGCGTTTCAGGCTCTTCTCATTAACGGCGCCAGCTGCCGCTGCGGCATTGGCCTGCATTTGAGCCGGCAATTTGTCCAGCAGAGCCGCCATGCCTCCCATGTTCCGCAGCTGTGTCAATTGGTCGCGCAGGTCCGCCAAATCGAAGGACTTTCCCTTGCCGATCTTTTTGGCGAGCTTTTCCGCCTTTTCCTGGTCGACTTGTCCTTGCACCTGTTCGACCAGCGACAACACATCGCCCATGCCCAAGATGCGCGAGGCGATGCGTTCCGGCTGAAACAGCTCCAGCGACTCGGATTTCTCGCCGGTACCGACGAACAGGATGGGCTTGCCGGTGACCTGCCGCACGGACAGCGCCGCGCCGCCGCGAGCATCGCCGTCGGCCTTGGTCAGGATTACGCCGGTGAGACTCAAGGCGTCATTGAAGGACTTGGCCGCGTTGACAGCGTCCTGTCCGGCCATGCTGTCCACCACGAACAGGCGCTCGTGAGGATTGACGGCGGCTTCGAGCTCCCGGACCTCGGCCATCATTTCGGCATCGATGTGCAGGCGGCCGGCCGTATCGAGCAGCAGCACGTCGTAGGCCTGCAACGTCGCTTCGGTCAGCGCGCGCTTCGCAATGGCCACGGGGAGTTCGCTGGCATGAGCCGGGGCGAAGCCCGCACCCACCTGGGAAGCGAGCGTTTGCAGCTGTAAAATCGCCGCCGGGCGATACACGTCAGTGCTGACCATAAGCACCTTCTTGTGCTGCTTCTCGATCAGCCAGCGCGCGAGCTTGCCCGCACTGGTGGTCTTACCGGCGCCTTGCAGGCCGGCCAGCATGACCACGACGGGACGTTGCGCGCGCAGATTAAGGCCGCTGGACGGCTCGCCCATGAGCCGCGTCAGTTCTTCGTGTACCACCTTGACGAACGCCTGCCCGGGAGTGAGGCTCTTGACGACTTCGACACCGATGGCGCGCGCCTTGACGGCGTCGGTGAAGGTCTTGACTACACTGAGCGCCACGTCCGCATCGAGCAGCGCGAGCCGCACCTCGCGAACGGTGTCGGTAATATTGTCGTCGGTCAGACGGCCGCGGCCGGACAGCGACTTGAGCGCCGCCGAAAGACTGGAGGTTAGACGGTCGAACATGGTGCGGATATTATATCCTAGGCACACCGTGATTCTCGCCGCTACTCTCTTCTTACTTTATGCCGGCAGCGCTTGGTTGTTGCTGCACAGTATTACCCGGCCGCGGCGTGAAGCCGTGGCGTGGGCTCTGATCCTGGTGGCGATCATCGGACACAGCGACGCCATCATGCACACCATGCGCATCAAGGGGCCGGTGTCTATCGGGCTGCCCGAGGCGCTCTCGCTGCTCGCCTGGACGCTCGCGGTGCTTGCCTCTGTCATTTCCATCGACAAGCAGAATCGGGTGCTGGGCGCCATCTTGCTCGCGAGCGCAGCGTTCGGGGCCGCCATGACCGGCGCGGGGCGCACCTTCGCTGAAGCCTCGGCACCCGGTTGGGAACTCACCGCGCATATCCTGCTCTCAATGGGCGCCGCAGCCCTGCTATTCGCGGCGGCGGTCACCGCGCTGCTGCTGGTATTTCTCGACCGGCGGCTGCGCACGCGGCGCATTGCCGACCTGCCTAGCGGCATGCCGCCGCTCGACGCGCTCGAGAGAGTCATGTTCAGGCTCATCGGCACGGGCTTCGTGCTGCTCACTCTAGCCTTGTTTACGGGTTTCGTGTTCGTCACCAATCTGTTCACCCAGAACCTGGTGCAAAAAACCGTCCTATCGCTCATCGCGTGGCTGCTGTTCGGCGTGCTGCTGATCGGACGCATACGATTCGGATGGCGCGGGCGCTCGGCGGTGCGCTGGACCTTGTGGGGATTCGGCGTCCTGGCCGTGGCGTATTTCGGCGTGAAGTTCGTGCTCGAATACGTGTTCGGACGGCACTGGGGCTAGGCCTCACCTCATGGAGCCACCCTCACTAGGACTACTGTTCACCGCCTTGGCGGGATTGCTGTTTCTCGCCGCATTTTTTGCCGGCAGCGAAACGGCTCTCATGAGTTTGAACCGCTACCGCCTCCGGCATCGCGCCAACGAAGGGCATCGCGGCGCACGGCTGGCGGAGAAGCTGCTCGCTCACCCCGATCGACTCATCGGCTTGATCCTATTGTTGAGCACGCTGGTCAACGTGGCCGCGCCGATGTTGGTGGGCTTCATCGCCCTGCGCTTCGGCGGCGAATTCATACTGGCCTTCGGCGCAGCGGCTCTCACCTTGGTGTTGTTGATCTTTTGCGAGGTTGCGCCCAAGACCTTTGGTGCCCTGCATCCGGAACGCCTGGCGTTGCCGGCGGCCTACATCTATACGCCACTGCTGCTGCTGCTGTATCCCTTTGTCTGGGCCACGAACCTGCTCGCCAATGGGGTGCTGCGTCTGTTCGGCGTCTCGCCGCAACAGGCCTCCAATTCCCTGAGCAGCGAGGAACTACGCACCGTCGTGGCCGAGGCCGGCGCGATGATTCCGCATCGCCACCAGCAGATGTTGGTGAGCATTCTGGATCTGGAAAATGCCACCGTGGAAGACATCATGGTGCCGCGTAATGAGATCGTCGGCATCGACGTCGATGATGCTTGGGACCGGGTCCTCGAGCAGCTGCGCCAGAGTCAGCACACGCGTCTGCCGGTATATGAAGGCGAGATCGACCGCATCATCGGCGTGCTGCATATGAAACAGGTGGTGCACGAACTAGCGCGCGGCCGGCTCGATCGGGACGATCTTATTCAAGCGGCCCGCGTTCGCGAGGCGTACTTCGTGCCCTCGGGCAGCACGCTCAATACTCAATTGGTGAATTTCCAGCGCGACAAGCGCCGCATGGCCTTCGTCGTCGATGAGTACGGCGACATTCAGGGGCTGGTGACTCTCGAAGACATACTCGAGGAAATCGTCGGCGAGTTCACCACCGATCCCGCCACCATGATGCATAAGGATGTGCGTGCCGAAGCGGACGGCAGCTTCGTGGCGAACGCGTCGACCACCATCCGCGCGCTCAATCGATCCATGCGCTGGAACCTGCCCACCGACGGACCCAAGACATTGAACGGCTTGATCGTGGAGTTCCTGGAAACCCTTCCCGAAGTCGGCACCACTTTGAAATTAGCGGACTACATGCTCGAAGTGCTGCAGACCGGCGATAACGCCATCAAGACTGTGCGCATCCGGCCGCCCGCGGCCACGCCGCCCTGAACTGCGCCGCGGGGGGGGGCGCAGCCTCGCCATCACGACGGGTCGAGCGCCTGATTCAATCGCGTCACGCCGCGCACCATCATCCCCTCAGGCGGGCGCTTCGGCACATTGGCTTCCGGCACCACGGCCGACTTGAAGCCGTGCTTCGCCGCTTCGCGCAGCCGTTCCTCGCCGAAGGGCACGGGACGTATTTCGCCGGCGAGTCCGATCTCGCCGAAGGCGATGAGTGAATTGGGGACCGGCGCATCGCGCAAGCTCGAGCGTGCCGCCATGACGATGGCGAGGTCCCCGGCAGTCTCCGCCAAGCGCACACCGCCGACGACATTGGCGAATACATCCTGGCCCTGCAGCTGCAATCCCGCGTGGCGATGCGCGACCGCCAGCAGCATGGTGAGGCGATTGCCGTCGATGCCCACCGCCACCCGCCGCGGATTCGCGCCGAGACTCATATCCGCCAGCACCTGTACTTCGATCAGCAGCGAGCGCGTGCCTTCGCGCATCACAGTGATGACGCTGCCGGGAACCGGCTCGGGATGCCGCGACAAAAATATTGCCGATGGATTAGTGACCTCGCGCAGGCCCTGCTCCACCATGGCGAACACGCCGATTTCATTGGCTGCGCCGAAACGGTTCTTCACCGATCGCAGCACGCGATAGCGGCTGCCGGTGTCGCTCTCGAAGTACAGCACGGTGTCGACCATGTGCTCGAGCACGCGAGGACCGGCGATTTGTCCTTCCTTGGTGACATGGCCGACGAGCAGCACCGCCGTGCCGCTGGCCTTTGCAAAACGCACCAGTTCCGCCGTGCATTCGCGCAATTGCGAGACGGCCCCCGGAGCCGCGTCGATGCGTTCCGAATGCATGGTCTGGATGGAATCGACGATGAGCACCTGCGCCGCGAGGCTCTTCGCCGACCCGACGATGTCTTCCACGCAGGTCTCGGCGAGCAGCCGGGCGGTGGCAGCCCCCAGCCCAAGGCGCCGGCCGCGAAGTGCGACCTGCTTCAAGGATTCCTCGCCCGTGGCATACAGCACCGGTCCCAATCCGTTGAGCGCCGCGGCAGCCTGCAGCATCAGAGTCGACTTGCCGATACCGGGATCGCCGCCGATCAAGGTGACTGAGCCCGGCACGAGGCCGCCGCCCAGCACGCGATCAAGCTCGATAGAGCCGGTGCTCAAGCGAGGTTGCTCGACTATGGCCTCGGCGGCCAAGGACTTAGAAATATCAGGCCGGGAGGCTCTGGCAGAAACGGTCCGTTTGCCGGGACTTGCGGGCGAAATATCTGCCAGCAAGGTGTTCCATTCACCGCAGCCCGCGCACTGCCCCTGCCATTTCGGCGAAGCGGCTCCGCAGTTCTGACAGATAAACACCTCTTTTGACTTCGCCATTGGCTTCCTTCGCGTCGATTTGTGAGCTTAGCATTGCCGTTCCTACAGCCCGATCACCTATACTGCCGGGCTTCTCGATTTGGATTATGTCTATTGCATGCGCAAATTTGGGCTGATCGCCGCAATTGTGGGTTTGGGGACATTAGGCTCGGGCCTATTGCTCCGCGCCGTCGCCCACGTGGACACCTGGCTGTGGCTGCCAGGGATTGTCTTATTGTGCGGCGGCAGCGCGCTATTTCTGTGGAGCCGCTTCGCGGCGTCAGCCGCAGCGGTCCCCGCCCCTAAAATCCCCCAACCGATGGGCACGGATACCGCGCGCCTTCTTGATAATTTTGAGCAGCGCTTCGCGGAACTCAAGGGCCGCAAGCCAAGTGCCACCGTGCTCAGCGATTTGTACACGCTGGGCGGCCAACTGGAGCAACGCGGTCGGGGACCCCAGGCCACCGCCGTGTATCGTCACCTGGCACGCGCTGACAACACCTACCGGGATGTCGCCGCGCGCCTGCGGCGGCTGATGGACGCGGAGCGCGCCAAGCCAAAGGCGGCTGACACCACGGCACCGCGCACCGCGGCATCGGCCGCCCCGGCATCGGCCGCCGCGGCATCGGCCGCCGCGGCATCGGCCGCCGCGGCAAAATCGGCGGTCGCAGCAAAAACTGCCGTCCGATCCGCCACGCTTACGGCACCGGCACCGGCGCCCGCAGCCCCGTCGCCCTCACCCGCTGGCGCTGCGGCCCTGCCCGATAACGATCGCCTCGGCCGATATCAACTCGAGCGCGAGATCGGACGCGGCGCCATGGGCATCGTCTACCTGGGACGTGATACGGCCATCAACCGCTTGGTTGCGATCAAGGCGATCCCGCTCGCCAGTGAATTCAGCGACGCCGAACTGGTCGAGGCGCGATCGCGTTTTTTTCGCGAAGCCGAAACCGCCGGCCGCCTCAATCATCCGAACATCGTAACCATCTACGACGTCGGCGAGGAACGCGGTCTGGCCTACATTGCAATGGAGTATCTCAAGGGCAAGCACTTGAGCGACTATGCGCGGGCGGACAATCTGCTGGAGCCGCGCAAGGTGCTTGAAATCATCGGCCGCACCGCCGATGCGCTGGGATTTGCACACAAGCAGCAGGTCGTGCATCGCGATATCAAGCCCGCAAATCTTATGTACGATCCGAGCACGGATGTGCTCAAGATCACGGACTTCGGCATCGCGCGCCTGACCGGCGCCGGCAGCACGCGCACCGGCATCGTACTGGGCACGCCCTCGTTCATGTCGCCCGAACAGCTCGAGGGACGAACTGTGACAGGTCACTCGGACTTGTTTTCCCTGGGTGTTAGCCTATTTCAATTGTTGACCGGCCAGCTTCCTTTTACTGCGGATTCCATGACCGGGCTCATGCAGCAGATCGCCGAAGCGCCGCATCCGCCGTTGCGCGCTTTCCGGCCGGACCTGCCGGCCTGCGTCGAGAGCATCATCGATCGCGCGCTGGCCAAGAAACCCGAAGATCGGTTCGACACGGGCGCACAAATGGCCGCCGCCCTGGAAGACTGTCGGTCGCGAATGCCGAGCGGGCTGCCATGATTGGAAAGAGCGCATGAGTTTGAAGGGGAAAATCGCCAGCGTGGCGCTGACCGACACAGGCAAGGTCCGCGAGCATAACGAGGATATGATCGGCACCGAGCCCGACATCGGGCTGTTCGTCCTGGCCGATGGTATGGGTGGCTACAACGCGGGTGAGGTGGCGAGCGGCATCGCCGTCAAAACCATCATTAATTTGGTGCGCGACGCGGTTATGCGCGAGGACTTGAGCGTTCCCGACCCCGAGACCGGATTGGCCCGCACGAGCATCATCTTGCGTGATGCGATTCACAGAGCCAACAAAATCATCTACCACACCTCGAAGACCCAGCCCCAATGTGAGGGAATGGGCACTACGGTGGTCGCGTGCTTGTTTCACGACAATAAGATGTCTATCGCGCATGTCGGGGATTCAAGGTTATACCGCCTGCGGGACAACCGTTTCGAGCAGCTGACCCTGGATCATTCCCTGCTGCAGGAGCTGGTGGACCGGGGCTTCTACTCACAGCAGGAAGCACAGCGGGCGACCAACAAGAATTATGTTACACGGGCCCTAGGGGTCGAACAGAACGTCGAAGTGGAGATCCACGAAGAGCCGGTTCAGAAGTCCGATTATTACGTGCTCTGTTCGGACGGCCTCTCCGACATGATCGAAGATGAGGATATTCACTTAACAATCAGTACCTTTAGTGCTAATCTTGATACAGTAGCTAAACAATTGATTCAGCTTTCCAACGACAATGGCGGGCGGGATAACGTATCTGTGATCATGGCGCACGTGGCCGAGCCGTTCCCGGCGCACCGGCGTATATTTGACAAAATCTTGGGATGGTTCGGTTAGGGATATGGAGTCTAAATGGCACGCCTGATGCTCAGCTTGGATGGTCAGATCCTCGCGGAATACAACATGAATAAGGAGCGCTACACGATCGGGCGCCTCCCGGACAACGATATCCGTATCGACAATCCGGCGGTGAGCGGCCATCACTCACTCATTATCAATATTCTGAACGACTCCTTCCTGGAGGACTTGAACAGCACCAACGGCACGTACGTCAACGGTAAGCTGATCAAGAAACATGCGATGCAGCACGGCGATGTCATCACCGTGGGCCATCACCAGCTGCGTTTCGTCGACAGCCAGGACGGCGAGTCCGAGCAGGACGAATTCGAAAAGACCATGGTCATCACCCCGAGCTCACAGGGTGAGGAACGCATTCGGCGGGTCGGCGTGGCAGTTGATCATGCCGCGAAGGCCGTTGCGGCCACCAAACGTCCCGGCGTGCCGGACAATGCAACCGCCCTGCCCAAGGCCAAGCTACAAGTACTGAGCGGCGCCTTCGCCGGACGGGAACTCGAGCTTACCAAGGCACTCACCACCCTCGGCCGTCCGGGCGTGCAAGTGGCGGCCATCACCCGGCGCGCGGAAGGCTACTTCATCGTGCACGTCGACAGCGGCAAGGAAAACGACTATCCGCAGGTCAACGGCGTACCGATCGGACCGCAGGCGAGGCGCCTGAACGACAACGATGTGGTGCAACTGGCCGGCGTGAAGATGGGGTTCTTCGAGAGCTAGCCTGGCATTCGGCGGGCTGGCGCCCCGATCCTCGGACGGGCCGGCTGATATCAGGGAACAATGCCGCGACGACTGAAGTCGTCCACGACGGTCGGAGAGAGTGATTTTGCGTGGGCAATGTCGCTCTCACCGTCCGTGACCTTGTTCTTTCGGATTTTGGCCACTCCTCGACCGAACAGAGGCCAAGCGCTCTTGGGTACCAGCTTCAGCGACTCATCAAAGTCAGCAATGGATTTGTCGTAGTCGCCGAGCCGCAGGCGGACGAGTCCGCGGCCGTCCAAAATGGCGGCGGCCATCGCACTCGCTTTGTCGCTTTGCCGCAAGGCGGCATTGCAATCGTTCAAAGCCGCGGCAAGATCTTGCCCCTGTAGCGCCCGCACCCAGCATCGGCTGTTTAGCGCGCGGACCATCTTCGAGTCATCGGGATGATTGGCTATCCACAGGTCATATTGTTCCACGGCGCGACCCAGCAGATCGGCGCTCTGGTACAACCGCGCCAAGGTGAAGCGGTCATCAGCTTGCTTGGGCGCGATCCGCTCTGCTGTGTCTAAGTCGGTAGTAGCAGCCTGCAAATCCTTTCTTGCCAGGCGCAATTCGGCACGAGAAATACGCGCCGGCAGGTAATCCGAATTCAGTTCCAACGCGTGATCAAAATCGGCGTTGGCGAGATCGGCGCGTTCGGCCTGCCAATAGGTCATGCCGCGTTCGTACGAATACTCGGCGCTGCTCGGGCTCAATTCGCAAGCCCGCGTCAAATCCGCAATCGCATGCTCGAAGTCACGCCGCCCTGCGAATGCGTTGCCGCGCCGCGCGTAGGCCGCCGCGTCGGAGGGCTCGTCCGTGTCGGCGGCGGCGCCCGCCGCTGCGGACTGCGCGAGATTGAACACCGGCCCGCCGTTGTAGGTGAAATAAACGCGGTGCTGGCTGTTGGAAATCAAGATGTGGTGCGCGAGGAAAAAATCCGCTCCTACCAACATATCGCCCTCATTTATGTCGATGTCGGCGATGCGCAGGCGCGTGTTCTTGATCTCCTCATTGTCCCCCATCTTGAAGCTCGCAAGGGACACAAGGTAGCTTTTGACCATCCTTCGACCGATGCCGCTGAAATAGCCCGCGTCGACGACACCGGGTGAGTTAGGTTTGATGCCGGCGCGGGCGGCAGCTTTCAGTGACAGCATGGAAGTCGACGCTCCCGAGTCGAACATGGCCCTGATCTTGGTGCCGTTGATGTATGCAGTACCGGTGGCATGGGGCTTTTGCGGTGTGGTGTAGGCGATATCCATCATCGACATCGCCTGATCAGAGGCCACCCAATAAGCGAGGTTCGCATGCTTGCAGTCCTCGGCTTTCAGAATACGCACCACGCCTTTGGCCAAGTCGTATTCCACATCCCACCTCTCCAGGAAATTCTGTCCCAACAACCCCACCACCTCACCGCCCATTTCGCTGCCGCCGACGAGGAACTCGACGTTGTGAATGGGAATACCCGCGAAAGTGAACAGCTTGACGGTTGCAATGGACGTTTCGGTCGAGCCTCCAACGCCCGTTACCCTGAGCCCGAACGGCGCAGCCGTCTCCCGGAGATGGAATTGCGCCATCGTCGCGGAACTGACCATGCTGTACCACGCACCGCTATCCAGCAGAAACTGTGCATCCGCGTCATTGATCTTGGCGGTAACCGTGGGCCTCAATCCAAGCATCGTAATGGGCAGCTCGGCTAATTTGCCGAGCTTGCAGCTGGCCGCCGCTTGAATGGGAGAGTTGGCGAGAATAGCGAGCATGCAGGCGGCACCGCAACACCTCAGGAGCGAACTTAACTTCCATGTTGCTGCTGTCACGGGAAGAGTTTGCCATCAGCGCAGATTCACTGCCACCCGTTGGCTGATTCCACAGAGCAGTTCATACGGAATGGTCTCGGCCCACACCGCGATTTCTTCCACCGGCAGTCCTTCTCCCCACAGAACAACCGGATCGCCCGATGTGGGCTCGCGCTTGATATCGGTGACGTCGATGCCGATCATGTCCATGGACACGCGCCCCGCCAACCCTGCGCGTTCGCCGTTCACCAACACCGGTGCGCCCGCAGCCAGGCTCCGCGGGTACCCATCGCCGTAGCCCACTGCCGCCACCGCCAGTCGCGTCGGCCGTGCGGCGCGCCAGGCACTGCCGTAGCCGACTTGTTCTCCCACGGCCAGATCCTTGACCGCAATCACATGCGAATGCAGCGTCATCACGCACTTGAGCCCGTAGTCCGCGCCAAGCGCACCTGCGATGGGAGAAACGCCGTACAGCAGCAGGCCCGGCCGCACCCAATCGGCCTGTGCCTCGGAGAAACTCAGCATGCCGGCGGAGTTGGCAATGCTGCGCTCACCGGGAAGGAAACGCGTCGCTGCGTCGAAGCGCGCGAGTTGCTCGGCGGTGGTGGAGAGTTCAGGTTCGTCGGCGGAGGCCAGATGCGTGAAGAGATTCACGGGCAACCGCACCGACCTCAAGGCACTCAACGCGGCATGCGCATCGGCAAACGCGGCGCCCTTGAATCCCAAGCGATTCATGCCGCTGTCGAGCTTGAGCCACACCTTGAAACGCGCGTCGACACCGGCAGCGCCCAATAATTCGATTTGTTCCCGGGTATGCACGACGAGTTCGAAGTCGGCGGCGGCTGCGGCATCGAGCTGTTCGCGATCGAACACTCCTTCGAGGAGCACGGTGGCCGTTTTAATTCCGGCTGCGCGCAACCTCAAGCCTTCATCGACTCGCGCCACGGCGAAAGCATCCGCAGACTCGAGCGCACGCGCCACCGCGACCAGCCCGTGTCCATAGGCATTCGCTTTGATCACCGCCATCACGCGGGAATTAGGCGCCCGTTGCCTGATGATACTCAAGTTGTGGCGCAGCGCGCCGGAATCGATGCTCGCGCTCACCATCGGAGTCATCGGTATTTCACCGCGGTGTCACCGGAACACGCCCTCGGCGTAGGACTCGGGCGCGTAATTCTCGAACTTGGTGTACTGACCCAAGAATGTCAGCTGCACATCGCCCGTCGGGCCGTTGCGCTGCTTGGCGATGATGATGTCGGCGATGCCTTTGCGCGTGGTATTCGGCTCATAAAATTCTTCGCGATAGATGAGAAGAATGACGTCTGCATCCTGTTCCAACGCGCCCGATTCCCTAAGATCCGACATCACCGGCTTCTTCTCCACCCTCTGCTCCACGCCGCGATTGAGCTGCGACAGCGCAATGATGGGTACCTTCAATTCCTTAGCCAGAGCCTTGAGCGAACGCGAGATCTCCGAGATCTCCGTCGCGCGGTTCTCCTTGGTGCCGGCCACCTGCATGAGCTGCAAATAGTCCACGACAATCAGATCGAGGCCCCGTTCGCGCTTCAGGCGCCGCGAACGCGCGCGAATTTCTGTCGGCGTGAGCCCGGGAGTTTCGTCGACATATATTTTGGCATTGCTCAGCTGCGTCATCGCCGAATCGATGCGCGGCCAATCTTCTTCCTGCAGCCGACCCGAACGCAGATTGCTTTGATTGATGCGGCCCAAGGACGAAATCATGCGCAGGGTCAGCGACTCGGCGGACATTTCCATGCTGAATATGGCGGCCGACTTATTCGATCCTAGTGCGGCATTCTCGGCGATATTCACCGCCAGGGTGGTCTTTCCCATCGAAGGACGGCCCGCGACGATGATCAAATCGCCCGGCTGCAATCCCGAAGTCATCTCATCGAGTAGCTTGAAGCCGGTGGGGATGCCGGTCATCTTGCCGTCGGAGTGATACATTTCGTCGATGCGGTTGACGACGTCCGGCAAAATACTCTTGATCGTTCTGAAGCCGATTTTTCCCCGAGAACCACGTTCGGCGATCTCGAATACCGCACGCTCGGCCTCGTCGACTATCTCGCGTGCCTCGCGTCCCTCGGGTTCGAGCGCGCTGCCGACGATGAGATTTCCGGCGGTGATGAGCTGGCGCAGCACCGAACGCTCACGCACGATATCCGCATAGGCCCGAATATTGGCGGAGGTCGGCGTGTCGCGCGCCAGTGATCCTAAGTAGGCGAGGCCCCCCACTTGGTCAAGCAGTCCCTGGCTCTCCAAATGTCCCGACAAGGTGACGGCATCGCAGGGTTGGCTGCGTTCGATCAGACCGGCCGCGGCCTCGAATACCAGTCGGTGATCGTGCCGGTAAAAATCCTCGGCGACCACACGGTCGGCGATTTGATCCCAGGCCGCGGAGTCCAGCATCAACCCACCGAGCAGGGATTGTTCCGCTTCAATCGAATGGGGCGGCAGGCGCAGGCCGTCGCCTGCGCTCATGGAACGATTGCCGATACGCGTGGCCATACGCAATCCCAGGGGGACGCGATTGCCGGCCGCTACTCTTCGGCGACGATGGTGACCGTGAGGGTCACATCGACATCAGTGTGCAAATGCAGCTGCACCTGATGTTCACCGGTGCTGCGGATCGGCCCGGTCGGCATGCGCACTTCGCTGCGGCTGATGGGCTGGCCCGCAGCCACGGCGGCTTCGGCGATGTCCGACGTGCCGATGGAACCGAACAGCTTGCCTTCCGCTCCGGCCTTGGCCTTGAGTTCGAGCTTGAAGTTCTCGAACTTCAGCGCGCGCGCCTGTGCGGCCGCCAACTCGTCATGCGCCTTGGCTTCGAGCACATGCCGCTGCGCCTCGAACTTCGCGATGTTTGCCGCCGTCGCCATGGTGGCTCTGCCGGTGGGCACCAGGAAATTGCGTGCGTAGCCCGACTTCACCTTGACGCGATCACCGATTTGGCCGAGGTTCGCGACCTTCTGCAACAATATGATATCCATGTTAGCCCGCCGTTAATGCTGATCGGTGTACGGCAGCAAGGCCAGAAACCGCGCGCGACGGATCGCGAGCTGCAGCTGGCGCTGATAGTGAGCCCGCGTACCAGTGATGCGGCTCGGAACGATCTTGCCGGTTTCGGTGATGTAGCTCTTGAGCGTGGTCAGATCTTTGTAATCGATCTGCTTGACGTCATCGGCCGTGAATCGGCAGAACTTCTTGCGGCGAAAAAAACGTGCCATGTTGGTCTCCTATTCCTTACCG
>JBDUEQ010000132.1:0-5815 GCA_040002315.1 Gammaproteobacteria bacterium
GATTGATCGGGAATGTCGCGCACGATGGTCGGCGGGATGAAATACCCGTCGCGATCGAGGGCTTTGCCGCCCGCGATGATCTTGCCGTTCGCCCGCGCATCCTCGAGAAATTCCTTCACCTTCTCGAACTGGGCCTTGTTCTGAATCGGTCCCAGTTGGGTGGCGGCGTCGAGCCCGTCGCCGACGACCGCGGCGTTGGCAAGTTCGACCAATTCCGCGCACATGGCTTCGTACAGTGAATCCGGCACGTACACGCGTTTGATGGCAAGGCATACCTGGCCAGAATTCAGCATCGCGCCCATGAAGATCTTGGCGGCCACTTCCTTGACGTTGACGTCGTCCAGCACGATGGCCGCGTCATTACCGCCGAGTTCCAAGGTGAGGCGCTTGATCGTGCCGGCCACGCTCGCCATGACTTTCTTGCCGGTGGCGGTCGAACCGGTGAAGGCCACTTTGGCCACGTCCGGATGTTGGGTCAGCGCCCCGCCCAAGTCGTTCTGATCGACGATGACATTGAGCACGCCGGGCGGCAGAAGGTCGGCGCACAGTTCGCCGAATAGCAGCGTGGTCAAGGGAGTGGTCGGCGCAGGCTTCGCGACCACGGTGTTACCGGCCAGCAGCGCGGGTGCCACCTTGATCATGAGCAGGATGATCGGGAAGTTCCATGGAGTGATGGCAGCGACCACGCCGAGCGGCGCGTGGATCTGGACAATGCGCTCCAAGGCGTTTTCACGCAGCACCTTATCGGGCAGGTTCATTGCCGCGAAGGCTTGAATCATTGCAACCGATCCCGCCATTTCGCCGGCTGCATGGGCAAGCGGCTTGCCCTGTTCCTGGGTCAAGAGCCGGGCGAATTCGCTGCTGCGAGCGGCCAGCGCATCGGCAATTTTCAGGAGTGCCTGCCGGCGGCTTTCAATCGGCGTTGCCGACCAACGCGGAAACGCCTTCTTCGCCGCGGCCACCGCCTGATCGAGTTGCGCCTTGTCGGCTCGGGCGCACTGGGTCAACAGCTTGCCGGTCGCTGGATTGATGACATCGAGCGTCGTCGCGCCCGCCACCAACTTCCCATCAATCAAGAGATTGAAGGTGTGAGCCCCATCGTGCACTGTCTTAAGATTCGCGCTCATAGGTATATCTCGGATGAAAAAGAAAATTAGGCCCGGGGCACCTTAAAGGTTCCGCAGGTAATTTGGGCAATTACACTAGCACCCAGCACTACCCGCGACTAGCATGTGGGCGCACAAAAACGCAAGAATCCGTGCGTCGAAGTGGTGCTGGAGAAGCGCTATTATCAGGTAAAGTTGGCCTGTTATCCCGTTAAGTTGGCGTGTAGCCGACGAGCAACATTATGTCTGTTGAAGCTGTGATCGACCGTCGCCAATTTCTACATGGCGCGACCGGCGTGCTCACCGGCGTGCTGGGTGTTTCGCTGCCGCTTGTGTCCCTCATGCACGGACGAGCCTGGGCAGTGGATTTGCATGTGCTCAATGCTGCGGACGCGGCCACCCTGAATGCCATGGTGCATTGCATTGCACCTCACGATGGGCTGGATGAGGCCGCGTATGCGCTGGTGATTGCCGCCCTCGACACCGCGGCCGCCGTTTCTACGGAGAGTCGAGCGGCGCTGCTCGCGGGAATCAAGAGCCTGGGCATGGACTTTGCGGCGGCCGGCGAGCCCGACCGCATCGCCAAGCTCGAGGCCATCGAGTCATCGCCGTTCTTCCAATCGGTGAGGCTCAAGACCGTCATGGTCTTGTACGACAACCCCATCGCCTGGGCGCATTTCGGTTATGAGGGCGAGGCGTTTTCGAAGGGCGGCTACCTCACGCGCGGCTTCAACGATTTGAAGTGGCTGCCCGAGGTACCGCTCGGCGCCAGCGGTCCGATGCCGGTATGACCCGACACGCACAGGACGACGCGGATGTGGTGGTGGTGGTCGGGTCCGGTGCGGGCGGCGGTACCATGGCGCATGAATTGACGCGTCGCGGCCTTAAGGTGGTGCTGTTCGAAGCCGGCGGTCGCCAATCCTTGAGCAGTTTTTCGCAGAATCCGGGCGAGGCCTTTCGGCAGCTGACTTGGTTGGAGCCGCGGTCTCAGAGCGGTACCTGGGGTCCGGTCAAGACATCGCCGTCGCTGCCGGTGTGGCATTGCCGCACCGTCGGCGGCACCACGGTGCACTGGACGGCGGCGACCCCGCGCCTGCGCCCATTCGAGACCAAGGCACGGACGACGTATGGCGATATTCCCGGAACGTCGCTGGCCGATTGGCCGATCGAATACGACGAACTCAAGCGCTGGTACCGGGTGGCGGAGAAGCGGCTCGGCGTCACGCGGCGTACTGACAACCCAGGTATGCCGGCGTCGAATAATTTCAAGGTCATGTATGCCGGTGCGCGCCGCCTCGGTTACAAGCGCGTGCACACCGGCTACATGGCAATCAATTCGCGCAGCCGCGACGGCCGCGGCTTTTGCATCCAGCAGGGTTTCTGTACACAGGGCTGCAAGGTCGGCGCGAAGTGGAGCACCTTGTACACAGAGATTCCACGCGCGGAGGCGACCGGCCGCTTGGACCTGCGCAGCGAATGCCTGGTGACGCGCATCGAGCATAACGCGGCGGGCCGCGCCACGGCCGTGGTTTATCGAGACGCCGTGGGCCGGGAACAACGCCAACGCCTCAAGTTCATTTGCGTGGCCGGCAACGCCATCGAGACGCCGCGTCTGCTGCTGCTGTCGGAGTCAGCGCGCTTTCCTCGTGGCCTTGCCAACAGCTCGGATCAGGTGGGCCGAAACTACTGTCATCACTTGATCCGATTCGTGTGGGGGGTTTTCGACAAACCCGTGATGTCCTGGCGCGGCGCCGTTCTCGCCGGCGTCGTCGAGGATGAGAACGTCCACGATCCACGACGCGGATTCGCCGGCGGCTACCACCTGGAATTGGCATCGCTCGATCCGGGCACATTGGCGTTGATGGGGATTCGCTACGGTTGGGGACGGGATTTTGCGTCCATCATGGACAACTATCGCAATCTGGCCGGCATGTTGATCAACGGCGAGGATCTGCCGCGGCCGGATAATCGCATCACGCTGTCCACCACGGTGAAGGATCCGCACGGTCTTGCCGCAGCGCACGTTCACATCGAAGAGCATGCCAATGACATTGCGCTGCGCAGCCACGCCCAACGTCAGGCCCAGCGCTTGTACGAGGCGGCGGGCGCGAAGCGTACGGTGTTGAGCGCAACACCACCCGCGACCCACAATATGGGGACCGCCCGTATGAGCCGCGATCCGCACGCCGGAGTCACGGACGCGCATGGCCGAAGCCACGATGTGCCGAATCTGTTCATTTCGGACGGCAGCGTGCTGACGACTGCCGGCGCCGCCAATCCGACGCTCACCATTGTCGCTTTGGCGTTGCGGCAGGCAGACTACATAGGCCGGGCCATCGGCGCCGGTGAAATTTAGGGATCAGAAACTCGTATGACGGATTCGGTTCAAGAAGGCGACTTGCTGTGGACTCCGAGCGCGGGACGCATCGAGCGCGCCCATTTGACGCAGTATCTGGACTGGCTCGCGGTCCGCGGCCGGCGTTTTGATTCGTACGCGGCATTGTGGCAGTGGTCCGTCGACGACCAGGATGGCTTCTGGGGCTCGCTTTGGGACTACTTCGACATTCAGGCCTCGAAACCCTATGAGCGAGTGCTCGGTAAACGCGAGATGCCCGGTGCCGAGTGGTTCCCCGGCGCGCTGCTGAACTACGCGCAACATGCCCTGCGCCACGAGCGCGCCGGTGCGGACGCATTGCTGTTCTTGAGCGAACGGCGCGGCTTGAGCGCACTGAGCTGGAGCGATCTCGGCTCGCAGGTGCGCAAGCTCGCCGTACGAATGCGGGCCCTTGGAGTGAACCGCGGCGATCGAGTCACTGCCTATTTGCCGAACTCTCCCGAGGCGGTCATCGCCATGTTGGCGACAGTCAGCATCGGCGCCGTGTGGGCGAGCTGTGGTCCGGATTTCGGGCCGAAGGGCGTGGTAGACCGGTTTGGCCAATTGGCGCCGAAGTTGATGTTCTGCGTCGACGGCTATTACTACGGCGGCAAGCTCATCGACAGGCGGCCGGAGCTCAAAACTATTTTGAGCTCGCTGCCTTCACTCTCGCAGGTCGTTTATCTGCGCCAGCTTGACCCCACAGGTGAGGCGCTGACCGCCCATACTCTGTTCTGGGAAGACGCACTCCAAGGACCCGAGGTGCGGCGCGAGGAATTCACATTCGAGCAAGTACCCTTCGCGCATCCCCTGTGGATTTTGTTCTCCTCGGGAACGACGGGGCTGCCGAAGCCCATCATCCACAGCCACGGCGGCATGACTCTGGAGCAGTGCAAGGCGGTGACCTTGCAAATGGACGTGCATCCCGGCGAGCGTATGTTCTTTTTTACGACCACCGGTTGGATGATGTGGAACTTTCTGGTCAGCGCGTTGCTGGTCGATGTGGTCCCCGTGCTGTACGACGGCAATCCGTCGTATCCGGAGGCGGACGCATTGTGGTCCATGGTGGAGAAGGCCGGCGCGAGCTATTTTGGCGCGAGCCCCACCTACGTGGGGCTGCTCGAGAAGGCGGGCGTGGTACCGAAGAACCGCTTCGACATGTCTAAATTGACCTCGGTGATGCTTGCCGGCTCTCCCGTGACCGCCGAGTGCCAGGCGTGGTTCTATCGCAGCGTCAAAACCGATCTCTGGGCGGGATCTGGCAGCGGCGGGACCGATTTGTGCACCGGAATCGTCGGCGGCATCGTCATTCAACCGCTGTACGCCGGCGAGATACAGGGGCGTCAACTGGGAATGGCGGCGTACGCATTCAACGAGCAGGGCGAAGCGGTGGTGGGCGAAGTCGGGGAATTGGTCATCACCAAGCCGGTGCCGTCGATGCCGGTGGGATTTTGGAATGACGCTGATGGTAGCCGCTATCGCGAAGCTTATTTTGAACGATACCCGGGGGTGTGGTGGCACGGAGATTTTTTCAAGGTCAACGCCCGCGGCGGCTGTTTCGTTCTGGGCCGGTCCGACGCCACGCTGAATCGCCATGGGATCCGCATCGGTACCGCGGAGGTATATCGCGCGCTCGCTGAAGTGCCGGAAGTCGATGACGCGTTGATCGTCAATCTCGATTTGCCGGGTGGTGGCTTCTTCATGCCGCTGTTCGTGAAACTGCGCGAGGGTCATGAACTCGATGCCGCGCTGCAGGACCGGGTGCGCGCCCGGATGCGCCAGGCGTATTCGCCGCGTCACGTTCCCGACAAAATTTTTCTGGTCAAAGCCATCCCATACACGCTCACCGGAAAGAAAATGGAGATACCGGTGCGCCGGATTTTGATGGGCGTGCCAATCGACAAAGCCGCGAACCGCGCGGCCATGGCCAATGTTGATTCACTCGACGCATTCATCGAGTACGCACGCCTGCAACAAGACTATCGATTGTGAGAGATCCGCGCGAAATATTGGCGACGAGCCGGATGAGCGTGGTGCAGATCGTCGCCGTCGCCGTGACGATCGGGCTCAACGCATTGGATGGCTTTGACGTTCTCGCGATCAGCTTCGCGTCTCCCGGCATTGCTCGCGAATGGGGGATAGACCGCGCGGCGCTGGGATTCGTGCTGTCCATGGAGTTGATCGGCATGGGCGTGGGTTCGATCGCCCTGGGCGGTCTCGCCGACAGGATAGGCCGGCGCCGGACATTGCTCGGCTGCCTCGTGGTGATGGCCGCCGGCATGCTTATGGCCACCCAGGCGAAGAATGTGTATGCGCTGTCGGTGTGGCGGGTGGT
>JBDUEQ010000133.1:0-10177 GCA_040002315.1 Gammaproteobacteria bacterium
TCGAAGAGGCGTCCATGAGCAGCACCTGGGAATGTTTGCATTCTGCCACCCTCGAGCTGGTGCGTTCGACCCCGATCAAGCAGCGTTTGGTGTCGGTCTACCGTCGTTACCTCATTGGTCTTCCCGAAGATGCGTTGCCGTTGGAAGTGCGTGAATCCTTCCGCCAAGTCATGAGTTCTTTACGCGGTGTGCAGCCTTTGCGCGGAGAAGATGCGGTGGTTGCGTCCGTGCGCAAGATGTCCAATCAGGAAGCCGACGACTGTGCCGCCTTGGTCGTTGAGATGTTTGGCCAGACCTGTCGCAGCCACGTCGCGTTGAACCGGCCGAACCCGGTGCTGCAGCTGCACAGCGTCAATGGCATCCCCACCGACTACGCGCCGGCGGCCGACTATGAAGGTGCGACAAACGACTACGAAACCCCGGCGCTGATCGCCAACAATTAGCGATCCAAAAGACTCCGACTCTTTCACTCCGGCTTGAATCCGTCGGGCAGTTTAAATTCTATCGTATCCCAGCGCGTCGTTTCTTCGTGGCGCGCCTGACGGCGCAGCGCGTCGATCAGATTGCGCTCATTCCAGGGGCTCACTTCGTCGGCAAGATCGGCGATGGCCTTTGGCAGCGCTTCGGTTGATCCGAAGTTCTCCATTGCGACGATGGGCTTCTCCGCGGCCTTGGCGAAGTTCATTTGAAACTGCACCAGTTCCGGCGCCAGTCGATACACCGCAGGCAGCACGATGACGACCTCGCACGGGGCTATTTGCCGGCGCAGGTCCTCGCGCTGCGACTCCTTGTCGATGGGTCGTTTTGCCTGCGGCTGGCTGCTGTTGATGTAGTAAAAAGTTCCCGACGCCTCGAGATATTCGAAAACTCGGACGTAGTCGTCGTTTTCCTCCCAGGCGTGGCTGACAAACAGACGAATCGGGTTGGCTTTTGTAGGCATTCCCTTAGTGTAGCTCGCCGATGGTCATGCGCGAAGCACTAGGCGCCGATACAATGGACCGGGTGCGATTGCTGATTTACAATATTCGATATGCCACCGGGACCGGGCCCGCGTTTCACCTTCCCGTGCCGGGCGCCGGCTACCTTCGCTCCAGTCGGGTGGTCCTGTCTCGGATCACCGACTTCATCAAGCAACAGGATCCTGACGTGGTCGGCCTGATCGAGGTCGACACGGGCTCCATACGCACCGGCATGGTCAACCAGGCGGACTTCATCGCGCGTTCTCTCGGCCACTACTCCACTTTCGAGTGCAAGTACGGCGTGTCCTCGGTAAACCACTTGGTCCCCATCGTTCGCAAGCAAGCGAATGCCTTTCTGGCGGCACCGAGGGTGCGCGGCGAGCGTTTCCATTATTTCGACACCGGCATCAAGCGATTGATCATCGAATTGGAGCTCGATGACATAGCCATCTTCTTGGTGCATTTGTCCTTGAAGTTCAGGCATCGGCAATACCAGCTGCGCTATCTCTACGATCTGGTGCGCAAGGCGGAGAAGCCCGTGATCGTGGCCGGCGACTTCAATACCTATTGGGGCGACCACGAACTCTACTTGTTCACTCAAGCGGCCGGACTGACCAGCGCCAACCTGCATGGGCTGCCTTCCTATCCGAGCAGCAGTCCGCGCAAAGAGCTCGATTTCATCTTGCACAGCAGCGAGATCGAGGTGAACCGCTTTGAAATACCCAACGTGCAGTACTCCGACCACTTGCCGCTGATCTGCGATTTCACTATTCATCAGCGAGCTCGGCGGGCTGCTTGATGGCCGATGCCAGCACTTGGTCCGTGACCACCGACGCCGAGCGGATTGCCTGGCTGGTGTGCGACACGCCGGGGGCCTCGACCAACGTACTCTCCGCGGCCGTACTTCGCGACTTGGCGACGCACCTCAAAGACATTACGGCCCTACGCCCGGCGGGCGTGGTGGTTCGCTCCGCCAAGAAAAGCGGCTTCATCGCCGGCGCCGACATCAAAGAATTCATCAGCATCCGCACTCCGCAACAGGGCTACGAACTGATCCGCGCCGGACAGATGGTGCTGCAGCAGCTCGAGGATCTGCCCTGCCCCACCGTTGCCGCCCTGCACGGCTTTGCCTTAGGCGGCGGCTTGGAACTGGCGCTGGCATGCACCTACCGGGTGGCCGCCGACGACGCCTCGCTGTCCTTGGGGTTGCCTGAGGTGCTGCTCGGCATTCATCCGGGATTCGGCGGCACGGTCAGGAGCGTACAGCTCATCGGCGTACGGCCGGCATTCGACCTTATGCTCAAGGGCAAACCATACAAGGGGTCGCGCGCGCTGGCCGTGGGTTTGATCGACGAACTCGTGCCGCCGACGGCGCTGCTCGAACGCGCGAAATCCCTCCTGCTGCGCGCGCCGCCGAAGGCCAGTGCTCCGTTCGTGGACAGGCTCTTGAACTTGCCGCCGGTACGCCCGTTCATCGCGCGACAGGCCGCCTTGACGCTGCGCCATAGCGTGCGGCGCGATCAGTATCCGGCACCGTATGCCATTGTCGACTTGTGGCAGCGGCATGGCGCCGCCGGTGCGCCGGCCTTTGAAGCCGAAGCACGTTCCATCAGCGAGCTCATGTGCACGTCTACGTCGCGCAATCTGGTTCGCGTATTCATGCTGCAGGATAGGCTGAAGGGCCTGGGCGGAAAATCGCCGGCCGAATTTCGTCATGTGCATGTCATCGGCGCCGGAGTCATGGGCGGCGATATTGCCGCCTGGTCGGCGTTTCGTGGCATGACGGTCACGCTGCAAGATCGGTCGGCCGAGTTGATTCAACCGGCCTTGGACCGCGCCAAGTCGTTCTTCGACAAGCGGCTCAAGGATACGGCTGCCGCGGCGGCAGCGTTGGCACGCTTGAAAATGGATGTGGCGGGCGACGGCGTGGCCGACGCCGATGTGGTCATCGAAGCCATTTTCGAGAATGTCGAGGCCAAGCGCGCCCTGTATGCGGAACTCGAGCCTAAGCTCAAGCCCACAGCCATTCTTGCGACCAACACCTCGAGCATCAGGATCGAGACCTTGAGCGAGAGGCTGCGCGATCCGAGCCGGCTGGTCGGCATCCATTTCTTTAATCCGGTGGCTCAATTGCAGCTGGTGGAAATCGTGCAAGGCACGAACACTCAGCCGCAAGTCGTGCAGAACGCGCTTAGGTTCACCCGCAAGCTCGACAAGCTCCCCTTGCCATGCAAGAGCGCGCCCGGCTTCGTGGTAAACCGCATCTTGACCCCGTACGTCAACGAGGCCTTGTTCGCGCTGGAATCCGGCGTCCCTGCGTCCATTATCGACAAGGTCGGCAAGGATTTCGGCATGCCCATGGGGCCCATCGAATTGACCGACGTGGTGGGCCTCGACGTCTCCTTGCACGTCGGACGGGTGTTGGCGGAGGCCTTTCACCGCCGGGTGCCCGATATACTGGTCAAGTTGGTGGAGCAGAAGAAACTTGGGCGTAAGAGCGGCGAGGGCTTTTACCTGTGGCGGGACGGCAAGCCGGTGCGAACCGAACCACCGCAGTTCGCCGTTCCGGCAGACTTGGAGGACCGCTTGGTGCTTCCCATGCTCAATGAAGCCATGGCCTGCCTGCGCGAGGGCGTCATCGACGACGCCGACTTATTGGACGCAGGCGTGGTATTTGCGACCGGCTTCGCGCCATTTCGGGGCGGTCCACTGCAATATGCGAGGTCACGTGGCATCGCCAACGTGACCGCACGGCTGGAGGAATTCGCGCAGCGCTATGGCGAGCGCTTTCGACCGGATCTCGGTTGGCAGCAATTTGCCGCCTAAAACGTCCTTCGATGTGCTCCACTGTATGGCCGAATCTACCGTCGCATATGGTAGGATTCCCATCCAAAATCATAGGGTTGAAACCATAGGCGGCGGCGAATTGTTCGATGGATGAACGACCTCTCGATCTCGCGATACTCAAGACTTTCTCGCCGCTCGACGGCCTGAAGGCGGAGAACCTGCATGCGCTTGCCCGCAAGACGCACATTCGCGAGTTGGGCGCGGGGCGCGTGCTATTCAAGGAAGGCGATACCGACAAGCGCACGTTTTACCTGGTATCCGGTAATGTTGAGCTGCGCGCCGAGGACAAGCTCATCGGCAATATCCGCGCCGGCAGTGCCGAAGCCCGTGCGGCGCTGGCCCCGGGGCTGCCGCGAAAGTTTACTGCGCGCGCCTCGATGGACATCGAATACATCATGATCGACAGCGATCTGCTCGATGTGCTCCTCACCTGGGACCAAACCGGTCAATACGAGGTTGCCGAATTGCGGGGCGATGGCCTCGATGTCACCGGCGACTGGATGACCACGCTGCTGCAGACCAAGGCATTCCACCGGATTCCGCCGGCGAATATTCAGGCGATTTTCATGCGCATGCAGCGCATCAACTACCGCGCCGGCGATGTAGTCATCAAACAGGGAACCGAGGGCGATTATTTCTACGTCGTGGTCGCGGGGAAATGCGTCGTGACCCGCGAGACGCCCCTCAACAAAGAAGGCATCAAGCTCGCCGAGCTAGGCCCCGGCGACAGCTTCGGCGAGGAAGCCTTGATTGCGGAGGCAAAGCGCAACGCCACCGTCACCATGTCCACCGAGGGTACGCTCATGCGCCTCGGCAAAAATGATTTTCAGACTCTGCTCAACGAACCGCTGCTGCAATGGGTGGACTACGACAGGGCCAAGGAAATCGTGGCCGGCGGCGGCAAATGGCTGGATGTGCGGCTGCCCAGCGAATTCCAGAATTTTCGCATCGACGGCGCGGTCAATATTCCGCTGTACTTCATTCGTCTGAAGCTCAACGCCTTGGACAAGAACACCCAGTACGTGGTGTGCTGCGACACGGGCCGCCGCAGCTCCGCCGCCGCGTACATCTTGAGCGAGCGCGGCTTCGAGGCGTACGTGTTGAAGGGCGGCCTCGCGGCCACCGAGGCCGCACGCACGCAGCGAGGATAACCCTGCGTGCCGAGAGTATTTCGCGCGACAGCTACATGGTATGCGTCGGCTTGTCCCCGCCGAGCGCGCCGGCCAGATAGTTCTCGATTTTCTTCTGGGTATTGCCGCGATCCTGGTCGCTGAACTGCACGCCGATGCCGGCGGTACGCTTGCCCTGTGCGCCTTTGGGCGTCATCCAGATTACGCGGCCGGCGACCGGGAGCTTTTCTTCTTCGCCCATCAGGTTCAGCAGCATGAATACTTCGTCGCCCAGCCGGTAGTTGCTGTTCGTGGGAATAAACAAGCCGCCGTTCTTCACGAACGGCATATAGGCGAGATAAAGCGCGCTCTTATCCTTGATCGTGAGCGTCAGCAGGCCGGGTTTATTACTTGGACTTCGCAATTCCTATCATTCCCAGGATAAGCCTTATTTTGCCAGTGCAGCTCGGCTGCCGAGCAGCAAGGCCTCCAGTGCCAGTTGTTGATTCATACCGGTCGATGCAAGACGCCGCAACTCACGGGCGGCGTCCAGCAGCTCGAATAGCGCTCTTATCTTGGGCTTAAGTAAAGCGGCAGGCAAGCGGACGGGTTCCGCACTTTGATGCGAAGGGCCCTGTCCGAGAGCCGCATGTACGCGCTGTGTGATCCAGTTCTCAAGCCAAGTGATGCGTAGTCCTGGATTGGCTCTCATCCAGCGCTCTGCCAACAAGGTTACGTCCACAGACGCGTCGGCCAGCTGCCGCAACGACTCCCGCATGTCGGCATCGAGCGCGGCGACCCCTGCGGCGTCCAATTCCAAGGCCAGCAGCGGCGCGCCGCCCGCGAGCCCCAGCGCTGCTTGCCAGCGTGCATCGGCGAAGGCTGGCTTGGCGGCGGCCTCGGACTCAACCACCGCATGCGCCTTCAGCCACGCAATGCCCACATCGACGGCAGGCGGTTGCAAGGTCATGCGCAAGCAGCGGCTGGCGATGGTCGCCGGCAAACGATGGCTGGGTCTTGCGATCAGAATCAACATGGTATCGGCCGTCGGTTCCTCCAGAGTTTTTAAGAAAGCGTTCGCAGCGTTGGCGTTGAGCGACTCGGCACCCTCGATGACCCCCAGTTTGTAACCGCCGCGATAGCTCTTCAGCGCCAGTGACTCAATCAGAACGCGCACCTGGTCGACCTTGATTTGCTGCGCATCCTCCTCGCGCCGCACGTAGTGCGAATCCGGGTGACTGTCCGAGCGCAGCAGTTGACAGGAGGCACACCCGCCGCACGGTTTGGCATCCGTCGATTCGCACAGAGCCAGAGCGGTAATCCAATTCGCCAGCAGCTCCGCTCCGAGTCCGGGCGTGGACAGCAGCAACAGCGAATGCGGCAGCCGCAGCGACTCAAGCGCAGAGCGAAGCTGTGATTGCGCACCGCTGAGCCACGGCAAGTCATCGGCGCCTAAGATATCCATGATCGAGTCTCCAGCACTTGCAGCACTTGAGCCGCGACCGCGTCGGCGGATTGGGCCGCATCGATGGCGTGGATGCGGTTGGGTTCCGCCGCCGCGCGCGCGCGATACACCTCGCGCACGCGCTCAAAGAACTCGGCGCGCTCGCTTTCAAAGCGATCCGTCACGCCGCCGGTATTGCGCTCGCGCGCGCGCTTGAGCGCCTGTTCCACCGGCACGTCCAGCCATAGGGTCAAGTCGGGCCGGCGTGTGCCTTGCACCATGACTTCGAGCTGCCGGATGGTGTCCATGCTCAAGCGACGGCCGCCGCCCTGATAGGCATAAGTGGCATCGGTGAACCGATCGCACACCACCCAGCGGCCGGCGCGCAAATTCGGCTCCACGTGATTTGCCAGGTGCACAGCGCGGCCGGCAAACATCAGCAGCAGCTCGGCCGCCGCCGGCAGAGATTCGCCAGCCACATTATTCAAGACGATGTCGCGTATCTTCTCGGCCAACGGCGTACCGCCCGGCTCGCGCGTCACCACATGATCGATGCCGCGCTCGCGCAACGCGCCGGAGAGCCGCGCCACTTGGGTAGTCTTGCCCACCCCCTCGATTCCTTCGATGGTCAAAAACCGCCCCGCCATCGCGCTCATCGGAGAGCCCCGCCCGCGGCCTTGCGGCGCTGATGCGCAACATAAGACGCAACCGCCGCATTGTGCTCCTCCAGCGTGCTGGAAAACACATGGCTGCCGTCGTTCTGGGGCGAAGCGACGAAATAAATGGCCTCGGTTTTTTCCGGATGTGCGGTCGCGCGAATGGCCGCCGTGCCGGGCAATGCAATCGGCGTGGGCGGCAGGCCCGCTCGCGTATAGCTGTTATAGGGTCCGTCGGTGCGCAAATCCACCGTGCGAATGTCACCGTCGTAGCGCTCACCCATGCCATAGATCACCGTGGGATCGGCCTGCAAGCGCATCCCCAACCGCAGGCGACGCAGATACAGTCCGGCGATTTTGCCGATCTCCTGCGGCAAGCCGCTCTCCTTTTCCACGATCGATGCCAGGATCAACAACTCACGCGAGCTTTGCAGGGGCAATCCGGCCTCACGGTCCGCCCAAGCCGCATTCAATTCCTTCTCGAGCGCGGCGTGCGCCTGCCGTAGAATTTCCAGGTCGGTGGTGCCGCTGATGAAGCGATAGGTCTCCGGCAGAAATTGGCCCTCGGGCTCCACGCCGGGGAAGCCAAGCTTGTCCATGAGATTCGGCGCCTTGTCGGCCAGCGTGGTCGTGATATCGGGATTGTGACGCAAGGCCGCGAGCATATCCTGCACTCTCCAGCCGTCGATGATGGTGAACGAGTGCAGCAGCACCTGGCCGCTCACCATTTTCGCCAACAGCTCGCGCGGCGTGATGCCTGGCTGAATTTCATACTCTCCCGCTTTGACCGCGGGCGCGAGCCGCGACCAACGCGCATAAAATACCCACGCCCGCGGATGATCGATTACGCCCTGCCCGGCCAACTCCGCCGCGACCCGGGCGAAGCTCGCCCCCGAGTTCACCTTGAAACGCAGCGGCGCCGCCAGCCGCACCGGCTCATCGAGGCTGCGCGCTTCGAACCAGACGAGCATTCCCGCAGCCGCGCCCAGCAGCAGCACGCAAAACAGAAGTCCGAAACGCCAGGCTCGCTTCACAATAGATCCAATTGCGTACGCAGTTGTTTCGCCGCCTCGAACGACGCGCACTTGAACCGCTCCCTGCCGCGTTCGATGACGGCCACCGATTTCAATCCGACGACGGCGTTACTTATGAACACCTCCTCGGCAGCGATCAAATCCTGCCATCGTACGCGGTCCTCCACCGGCTTTAGCCCCGCGCCGCCGGCGGCTTGCAATATCCAGCGGCGCATCACGCCCGCGACACCGCATCGATCGAGGACCGGCGTCAGCAGCGAGGAGCCGGTTCTCAAGAACAGATTCGACATCGTACCGCAGACCACGTTCTCATCCATGTCCTGCATCAATCCCTCCCAAACGCGCTTATCGCGCCATTCGGCACGGGCCAGCACCGATTCCAAGCGATTGAGCGTTTTAAGACCGGCAAGGCGAGGATTCTGACCCAGCAGCGTCGTACACAGGCGTACCCGCACCGCCGCATCCGCCGAGTCCTGCACGCCCGCAGGCAAGGCATGCAGCGAAAGTATGCGCGTGCAGCGCTCGAGTCCGCTCGGCCGGTAACCGCGAGCGCCCGGCCCGCGCGTGACAATGAGTTTCAAAATTGCTTCGCGGCGGCGATGGGCGGCGCTGTGAATTTCGCGGCGCAGCGCACGCAGTGCAGGACCCTGGATCTCGAGCCGACGGCATCCGGCGTAGAGTCGTTCCAGGTGATACTGCAGCAACCTCACCTCGCCGCGCCGCACCCGCATGGTTTCGAAAACACCATCGCCATACTGCAAGCCGCGATCGCGATAATCGATTCGCGTGCCCCTGCGGCCGTTGATCCACGTACTCACGTAATTCCTTTAGCCGCAAATGCGCGCATTACGGAGCCAGGGCGCGCAGCAAGCCCTCAGCTTTGGCGCGCGTCTCGGCCAGTTCCTGCTCAGGATTGGAGTCCGCCACGATTCCGGCTCCGGCACGAAATTTGAACACTCCATCCTGGGCCGTGATGGTGCGAATCAGGATATTGAGATCGCAGCTGCCGTCGCGATTCAAGTATCCGATGGATCCGGTATACGCTCCGCGCCCGGCTCCCTCGAGCTCGGCGATGACTTCCATGCAGCGCACCTTGGGACAGCCCGTGATGGTGCCGCCAGGAAACAACGCGCGGATCACGCCGATGGGCGACACGTCATTGCGCAGCCGGCCGCTGACGTTCGAGACGATGTGATGCACGTGCGCGTAGGTTTCGATGCTCATGTATTCATCGACCCGCACCGAACCGCCGGCGCACACCCGGCCCAAATCGTTGCGCTCCAGATCGATCAGCATGACGTGCTCTGCGCGCTCTTTTTCGTTGCCGAGCAGCGAGCGTATGAGCGCGGCGTCCACCTGCGGTGTGGCGCCACGCGGTCGCGTACCGGCGATCGGACGCGTGGAAACCGCATTGCCGCGGACGGACAGCAGCCGCTCGGGCGAGGAGCTCAACAGCGCAAAATCCTGGTAGCGCAGCAGCGCGGCAAAGGGACTGGGATTGGTGGCGCGTAGCCGCCGATAGATCGTTACGGGATCGAGCGGCGAGCTTAGCTTAGCCCGCCAGCCCCTGGACAAATTAGCCTGGTATACATCGCCCGCGGCGATGTACTCGAGTGCGCTGCGCACGGCGGCGAGAAAGATCTCGGCGTCGTCCTCTTCGATGCACAAGGAGGTCCCCCAGATGTCGGATTCGATGCCGCCAACGGCCGGCTCATGCAATTCCCGCACTCGCTGCTCGAATTCCTCGAGCAAGTGCTCATGCCCCGGTTCTGCGACCAGCCACGCCTGTCCGGTGGCGCGGTCGCGAATCCAGGCGGCCGGCGCACGAATGGCGAGTGCGATGATGGGGTCGGTGCTGCGCGGCAATCGCAGCCGAGGCTCGATTTCCGACGCCAGTTCGTAGCCTAGGTACAGCAGCCAGCCGCCGATGAAGGGTAGCGCGGACGCCATCTCGGGTGTGCGCAACGCGGTCCACCAGTGCTCCAAAGCGGTGAGAAAACCGGATGCGCCCGCGTAAGGACCCGACAAACAGCCGTCCGAGCCGAGCCGCAGGCAGCCGCCGGCGGCCATGGGCAAGATGTCGAACCGACTGCCGGCCACCGGTATGCCGGCCACCGGTATGCCGGCC
>JBDUEQ010000134.1:0-29776 GCA_040002315.1 Gammaproteobacteria bacterium
GGGTGTAGCTCAGCCTGGTAGAGCGCTACGTTCGGGACGTATAGGTCGCAGGTTCAAATCCTGTCACCCCGACCATTATATCGGACACTTACAAGCCACTGATTTAATTTATTAAAATTGGTCACTTTCGACCTGTGCAGGAACTGTGTAGAAGTGTTTCCGGATTGTCGCAGATGCCTGCTGATTGAGGTTGTCAACTTTTCGCCATTTTGAGCGACTGCAATTGAGCGGGGCTGGCGTTTTCTCGATTTCTTCCAGTGCGAGGACGATTTCCCCACCGATTATCGCGGACTTCAGGAAAATGGAGAAGAATGGCCGCAGCTTGATGTGTGGTCCCGCCAAAGCGAGACGGTGAGGCATTTTTGGGGCGGCAGCGTAGCAAGCGGCACTGCCGATCCGGGCCAAGATGCACGTAATGCTCCAGATTCAGAAGCTCTCTGGACAATGCTCGACCTCACACCCGGCGGGCGCGGCACCGACTGGTATCCGAAGCTCAATTACGGAGGCGAAACATGATCGCACGTTCAATTCTCCTTTGCGCTAGCGCGCTTATGCTCGGCTTGACTGGCTGTTCCGAAAACAACGATGCTAACCGTACTCTGACAACCGCTGCCATCGACAAGCAATCGGCACCGGTGCGTCGTGACTTTGCACAGGTGGATGGCGTGCGCATAGCGTATGAGGTTCATGGCGATCTAAAATCTTATTCGATGGGCGCGACCACCGCTCTCGTCTTAGCAGTGCGCCATCCTGATGTTGTAGACAAGCAAAGTCGTGATGTCCGGAGTGAATGTATGACCAAGGCAAGTTGCTAGCCCAACTCATTATTCCTTTTCTTGATGACCGGGCGCCACCGCTCGCGAGCGGTTTTTTTGAAGGCATGGATAAACCCGCAAGAGATCAGAAATGAACCCGACAATTACGGCATTTGACGGTCCCCCTGACGACGGCAGTGGCCAAGCGCGCGACATGCGGGTGCGCTGGGCGCTGGAGGAGGTGGGACAGGCCTACGATGTCCGCCTCGTCACGATGAAGGCTATGAAGGAACCCGCGCACCTCGCCCTTCAGCCGTTTGGGCAGATCCCGACTTACGAAGAAGGCGACCTCGTTTTGTTCGAAACCGGTTCGATCACTCTCCATATTGCCCAGACCCGTTCCGGCTTGCTTCCCGACGAAGCCGATGCTCGTGCGCGCGCGACAACTTGGCTGTTTGCTGCGCTGAACACAATTGAACCGCCGATCATCGAACTCGAATACGCCATGATCATGGAAAAGGATGACAGCTGGTATGAAAAACGCCTGCCTGGGCTGAAAGATCGCGTTCGTAACAGGCTGGAGCGGCTCTCTGCCCGCCTTGGAAACGCCGAATGGCTCGACGGCAATTTCAGCGTCGGCGATTTGATGATGGTAGAGGTGCTGTTCCGGATCGAAGGTAATGGACTGGTAGAGGAATTTCCGAACCTCGCCACCTATCTAGAACGTGGCAAAAAACGTCCGGCGTACAAGCGCGCGTTTGCTGCGCAGGCCGAAAGATTCAAGCGCGGCAAGTCTATCTGATCGAACTAATGTCAGCGGAGCCTATGATCTACCCAAATGAAAATACTGAATATCGTACTGCGCGCAACGCGCTGCTCGAAGACGAGATGGCGTTGCGCCGTCAGGTTGAGGCAGTAGCCGAAAAACGCCGTGCCCTTCCGCCCGGTGGTGAAATTCCCGAGGATTTTGCCTTCGAACGGATTGGAGCAAACCAGCGGGTCGAGACGGTCAAAATGTCCGAACTCTTCGGCCATTTCCCGAGCATCCTGATCTACAGCTATATGTTCGGGCCGGACCGCGACGAGCCTTGTGTCGGCTGCACCCATTTGCTCGATTGTATCGACGGCGCGGCGCGGCACGTGCCGGATCGTGCGCCGCTGTATGTCGTGGCGCGCTCGCCCATCGCACGGCTCGCCGCTTGGGCGCATGACCGGGGCTGGGATCACCTCACCCTGCTGTCCACGGCGGGCAACAGCTACAGCGACCACTATTACGGTAACACCGCGTCGCTAACCCCCGACATGCGCGCCGAGCGCGGCATGATGGACGACAAGAATTGGGACGAACCGATGCTCAATGTCTTTCGCAAGGATGGCAATAAAGTCCGCCACTTCTGGGGCAGCGAACTGGTGTTTGCTCCCAGCGAACCCGGCCAGGACCATCGCGGACTCGATCTGATCGATCCCGTCTGGGGCCTGTTCGATACGACGCCGGAAGGGCGCGGTGATGACTGGTTCCCCAGGCTGAAATATGCCGATTAGGAAAGTTTCGGCTCTGCGATTGTCAATCAGGAATAGCAGGCCAATTATCCCAGCAGTAGTCTGATAAATGAAAGGAATATCCCATGGGGCAACTTGTATCAGAACTCATACTTACGCTCGACGGACTGACTAAAGGCACGAAATCGCCGGGATATTATGGGTTTGATGGCCCCGAATTTATGAAATGGCTAGGTGAAAAGTCGGCGCAACCACATCGAAATTTAATCGGCCGAAAAACCTATGAGCTTCTGAATTCGCTTCCTGAAGAGGCACGTGACGATGACTTTCAGATAATGACTAAAAAGCCTGGCTGGGTTTTTTCGAAAACTCTGAAAAAAGTAGACTGGCCGGGATTGGAGATTGTAAGCTCGGATCTTTGCGAATTTGTACAAAATATGAAAAAGGGCGGCGGCGACGAAATTCGTACATTAGGAAGTTTGTCGATTGTTCGCCAGTTGATTGAAGCCAATTTGGTTAATTGCTTCAGAATCATCTCTTGCCCCTTGGTTTTGCCGCAAACAGGCGATGAGCCGGTTTATGACGACTGGCCCGACACCCAATTCCAGTTGCTAGAGCACAAGCTGTTGGATGGACGTGTGTTCATTATCGACTACCGTCCTGATGGGTCGCCTCCTCGTTCCTGATGCAAACTATGGAAGGGTAAGATTATGCGCAAGGTTACGCTGATCATGACTACTTCGCTCGACGGCTATGTCTGCGGACCGGACGGCATGGCGACAGGAAATACCAAGGAACCCCCTCAATTGAAGCATTGGAAGCTGGACCGGATACGTCAAGCCGGCGCGCATCTAATGGGGCGGGTGACCTATGAGCAAATGGCGTCGTTCTGGCCGAGTTCGCAGGATGAATATGCCGCGCCGATGAACGAGATCCCAAAGGTCGTCTTCTCCAAAACGCTCAAGAACGCCGATTGGCCCACCTCTACTATTGCCAGTGGCGATTTGGAGGATGAAATTTCGGCCCTAAAGGCACAGCCCGGCGGTGAACTGATCGTGTGGGGCGGTGCCCGCTTTGCGCAAGCGATGGTGCGGTCGGACCTGATCGACGAATATGTCATTATCAAAAGGCCGATCGCTTATGGAGACGGCAAGCCACTGTTTCGCGATTTGAACCAAACCCTCGAACTCAAAACGCTCGCTGTGACCGTGTTTGACGATGGCAAGTCACTGAACATTTACAGCCCTCGTTGAGTAAACGCCGAAAGCAGCCGTAGATGGCAAAGCATTGCGCCACTATCGTCAATTTCGATTTGCCGTGGGCGATCATCCGGCTGATTCAGCGCGCCGGCCGTGTTGACCGCATCGGGCAGCAGGCCGACACGATCAATTGCTATTCTTTCCTGCCCGCTGACGGCGTGGAGCGCATCATCCGCCTTCGCGCCCCGACCAATTTCAAAGTTTCCGTTCCGGGCAGATGCTCCCCAGTTCATTGCGTCTCGCAGCTTCGGCGGGACATCAGGTAGGTCCCTGCCATCGATCCAACGGCTTCCAACGCCGCTCAAACGGCTGAATGTTAACCGCAGCAAAAGCGGGTGGCAGCACAAATTCGGCTACTTGCGTAAACAGCGTCATCTGAGTACTCCGCTGTCACAGGCTCCGTGCCGATTGTATCCGGTATGGATTGGCTTCTTACCGGTGGTTTGAGGCACGATCGTTTCTTTTCGACGACACCGATGACGCATACGCGCATCCCACGATAGTCCGGTTCAATTAAAAGATAACCAAACAGCAGGTGAACAAAAATGCGTCTATCTATCCGCTCTGGTTTCGCACTCGTCACGTGGTTTATCACGTGAGCGCCCCGGACACACCGTTCCTCGATCCGGCCCACTGACCTGAGCGCCTCCAGGCCTGGCGCCGCGCTTTGCGCTATTGCGTGGTGTTGCCGGTCACCCCCCAGGTGTCGGATAACACGTAACCTTGCGGGAACGGGTCAGCGGCGTCGATCACGTAGGTATGGAAACCCGTGATCCATGCCTGTCCGCAAATCGACGGCACAATAGCGGAAATGCCGCCCACGCTCGTCTCATGCTTGATTCGTCCGCGGAATTCCGAGCCGATGATCGAGCTGTGAATCATCGCCTCGCCGACCTTCATCAGTCCCTTTGCATGGAGCACTGCAAGGCGTGCGCTCAACCCGGTCCCGGTGGGACTGCGATCGGAGCGACCGGGTGAGACGATACAAGTATTTCGGGTGACATTGCCGACGCCTTGGAACGGCTGGTCGAACTGCACGCAACTGACGCCTCTGATGCCGGGATTGGTCGGGTGCACGACGTTCAGTTGCGCCCGGCACGCGAGACGGATCCTCTCGCCGAACTCGGCAAGCCGACGTGCTTCAGATGCCTCGATCTTGAAGCCGAGAGCGCTCGCGTCAACGAGCGCATAGATCATGCCGCCGTAGGCGATGTCGACATTGATCGTACCGAACCCCTCGACCTCAATTGGGGCATCGAGCATGCAAACGAAGCAAGGCACGTTGTCGAATTCGACCGCTTCGCACTTGCCGTTGCGGCAGGTTGCGATGGCTCTCACGACGCCGCCCGGCATGTCCAGCGTCACGACCGTGGTCGGTTCCTTCATCGGCAGGATACCGGTCTCGAGCAGCACCGTGACGGTGGCGATGGTATTGGAGCCCGACATCGGTACGTATTCGGTCGGCTCCATGACGATTACACCCACGTCGCAGTCCGGGCGCGTCGAGGGAACCAGGAGATTGACGTGCTTGGCAACGCCGCCGCGCGGCTCACAAAGCAGCATGCGCCGGATATGGTCGTGCTCTCGTTCCATGGTGCGCATCTTCTCGAACATCGTGGCGCCGGCAGGTGGCAGCACGCCCCCGATGATGACGTCACCTACCTCGCCGGCCGCATGACAGCCTACGACGGAAATCGATCTCTTGAACGGCATGAACTCATCCTTCTCGACAACGACATCCCTAATATATCTATTGAGTCCCTCTCCGGCGGCGCAAATCATTCGCGAGGAGCTGAGTGTCATCGCCTACGCGAATCGAATGTATTCGAAATCGCCTTCCATCTTGTTGACGCCCCTCTCCGGCGGCGCAATCCAATTCGCAAACTTGCCTGGATCGGTCACGCGGCCCATCAGTGAGCCCACATGGATTCGGTCCTCATCGGTGGGCAGCCAGTCGCGCGCCTTGGAGTACCAATCGGCAGGATTGAGAATGCGCCCATCGGGAGCGACCTTGAACCCCGCCAGGGCACCGATTTGCCGGTTGAATCCCTTGTGCGGAACGCTGAGCCTGAATTCCAGACCGTGCTTTTGTATGACCTTGTTCCAGCGCCCCACACCCGAAACGGAATCCTTGATGTAGTCGTCCCGCAGTTTCTCATTCAGTGCATTCAATGCCGGCGCGGCCTCGGTAACCAATTCGCCATTGACGGCCTTGAGCACCGGATAGGTCTGTTCCTTCAGTACATGATCGTCCTGAATCCGGGCCTCTTCAAAACGTCCCTTGAGCCCCGTGCTGTAGAACGTCGCCGCGTTGGACGACACGTCGGCGCCAAAAAGATCGAGCGTGACGCTGTAGTGAAAATTCAAGTAACGTTGTATCGTCGGAAGGTCCACCACGCCGAGCTCGCGCAATTGCTTAGGATCATCGGTCCGATGCTCACGCATCACTTCGCAGGTGCGTTGGATGACGCGCGCCACTCCCGACTCGCCCACATACATGTGATGCGCCTCCTCCATCAGCATGAACCGCGTGGTACGCGCCAGGGGATCGAAGGCAGACTCGGTCAGAGCGCACAGTTGAAATTTACCGTCTCGATCTGTGAAGTAGGTAAACATAAAGAACGCCAGCCAATCCGCGGTCTGCTCATTGAACGCACCCAAGATGCGGGAATTGTTCGCGTCCCCGGAGCGCCGCTGCAGCAGAGCTTCTGCTTCCTCGCGGCCGTCGCGCCCAAAATGCTTGTGCAGCAGGTACACCATTGCCCATAGGTGGCGGCCTTCCTCCACGTTTACCTGAAAAAGATTTCGCAGGTCGTATTGAGAGGGGCAGGTTAGTCCTAAATGCCGCTGCTGTTCCACGGAAGCGGGCTCGGTGTCGCCCTGCGTGACGATGATGCGCCGCAGGTTGGCGCGATACTCGCCGGGCACATCCTGCCACACTGCCTCGCCCTTATGATCGCCGAAGCCGATGGTGCGATCCTGCTGCGGCGGATTCAAGAAAATGCCCCATCGGTAATCGGGCATTTTCACATGGTCGTAATGCGTCCAGCCGCTGGGATGCACACTCACGGCGGTGCGCAGATACACATCGTAACCATGAGATCCCTCGGGTCCCATTTCGCGCCACCAATTCAAGAACTCCGGCTGCCAATGCTCGAGCGCGCGCTGCAGAGTCTTGTCCTCTGACAAATTGACATTGTTCGGAATTTTGTCGTCGTAGTTCAAGTTCATTAGATTCGTTCCCAATTGAATTTGGCCTTGCTGCCGGTGCCGAAGGTCTTCAACGCGCCCTCTGCCCCGACTGCATTCGGGCGAATGAAAATCCAGTTCTGCCAGGCCGACAGCCGGCCGAATACCCGCGTTTCCATGGTCTCGGTGCCGCCGAAGCGCAGGTTCGCTTCCATTCCGGTCAAGGCGTCCGGCGACAGACTGGAGCGCTCCTCCAGCACCAGACGAATTTCATCGCGCCAGTCGATATCATCGGGTGCGGCAGTGATCAGGCCGAGTTCGAGGGCGCGCTTCGGGTTGAGCGCCTGGCGCACCACTTGTGTGATGGAATCGATTGCCGAGGCCTCGCCATAAAAGCGGCTCGACAGTCTGGATTGGCCGTCGACTCGAGGAAAGGTGCCGAAATTCAATTCCGACAGCGCAATCGTTGGCGTGTGCTCGGTAAAATCGGCCATGTAGGTGCGATCGGCAGCCAGTGCTATCTCCAACAGCGTTCCAGCAAAACAGGAGCCTGGCTCAATCAGCGCGATCAGAGTGCGCGAACTCACGTCCAAGCGCGCCAACGTCCGACGCAGCAGCCCAAGCGTCTCGCGCACCAGCCAGTGATCGCATTGCGCGCGCAACACGGCATCGACAGCCAATACGCGACCGGGATCCCCCGCGGTTTTGAGAACCCAGGTACCGAGGCTCAGGTGATTGGTACGCAGCATCAGAATGGCATCGTCGAGTTCGCGCGCCATTTGCAGAGGCCACCAACGGTCGCCCTTAGCAACGATGTCCTCGATCCCGGAGGGCTCCTCTCTTTCCGGCGCGCGTACGGTGATAGTTGCGCGGCGAGTATCGGATTCGAACTGCACATCGACGTGACCGTAGTGATATCCGGCAGCATCGATCAGGCAATCCAAGGGCCGCAAGGCAATGCCGCCGGTGCCGCCCGGGCGATGACTCTGCGCTGCGAGTTGCGTGGCGCGCTCCTGCACATGCGCTTTGAATTGCTGCGGCTTGACGACCTCATCCACTAAGCGCCATTGCTTGGCCCGGGAGCCGCGCACCCCCTCAGTCGTAGTGCAAAAAATATCCGCCAAATCCCGCCGCACCTTGCGCTTGTCCGTCAGACGCGTAAGTCCTCCGGTTCCCGGCAATACCCCCAGCAAAGGCACTTCGGGCAGGCTCACCGCGGAAGATCGATCGTCGACCAAAATGATCTCATCGCAGGCAAGCGCCAATTCGTAACCGCCGCCCGCGGTCGTTCCATTGCAGGCGGCGATGAACTTCAGTCCCGAGTGCCGGCTCGAGTCTTCAATGCCATTGCGTGTTTCGTTGGTGAATTTGCAGAAATTTACCTTCCACGCATGACTCGACAACCCCAGCATGAAGATGTTGGCACCTGAACAGAAGATGCGTTCTTTGGCACTGGTGATCACGACGGTGCGCGCCGCGGGATGCTCGAAGCGAATCCGCTGTATTGCATCGTGCAATTCGATGTCGACGCCCAGATCGTAGGAATTGAGCTTGAGTTTGTAGCCCGGCCGAATCCCGCCCTCCTCCTGCGTGTCCATGCTCAAAGTCGCTACCGGACCCTCGACCGTGAGCCGCCAGTGTTTATATCGCGAGGGGTTGGTCTGGAAGCTGACCCGTTCCGAGTCGCTGAAACCTGCGGCGTCCGGATCCGCTGGCTGTAGGTTCGTTGCCATGCATAACTCCGATTAGGGCTGCGCGACGCTATCGCGCAAGCGTGCAAATGATGTCTCCACCGACAGGCCAGCAGTATCGACGACCTCATCGGCCTTGCGATACTGCGACTCTCGGCCGGTCAAAATGCGTTTCAAGTCCTCCATCGCCTCCTCACTCTCAGCCATGGGCCGCATGTCGCCCTGCGCCACGACGCGCTGCATATGCTCTGAGGGGCTGGCCTTCAGCCACACGGTGAAACAGTTGGCCAGCAGAAACTCATACGTTGCAGTCTCCGAGACAACGCCGCCGCCGACGGCGATGACGGTCCGCGGGTATTCCTTGACGATACGTGTCAGGCATCGGCCTTCGAAACGACGATATCCGGCCTGCCCATACAGCGAGAACAGTTCCGACAACGGCAGTCCGGACTCCGTTTCGATTTCGCGATCCATCTCCACGAACGGAACATTCAATTCTTGCGCGAGCCGTGCGCCCAAAGTTGATTTGCCGGCACCGCGCAATCCGATCAGAGCAATGCGATGGTGGCGCGCTTCGCGCTCCGAGCCGACTTCGCGTTCCAGCCGGGCCATGAGATCCGAGATTCGATGCCGCGGAATTTTCTGCAACAAGCGGCGTATGGAGCGCTGTTCTTGCTGATCGGTCTCGGTCTCCACGAGCTCAGGGATTTGGACGTTAAGTGCCTCCGCGACGCGTCGCAGCAAGATAATGGAGATGTTGCCGTCGCCGGTTTCTAATTGTCCGAGGTAGCGCTCCGACACGTGCGCTTGATTGGCGAGCGCGCGACGCGTGAGCGTACGTTCCTCGCGCAACTCGCGGACGCGTCTTCCCACTTTTTTCAGGAAGTCCGCTTCTTTATTCGGCAGGACCGAGATAGCGGCCTTGCATGGCTTCGGCAACTCCATGAGCGCAGTATTTCTCCTTGCATCCTCAGTTGCAAGCATTATTATGCGCTCTATGGTCCGAATTTCGCACATAAAGGCAATATATCGCCAATTCCAAATCAGAATGGACAGGTTTTAACCATGCCCGAGTTGAGCCGCGTCGATCCCTCGCAGAGTCCCCCGCGCCTGTATATCCCAAAAATTTACAACGCGGCCCAGGACTTGATCGAGCGCAATCTACAAACCGGGATCGCAGAAAAAATCGCCTATGTCGACGACGAGCGCACACTGACGTTCGGTGAACTCGATCGGCGCAGCTCCGCCTTCGCCCGCACCCTGGGCGGGCTCGGGATCGAACGGGGGCAGCGCATCTTGATGTGCATGCAGGACACCATCGATTTTCCGGTCGTGTTCCTCGGCAGCATCAAGGCCGGCGTCGTGCCTGTAGCGGTGAACACCTTGCTCACTCAAACCGACTACGCCTACATGCTGGAGGACTGCGGAGCGCCGCTCGCGGTGGTATCGGCGATCCTTTTGCCGATGATCGAGCCCTTGCGCGCCACTCTGCCGAACCTGCGCCATGTGCTCATCGCGGGCGGTGACCTGCGGCATGACGCATCGCTCACGCGTCATTTGGACCGGGAAGATGGTAGCTACCGCGCTGTCGACACCGCCTGCGACGAGCCCTGCTTTTGGTTGTATTCCTCGGGCTCGACCGGCCCACCCAAAGGTACGGTGCACGTGCATTCGAGCCTGATTCACACCGCAGAGCTGTACGCGCGGCCCATACTCGGTATCGCACAAGACGACATGTGTTTTTCAGCCGCCAAATTATTTTTTGCCTACGGTCTCGGCAACTCGCTCACCTTCCCGCTCGCCGTCGGCGCCTCCACCATTCTGATGGCCGAACGGCCCACGCCTGCCGCAGTGTTTGCGAGGCTCGCACAGCATCAGCCCACGATTTTCAACGGTGTGCCCACACTGTACGCCGGCATGCTGGCAAGCCCCGCTTTGCCGCAGGTGCGCGCCGGCCGCCTGCGGCGCTGCGTCTCTGCTGGTGAGCCGCTCCCTGAAGACATTGGGCGACGTTGGCAACGGCGCTTCGGCGTCGACATCCTGGATGGCATCGGATCCACTGAAATGTTGCACATTTTTATATCAAACCGACCCGGTGAGGTGCAGTACGGCACCACCGGCAGGCCCGTGCCCGGTTACGGCGTTCGCTTGGTCGACGACCAGGGCAATCCGGTGGCGCGCGGCGAGCAAGGCGAACTCCAAGTCAGCGGACCCACCAGCGCCGTGGGCTATTGGAACAACCCGGAACGTACGCGCAGTACTTTCTTAGGGCCGTGGACGCGCACCGGTGATAAGTACGTCGAGCGTGACGATGGCTGTCTCGTCTACGCAGGTCGCAGCGACGACATGCTGAAGGTGAGCGGCATTTACGTCTCACCATCCGAAGTAGAGTCTGCGCTCATTTCTCACGATTCCGTGCTCGAAGCCGCCGTCGTCGGCCGCGAAGACCAGGATGGCCTGGTCAAGCCCATCGCCTACGTCGTCGTCAAATCGAGCGTCACTGCCGACGAGGCGTTGTCCAGCCAACTCAAACTGCATGTGAAAGCGCGATTGGCTCCCTACAAATACCCACGCTGGATCGAATTCTGCGGTGAGTTGCCGAAAACTGCGACGGGCAAGATTCAGCGCTTCAAGTTGCGCGAGCGCGCAGCCGCACCGTTGCCCCGTGGCGACGGTACGCTGCAGCGATTGACCGTCGCCGGGCGCTCGCTCGAATATCGCTATATTGCCGCGCCCTCAGCTGCAGCACACACCCTCGTATTCCTGCACGAGGGCTTGGGGTCGATCTCACTGTGGAAAGACTTCCCCGAGCGGCTCGCGGCCGCCTGCGCCTGCAACGCCTTGGTATATTCGCGCTACGGCAACGGCTTTTCCGACGCACTGACCGAGGCCCGCCGGCCCGACTACATGCATCGCGAAGGCCTGGATGTACTGCCTGAAATTTTGGCTTGCCTGTCCATTCGCCGGCCGATTCTCTTTGGTCACAGCGACGGCGCCTCGATTGCGATCATTCATGAAGGCTTGGGACCGCGCGGCGCCGCCGGCATTATTCTGTGCGCGCCGCATGTATTCGTCGAAGAGGTGACCCTGCGAAGCATCCGAGCCGCGAAAGCCGCCTATGAGTCCACTGACTTGCCCTCGCGCCTTGCGCGCTACCACGCCGACGTCGACAAAACATTTCGCGGCTGGAACGATATCTGGCTGCACGAGGATTTTCGCAACTGGAATATCGAGGCTTGCCTGGGGGATGTGCGCTGCCCCACTCTCGCCATCCAGGGCGCCGAGGACGAATACGGCAGCTTCGAACAGATTGACCGAATTGCCGCGCGCGCCGCCGATGTTGAGCTGTGCAAACTGCTCGATTGCCGGCATTCGCCGCATCGCGACCAAGCGCAGGCGGTCGTTGACGCTAGCGTCAAATTTATCCAACAATTATGATTTAGAATCTGTAGGGCCGACGCATGCGCATGACGATAGACCGCCGCAATGGGCCCTCAACTTGGGACCATCGTTCGACGGCATCGAGCAGCGGCGCCGCGATGCCGTCGGCGAACACGGCCTCGCTCAAGTCGGAGGCCACCACTGCCAGGCGTCCATCGCGACTGCCATTGCTGATCGTTTGCTAGTTTCACAAACGCGCCAGCTCTCGTGCCGCCGCCACGATATCGGTTTCGCCCGGCAACACCAGCAGTGCTGCGCCGGCCAGGGGCGTGAAGGTGTCGGCTCCGACCACCCGTTTCAGCGGCGTCGCGCCGCAGCCTGCTTCGACGATGGCGGTAATGACCCCCTCGCCGACGCCCGCACTCTTGCGCCCCTCATCGAGGACCAGGATGCGCTTGGCATTCTTCGCCTGTGCGGCGATGAACGAGTCATTGAGCGGCGCCAGCCAACGCAGATCCACCACACGCACCCGCCATCCCTGCTCCTTCTCAATCGTGCGCGCCGCGCGCAGTGCCATCGGTACGCCATTGCCGAATGTGAAGACCACCAAGTCGTTCGCCGCCTCATCGTACGCTCGCCCTTCACCCACTGTCATCGCCGCGCCAAGAGCGGGATAAGGGAACTGCCAAAGGCCGTCGCCGGACTCGTACAGATCCTTGGTCATGTACAGCGCAATGGGTTCCAGAAACGCGCAGACTCGGCCGTCGACCTTGGCCAGTGCCATCATCGTGCGCAGCATCGTCACTGCATCGTCTCCGCGGCTGGCACAGCCGACGACGAGGCCGGGAATGTCGCGCACAGCGGTGATCGAATTGTCATTGTGGAAATGACCGCCGAAGCCTTTTTGGTAGCCGAGCGCCGCCACCCGCATCACCATCGGATTGCGGTACTGGTCGTTGGAGAAGAACTGCAACGACGCCGCTTCACCACGGATCTGATCGCAGGCATTGTGGAAATAGGCGAGGTATTGGATCTCCGGAATCGGCAGCATGCCCATGTTTGCGTAACCCTGGGCTAGCCCCAAAATCATGGTCTCGTCCAGCAGTGTGTTGAACACGCGGCTGCCTTTAAATGTCTTGTTGAGACCCTTGGTGACCGTGTACACGCCGCCCTTCTGCGCCACGTCCTCGCCGAACAGCAATGCCTGAGGATACTTCGCCAGAACATCGTGCAGCGCCTGGTTGATCTGAATTGCCAAGTGCCGGGGCGGTAGATTTTCCGGCAGCCTCGCCTCGCCACCGAACACCGTCAGACGCCGGTCGGCATAGTCTCCCCGCTCTGCTTCAGCCTTCACCGCTGCCGGTGTGTACGGTGCAAGGGGTGCCATAACCTCAGCGAGCGAACTCAGGCGCGGCCTCGCGTCCGCCGCCTCGGCGGCCGCGAAGCAGCGCTTGCGCGTGGCTTCGTACAGGCTCAGGACATCACTCTTCGAATAAAGGCCAGACTCCAGCGCAATGCCCGCCGAACGCAATAAGGGATCGCTCGCCTCGATGGCCATCAGTTCCTCGATACTGCGCCACTCGATCTCGAAATCGGTGCCCGCATGCCCCATCACCCGAGTGGTCTTCAGATGCAGGAAGGTAGGGCGCCGCGAGTCTCGACAATGTTGAATAGCGCGTAACACTTGAGCGTAACCCCCGGCCAGGTCGAGGCCGTCGGCGAAAAAATAGTCAAGATTGGCGCGGTCTTGAAAATTGTTTGCTATCCAACCGGCGGGCGTCTTTACCGAGATGCCGATGCCGTTGTCCTCGCACACGAACAACACCGGTGCCGGCAACTTCTGATACGCCGTCCACGCCGCCGTGTTGAACGCGGTCTGTGCGCTGGCGTGATTGCTGGAAGCGTCGCCGAATGAGCAGATCACAATGCTATCTGCGGGTATCGGCAGCGCATGACCGATGCGTCGCGCCTGCTCGATCGCCACGGCGGTACCGAGCGACTTAGGTAGATGTGAGGCGATCGTCGATGTCTGCGGCAACACCCACAGAGGCTTCGAGCCCCACACCTTGTGGCGACCGCCGGAAGCCGGATCGTCCCGGCTCGCGGCAAAGCTCAGCGCCGAATCGACCACCGGATCCATCCCCGGCAGTTTGCGGAAACGCTCAGCCATGAAGGCGCCCGAGCGATAGTGCAGAAAGGCTGGGTCGGTGTGCCGCGTCAATCGCGCCACCATCGCATTGCCCTCGTGACCGCTGGAGCCGATGGTATAGAAGACCTTGTTCTGCACGCGCAGCACGCGTGCCATGAGATCGAGATGCCGGGAAATTATCTGCGACTCAAACAGCTCGCGAAATGCGCGCCCGTCCAGGGCGCTGCCCGGCAACACGGGCGCATCTTCGTCCAGCGCGGCATGCACCTTGCCATGCCAAAGCTGTACGAATTCGATGAAGTTCTGGTCGACGATTTCGGCGCGGTTGAACCCTTTGTGGCGGGGACCGATGGCTGGGTTTGTTGACATGATGACGCGATTTTACCCTGCAGGCGGTTTGCGGACCAAGCGTGCTTCATGGAAAAGGCTTATGCCAGCGAGGTGCCGAACAACGCCAGCATGCGAGACCGGGCCTTTTCTGCTTGAATTTGGTTGTAGACATGCGAATCGGGCGGACACCAACCGTGCACGGCACCTGCGTATACCTCGATTTCGGCGTGCAGGCTTGATTTGGCGCGGTGGCAAGCGGAAGAGTGGTCGCGCTTACACGGCGACGCCGACCGCTACAACCACCGCGGCGACTTACGGCATCGGAGTTGCCAAGGTGCTGAATATCGTTTGAAATCCGAGGGTGGCAAAACGCAAGCTTCTAAATGATCGCAAGGCGACAACAGGCAGGGCCGCTGCCTGCCAGGGGCTTGCAGGAACCATTCGAATCGGCGTCGGCGGTTGGACCTATGCACCCTGGCGAGGCACGTTCTACCCCGCCGGCGTTACGCAGGCGAGCGAGCTCGAATACGCCAGCCGCAAGCTGACCTCCATCGAGATCAACGGTACCTATTACGGCGCGCAGAAGCCGGCGACTTTCGCCAAATGGCATGACGAAACGCCTGCAGGTTTTGTTTTCAGCGTCAAAGCGCCCCGCTTCGTCATGAATCGCAATGTGCTCGCCGCGGCCGGGCGCAGCGTCGTGAAATTTCTCGCGGGCGGCGTGCTGGAGTTGAAGGACAAGCTCGGCCCTATCAATTGGCAGTTCCTGCCCACCAAAGAATTCGAACCGAAGGACTTTGAAGCCTTCCTCAAGCTCCTGCCAAAAGAATCATCAGGCCGCGCGTTGCGCCATGCCGTTGAGGTTCGACATGACAGCTTCCGCTGTGCCGAATTCACCGCCTTGGCACGCAAATACTGCGTCGCTATCGTCATTGCCGGTGATTCTTCGTATCCGCAAATCGCCGATTGCACGGCACCGTTCGTCTATGCCCGCATCATGGGAACGCAGCCAAAGGAAAAACAGGGCTATTCTGATGCCGCGCTCAAGAGGTGGGCCGCGCGGGCGAAGGCCTGGGCAGCCGGCGCTGTGCCGCTTGGGACCGACTTCGTCGAGCCACCGGGTGGCAACGGCAGGCCGCGCGACGTCTATCTCTACGTCATCAGCGGTGCCAAGGTGCATAACCCGGCCGCCGCTATTTCCCTGATTCAGCGCCTCCGTTGACACTGGATCGGTAGTTCTTGGCACCAGGATCAGACACGGCACGAAAGAGTGCGATTTGTGAACATTTGCCGGTGCCACGCAATATTCTCCTCATAGCTTCGGTCCCCTGCACAAGCCCCTCACTCGTAGGCCATGTATGCAGCGACTCCATAAACTTCTGATGGCAGCCACCCTATTCTTTTGCGCCGTCGCCGTCCAAGCGCAGCCGCGTCCCGCGGTCATCGAGCTATTCACCTCGGAAGGCTGCAGCTCCTGTCCGCCGGCGGAGGCCTATGTGGGAGAATTGGCGCAGCGCACGGAGGTTCTCGCCTTGGCGTTTCACGTCGATTATTGGGACAATTTGGGCTGGCGCGACCGCTTCGAGGTGACCGAAGCCGCGCCGCGACAGCGGCTCTATGCAAAGACACTGCGCCTTTCCTCGGTTTACACGCCTCAGGTCATCGTCGACGGCCGGGTCGACTTCATCGGCAGCGACCGGGCGGCCATTTCCAAGGCAGTCGCGGACCCTCGTCAGGGCGTCGCCGTCGCAGTCGCGGTGCATGACGGCGATATTCAAATCGATGTGGGCGCGCAGGATGGCAGCAGACCCTGCGAGGTGTTGTTGGTGGCGTACCGACGTAGCGCAACTTCCGCCATTGGGCGCGGCGAGAACGCCGGCCATACCCTGACGGAGTTCAATATCGTGCGAAGTCTGCAGAATCTTGGAAACTGGACCGGACAAGTACAGCAATATCACGCGGCAGTAAAATCCCTGCCGAGCGATGCCACGGACATGGCGGTGTTGGTGCAATCCGCCGGCCATGGGACCATCGTCGGTGCGGCGACACACGCCTTACGCTGATTCAAAGTGACGCACCCCGGGATCGACGCGCTCTGCTGCCAAGACCGGCTCCCCTACGGCCGCCGCGCATACTCCGCATCGAATAATGCCTCGAGCTTCGGATGCACGCCGCGCATCGGATCCACTACTTGCTTCGCCCAATCGAAATACTCGCGCTTGCGCTCGATGCCCCAGTCCGCCGGCGGTGCGCTGTGCAAGTCGCGAAGATTGCAGATCTTATCCGCCAACTTCACGAGTTTTGCCTGATTGCTGATGCTGGATGCGTGCAGCACCTGCTGGCGTTTGCGCTCCGCTTTCTTTAGTTTCTTGTCGTCCGTCACCTGCACCACGATCACGGCGACATCGGCGCCGAAGTGCTTCTTGAGTTCTTCGGCGGTCGTATCCGTGTCCTCGATGGTGTCGTGGAGCAGCGCCGCCATGAGTACGATCACGTCTCTGACTGCCGCTTCATTCGCCAGGACATTGGCGAGCGCGATCGGATGGTTGATGTAAGGCGAGCCCTTCGCGTCCTTGCGCCGCTGGTCGCGATGCTTGAAGGCCGCAAAAGCGGCGGCAGATATGAATGCGGGCAGCGGCGGTGAATCTGGCAGATCCATGGCCTCTCCTATATGGCAAATAGCTGAGGGTGCACCGGGTAACGCGCCGTTGCAAGGCACACCGGACAGATCCTACGGGCGGCGCGCACGCTCGGTTAGCGTTCAGTTAGCGTTCGGTTACTATGATAAGGCGATTTCTCCCATCGCTGAACACAAGGACCATTGACCGTGACGGATTCCGGAACAGCCTCGAGCGGCCTGCGCCATGGTTTGCGGCAACGGCATATGACCATGATCGCCTTGGGTGGTGTCATCGGCGCCGGTCTTTTCGTCGGCAGCGGCGTGGTCATCAAGGCGGCTGGGCCTGCGGCGGTGTTGTCATTTGTGATCACAGGACTGCTGGTCGTGCTGGTAATGCGCATGCTCGGCGAAATGGCCGTTGCCGTACCGGCAGTGGGCTCGTTTTATGAGTATGCTCGGCTGGCTTGGACCGATCGGCCGCGGCTCGGGCAACTCGCCGGCTTCGTGACCGGCTGGATGTACTGGTATTTTTGGGTCATCGTCGTGGCCCTGGAGGCCGTCGCCGGTGCGGGCTTGATACGTTACTGGTTACCCGATGCTCCGGCCTGGCTCATCAGCCTCACCCTCATGGTATTGTTGACTCTCACCAACATTTTCTCGGTCAAATCGTACGGCGAATTCGAGTTCTGGTTTTCATCGATCAAAGTGGCGGCCATCGCTGTTTTCTTGCTGCTGGCGGGACTGTACGTCCTCGGCCTGTGGCCGGGAGTCACGCCGAGCGTCGCCAACCTCACCGCCCACGGTGGCTTCGCACCGAACGGCGTTCTGCCCATTTTGACCGGCGCGGTCGCGGCGACAGGCTTCTATTTCGGCGCTGAAATCGTCTCCATCGCCGCGGCGGAGGCGGCCGAACCCGCAAAGGCGGTTGCGCGGGCGACGAACTCCGTGATCATGCGCGTGCTGCTTTTCTACGTGGGTTCCATTCTCCTGGTCGTGTGCCTGGTGCCCTGGAATTCGGCGGCCATCGGCACGCCTTACGTCAGCGCCCTGAGTGCCATGCACATCCCGGCGGCGGCGCATATCATGAATGCGGTGGTGCTCACCGCAGTGCTGTCGGCGCTCAATTCGGGGCTGTACGCCTCGTCTCGAATGTTATTCGCACTTACCCGTCACGGCGATGCGCCCCGGGCGCTCGCCAAGCTCAGCCGCAACGGCGTGCCGATCCGCGCCATCTTGCTTGGGACCCTGTTCGGCTACGGCACGGTGATCATGTCCTACGTGTCTCCCGACACGGTGTTTGCTTTTCTGGTGAGTTCCTACGGCACGGTGGCGATATTCGTGTATTTGCTGATCGCGGTCTCGCAACTACGGCTGCGCGCGCGCTTGGAAAAGGAAGATCCGGCGCGGCTGCGCGTGCGCATGTGGGCCTATCCCTACCTGACTTATCTCGCGATCGCCGGCATGCTCGGTATTGTCCTCGCCATGGCCTTCATCCCCGAGCAGCGCACTCCGCTCTTATTCGGCTTCATTAGCCTTGGGATCCTGTTGCTGGGGTTCGTCGCTCGCTTTCGCTTGGGGCCGCCTGAAGAGATTGCAGCTCTATCGCTTGAGCCCCACGAATACCTAGAACTGTAGGCGCGAAGTGGCTATTGCAAGCAGCCATTATGCCATGCGCTGCTGCTGGTGTTAATCCGCGAACTAAAGCATCGTAGCAATGGGGTAGCTGGGAGAAGCCAAGTTTGAATATTGCTGCGCTGTGGTGCCTGGATCCATCGGTTGCCTATTTGAATCACGGATCATTCGGCGCGTGTCCGTCCGCCGTGCTGGAGACGCAGGCGGCGCTGCGCCTGGAAATGGAACGGGAGCCGGTGGATTTCCTGGTGAAAGCCCTGCCGTCGCGTCTCGACACCGCAAGGCAAGCGCTGGCGGCGTTTCTCAGCGCCGATCCTCAAGATCTAGTCTTCGTTTCGAACGCCACCGCAGGGGTCAATGCCGTGCTGCGCTCGCTGACGTTCCAGCCCGCAGATGAACTGCTCCTCACCAATCACACGTATGCGGCATGCCGCAAGACTGTCGACTTTGTGACGGCTCGAACCGGCGCGCGAGTAGTGGTGGCGAACCTACCATTTCCCTGCCGCCACGAAGAGGAGATCGTGGCCGCGGTGCTTGAAAGCGTATCGCCGCGTACCCGCCTTGCCCTGCTCGATCATGTCACGAGCCCGACCGCGCTCATCCTGCCTATCGCACGCCTGGTCGGCGAACTTAAGGAGCGAGGAATCGACACGTTGGTCGACGGTGCACATGCGCCGGGTATGGTGCCGCTGGCACTATCGGATTTGGGAGCGGCCTACTACACCGGCAATGCCCACAAGTGGCTATGCGCACCCAAAGGAGCTGCCTTCCTGCATGTGAACCGTGAGCGGCAAGCCGCATTGCATCCGACCGTCATCAGCCATGGATACACCACCGGGTTCCACGCGGAGTTCGACTGGACTGGCACCTTCGATCCGACCCCTTGGCTGTGCATCTCGAACGCACTGCAGTACATCGGTGGTCTGTTGCCCGGAGGTTGGCCGCAAGTGATTGCGACCAATCGCGCGCTGGCCTTGCAAGCTCGTGCCCTGCTGCTGCAATCGCTCGCGGTCGACGCGCCTTGCCCCGAGTCGATGATTGGTTCCATGGCGTCGATTCCCTTGCCTTCTGCCGCGGCAGGGTCCCCCGGTGCCCGGCTCGACAGCCAAGGTTTGCACGACTGGTTTCGCGAGCGCGGCGTCGAGACCTGGCTGTATCCGAGTCCGGTGCCGCTGCTGCGCGTCTCCGCCCAGATGTACAACAACTTGGCTCAGTTTGAGAAGCTCGCGCACCTGCTCGGGAAAGCGCTGCATGGCGGCTGAGCAGAATCAGCAGCCGATCCGGGCGCGCCTGTCGACCTTCGACACGGCCATGGTGGTGTTCAGTCTGGTGGTGGGCATCGGCATCTTTCGCACGCCGGCCATCGTTGCCGACGCGGCCGGCAGCACCTCGCTGTTTTACACCGCCTGGATCGTGGCGGGAGTCATCAGCCTGATGGGCGCCCTGACCTTCGCCGAAATCGGCGCGCGCTACCCACGCGCCGGCGGTTACTACCGTGTCGTCGCAGACAGCTATCACCCAACGCTGGCCTTCATGTTGAACTGGTCGCAGACCCTGATGCAGGGCGCCGGCGCGGCAGGCGTGGCATTCATCGGCGCAGAATACCTGATGCCGGTGCTGCTGCCCCCGCAATGGCGCACACCGCACGCATCGTTGATTCTCGCCTGCGCAACCATGCTGATTCTTTTGAGTTTGAACTACCGCGGCGTGAAGCCCGGTGCGCACGTTCAAAATCTGCTCTCGCTCCTCAAGATCGCAATGATCATCGGTCTGGCCGCCCTGGCCTTGCTGCTCGCCCCACGTGCGACCCTCGTAGCGCCGCTGCCGGCGGGACACCCCGGATTGCGCCTGGCATCGGCGCTCATTCCCTGCTTCTACGCCTATGGCGGCTACCAGCTGACCATGAATCTCGGGGCGGATCTCAAGGATGCGCGGCGACGCTTTCCGCTGGCCATCACGGCCGGAATGTTCACGGTCGTCGCCCTCTATCTATTGCTCAATTTTTCCTATCAACGAGTGCTCGGAATCAGCGGAATCGCGGATTCGAAGCTGGTGGCGGCGGCGCTGTCGCGCGCCACTTTCGGACCCTCCGGCGAAGTACTGATCTCGATCGCCGTGTTCTTGTCCGCGGCGGGCTTCGTCAACGCCACCATCATTCAGATGCCGCGCAGCTTCTATGCCATGGCGCAGGACGGTGTGTTGCCCAAAGCTTTTCTTCGCGTTAATCCGAACACTCAGGTACAGGAAGTGGGGTTGTGGTTCTTTGGAGTCAGCATGCTGGCGCCGGCATTTCTGCTTGGATCATTCGAGAAGCTGCTGAACTATGTAATGTTCACCGACACTCTGACGCTCACCGTCGTGGCCTCAACGCTGTTCGTGCTGCGGCACCGGCACACGGGCGACGGTGGCTTCTCGATGTGGGGGTATCCTTTTCTGCCCATCATCTACATCGTGTGTCTGCTCGGCATTGCGGTGCGTGTGTTTAGTTTGGAGCCGCGTTTGGCCGTGGCGGGCATCATTATCTTGCTCACCGGCTGGCCGCTATTTCGCCTCGGCCACCGGATATTCGGAGGCAATCCGCCGTAGCCGCTGCGCGCGCGACAACGACGGCAGCCGGCTAGGCGCCTTGCCGCATGCGGCGCACGGCGGCATCGAAAGTCAACCTCGCCACCCCAATGCCGCTTCCCAAATCGGTTGCCACTTCACGGCAGCGCTGCTTAACTGCTGTGCTCAAGCTAACATCCTCGCCGCCGAGAGCACTCGCCTGACACTGTATCTCTGCAGCGCGCTGCACCGTCCACAGCAACATGAAGGTGCTCGGCACGTCTCGTTCGCAGACTGCGATTCCGTGATTGCGCAACACCAGCACATGCTTGTCGCCGAGACTCTTGAGCATGCGGCCGCGTTCATCGGCATAGAGCGTAATACCTTCGAAATCGTGATAGCCGACACGTCCGTAAAATTGGGCCGCATAGAAATTATTGTGATCGAAGCCGCCGCGCTTCATGGCGACCGCCGAAACGGCGGTGGTGTGAGTGTGCGCCACGCACGCCACATCGGGGCGAGACTCGTGAATCGCGCCGTGCAAGGCGAAACCGGCCGGATTGGCAGGGTATTCGGACGGTTCCAGCAACCGGCCGTCAACCCCGACCTTGAGCAGGTTTTCCGGAGTTATTTCCGCGTAATTGAGGCCGAAGGGGTTCACCAAATAGTGATGCGAGGAACCGGGCAGGCGCACCGAAATATGATTGAAAATCATCTCCGTCCAACCGAGAAAATCAATGAGATGATAGAAATCCGTGAGCTCGCACCGCAGGCGCCACTCCTCGGCATCCATGGTGGGCAGCGGCAAGCGCGTCGGCATCATGGTGATCGCTCCTCTCATTTAGCCCATTAAATCCCTGGGCGGATTATGGCCGTCGCGCAAGGATTCGTCCATGATACATATTTACGGGAGTAGACGATGACGAGCCTCGATACCAGGCATCGGGTCGTTCTCGGGATGCTCATCGCGCCGATGCTCGCAATGCTCAGCAACCCGCACATCCCGCGGACGCGTCGAAGACCTCGGCACATCGCATTACACCGCTCAAAGGCGCGCCATTCGCACAGGACGACGACGTCACTAACCCCCCCCCCGCCCACGCCCGCAGTCACCGAAACAGCCCGGCGATTTTAACGCGCGTAATTACCGGGTCTCGCTCCATCGCGGAAAGGCGCCGATGGCGTCCACATAATTGTGAATGACATCCGTATGTGCGTCTTCCTGCCAGCCGCCGGGCACTGGATTCTTGAACAGATCGCGCGGACGCCCTAGTTCGTCGATCGAATACAGCGTGAAATTGAGCGCCGCGCGAGCTTCATCGGCCAAGGCCGCAGAGCCGGCGGCGTTCGCGTACAGAGCGAGCACCGCACCGTACGTCGAGTTAATGCCGCCCCATGCCTGCTTATCCTCGTCCTGCTCGTGACAAACGGTGATGCCGAATTCCGTGTGCGTGAAAGTCGCGCGCACGAATTCGATCAGCGATGTGCAGGCGGTGAACCAGTCCGGGCTGATCAGTTCGCGCATCTCGAGCAGATACCGGGCCAAATTTAACGGCGCCCAAGCAGTCCGATTGGTGGGTGTATCGTGATCCTCGAAGAATTGCGCGAATAGGCTGCCATCGCCTGCGGCACTGGGAATTTGAAAGTCGTTGATCCAATTCCATAACGACCGGCGCGGCGCGGCGAACTCCTCATACCCTTGCGCGAGCAGCGCGTCGTAGAGCCGCAGAACATAGGTCATGTTCCCGGACACGGGTCCTCGGGCCTCGCCGTTGCGATAGTCCACTCGGAACGGCCACGGTGAGTGAAACGCATTGCCGTCATTCTGATTCGCAGCAAGGATTCGCGCGTTCTGCAAGGCCTGGTCCATGTACACGCGTGCGCCGGTCGCCTTGAAAAGCTCTACCAGGGCGAAGCCAGCGATGCCGCCCTTGTCAGGCTCGATCTCATAAGGGCGGTCGGCCTGCGAGCCGCAATCCTCTGGGAGCGGAAACTTCACCCGCGTGCCGGTCGAGCGCGTAAACGCCGGATACATTCCAAGACGCGGTGTGAGCGACTCCGTCACCAGGTAGTCGCCCATGGCGCGAGCCGTCGCGAGGTAGCGCGGATCTTCCTTCCCACGCAGTTCGTAATACTTGAGATAGGAGAGAATACCCATGCCGTTCTGGGTCGCCGGAATAGTGTCGGTGCGCTGAGGCATGGGAATCCAGTCGGCATCGAGAAAGGTCGCCAGTACGAAGAGCGGATAGCCGTGGTCCGACGGACAGCGCTGGTAGAAATTCATCTCCAAGTCGAGGGCGGTGTTCCAAGACGTCCAGGGTCTGAGCTTGCCCTGCTCATCGAAACTCGCGGTGTGTCCGGAGATGGCCACCGGTCGAGTGTGCGGGTCGCTCATCGGCGGCCGGCATCGAGTTGCGGGTAACGCCGAAAAATTCCGTCATTGTTGAAGGGAATGCGGCGCTGCGATGCAAGGTAGGCGGCGACCCGGGGGCGTTCCTGCACCTTTCGTTGCAATGCGAACAGCCGCCGGTAAGTTCGCGCCGCCTTCGCTGTAGCCAATGACCGTGGAAATGCGTATTCCAGTCCCGCCATAATCTGAAACATCGACAGATCGACGTAGGTCAGTTTCGATCCGACCAGATACTGTCGCGCGTTCTTCGCCAGCACCCTCTCGAAGTAGCCGAGGAATTTCGGCATCCGATTCTTCAGAAAATCCGCGCCTCGGCGCCGTGACTCTTTCTTCTGATCCTCGTAGTACAGATTGGGCCCGAGCGGGTGGTGAGTGTCGTGTATCTCCACCAGGAAATCCGCGATGGTGAGCTGCAATTCGTGGGTCCACAGACGGCCGCCCTCATCGGCCGGCGCCAGGCCGTGGCGCGGACCCAAGTACTGCAGAATATTCGCCGTCTGTGCAATGACACGCCGCCCCGCCTTGAGAAACGGCGGGGCAAACGGCGGCCGCCTAATATTGGGCCTATCCAGGAAGCGCAGCAGCGCCGGCACCCCGGCCCCTTTGCCGGACTCGCGCGCGATATCCCGATAACGGATACCGGCCTCCTCGAGCAGCAATCGCACGAATTCACCGCGACCTTGAATCGTCGGCCAATAATAAAGCTCGTAAAGCATCTCGCCTCCCTTGACAGCCCTTAACCCTGCCGCTTCGGATAAACTTAACTTCGACAGAGTTCGATAACAACCATGACCATAATTTCCGCATCTGAAATCGGCGCCCGGCTCGACCGGTTGCCATCCTCGCGCACGGTTTGGCGCATTGTCCTGCTCATCTCCCTTGGCTGCGTCTTCGAATTCTACGACTTATTTTTTACCGCGTACGTGGCGCCCGGCATGCTCGACAGCGGCCTGTTCACCCCGCAGTCCTTGGGGTTCTTTGCCTCGCTCAAGCTCATTCGTGTTGCCGGTTTCGGGACATTCGTGTTTTCCACATTCGCCGGCCTGTGGCTGGGCGTCGTGCTCTTGGGTCAGGCCGCAGACCGCTTTGGCCGTAAGACCGTGTTCACCTGGTCGCTGATTTGGTATTGCAGCTGCACCGCGATTATGGCGTTTCAGCGCACCGGACTAGCGCTGAACATCTGGCGGATGATCGCTGGAATCGGTTTTGGCGTGCAACTCGTGACTGTCGACACCTACATCGCCGAGCTGATGCCTCGAAACCTGCGCGGCCGCGCATTTTGCGTCAATCAGTTCGTGTCCTTCTGCATCGTGCCCGTAGTTGCATTGCTGGCATGGCTGATCGTCCCGCTGAAACCCTTGGGCTTCGACGGCTGGCGTTGGGTTGTGCTGCTGGGATCGTTGGGCGCGTTGGCAGTGTGGGGGCTGCGCCGGGGAATCCCGGAAAGCCCGCGCTGGCTGGCCGGCCGGAATCGCGGCAATGAAGCGGACGTTATCGTCAGCGCCATTGAACGCGAGGTCGCTGCAGAACTCGGGCGCGCCCTGCCGCCTGTACCACCGGTTGCCGTGGAACGCAGCGGCCGCGCGACACTCGCCGATATTTTTGCCGCGAAGTATCGAGGTCGTACCGTGATGCTCTCCGTTTTCAATGCCGCACAAGTGATCGGCTTTTACGGCTTCAATTCTTGGATTCCGACATTGCTCATCGCACGCGGCATCAATGTCACCCACAGCCTGCAATACTCCTTCATCATCGCGGTCTCGCAGCCCTTCGGCCCCCTGCTAGGCAGCTTCTTTGCGGACCAGATCGAGCGAAAATATCAAATCATCGGCGGCCTCGCCGGCATGGCCGTGCTGATGGCCGGCTTTGCCGTTGCAACCTCTCCGGCAGCGCTCATTCTGCTCGGCATCGGCTTTACGCTCTCCGCGAACGTCATGTCCTACGCCTACCACGGCTATCAGGCTGAGCTTTTCCCCACCCGTATCCGCTCCCGCGCCGTCGGATTCGTGTACTCGTGGAGCCGGCTGGCGGCTGCCTTTTCCGGTCTCATCATCGGCTCGCTTTTGGTCACCGGCGGCGTAGCGGCCGTCGCTCTTTTCATCGGCGGCGCCATGCTTGTAGGCATCGCCGTCATCGGTATTTTTGGCCCCACCACCAACGGCTTAGGACTGGAGCAGCTCAATGACTGAGTACGACCCGATGAAGGAACCGCGCTACACGGAAATTGCGACTTTCATGCGCGCACCGTTTAAGCGGTCGCTGGCGGATGTGGACATCGGCTTGATCGGCGTGCCGACGGATCTCGGAGTCACCAATAGACCGGGTGCACGGCATGGGCCGCGCGAAATACGCAACTCATCCAGCCTGATGCGAACTTTCAACCTGGCGCTCGGAGTAAACCCATACGAACTGTGCCGTATTGCGGATCTCGGTGATGTGCGCCTGTCGCACCGCTACGACCTTGAAAAGCAAATCGAGGACATCGAAGCTTTCTACCGCAAGGTCCACGCCGCCGGTATTCGGCCGGTCACTGCAGGCGGTGATCACTCCATCACCTACCCCATATTCAAGGCGATCGCCGCTGACGCACCCATTGGAATGGTGCACATCGATGCGCACACCGACACCTGGGGCGAATTTTTCGGTTCCAAATTCACTCACGGCGCTCCATTTCGGCTGGCCGTTGAGGACGGGCTGCTGGATCCGAAGCGCACTATCCAGATCGGCATTCGAGGCGGCCAAAACCATATGGATGGCATCCAGTTCTCCCTGTCGCACGGCATGCGCGTGGTCTACATCGAGGAATTCGCGACGCTCGGCGTGCAGCGCGTCATTGAAGAAGCGCGCCGAGTGGTTGGCGACGGCCCGACCTACATTTCCTTCGATGTGGACGGGCTCGATCCCGTGTATGCACCCGGCACCGGCACCCCCGAAATCGGCGGTCTGACCACCTTGGAGGCACAGCGCCTGCTGCGCGGATTGCGCGGCCTCAACCTCATCGGCGGCGATGTCGTGGAAGTGGCCCCGCCTTACGACCAAACCGGCAACACCGCTTTGGTGGGCGCCACCATGATGTTTGAGATTCTCTGCCTGATCGCGGATCGACATTTTGGCGCCGGCTCGTCATAAAGTCTCGCAACTGGTACGCTCGGAAGCGCCATGTTGCGACGCCATGACGCCGGTTAATGGAGTTCTCGTCATTGATGCCGACTATGGCGTTGATAGAAAGCGCCAATTTGACTTGGCGCAGCCCGAAGGTCTAACGTCGCCTCAGAACTTGTCTATGGTTCCGAGTCGATCAATCGGAAGGAGTGAGCCGTGAACTTAAAGGGTAGTAAGACCGAAAAGAATTTGAAGGACGCATTTGCAGGAGAGTCGCAGGCAAATCGTCGTTATCTGTACTTTGCGGCCAAGGCCGACGTCGAAGGCTTCAATGACGTATCAGCAGTATTCCGTTCCACTGCCGAGGGTGAGACAGGACATGCGCATGGTCATTTGGAGTACCTCGAGGCGGTGGGAGATCCGGCCACCGGGCTGCCGATCGGCGCGACGTCCTTGAATCTCAAGGCTGCCATAGCGGGCGAAACCCACGAATACACCGACATGTATCCTGGCATGGCCAAGAGTGCCAGAGATGAAGGCTTCGGCGAAATTGCCGACTGGTTCGAGACGCTGGCCAAAGCCGAACGCTCGCACGCCAATCGCTTCCAGAAGGCATTGGATAACCTGTAGCCCTTTATTCCCCGCCGCGCAGCGGGCTATGACCGCGGGCTCCGTTCTAGGAGCCCGCTTGCTTTTCGGCCGAGGGGTAAATCGTGTCCGACGGACAAATCGAGGCAGGCCACGAGGGCAGTCTAGCGGCTCCAACTCGCCATGCCCTCGCCTGGCAGGATCCGAAGTTCTACGAGGCCGGCGCGCTACAGAAAGAACTCGATCGAGTTTTCGACATTTGTCACGGTTGCCGCCGCTGTTTCAATTTGTGCGATTCCTTTCCGACACTGTTCGATTTGATCGACGAATCCAAAACCGGCGAGCTTGACGGGGTCGACAAGAAATCCTACGGAAAAGTGGTCGACCAATGTTACCTGTGCGACATGTGCTACATGACCAAGTGTCCGTATGTGCCGCCACATCCCTGGAACGTTGACTTCCCGCATTTGATGCTGCGCGCCAAGGCCGTCAAGAATCGCAATGACGGCGTGCGCTTGCGCGACAAGATACTGAGCTCCACCGATACTGTGGGCAATATCGCGGGCATTCCCGTGGTAGCCGAAGTCGTCAACGCCGTCAATCGCAGCATTGTCGGGCGCAAAGTCCTTGACGTAATGCTCGGCGTGCATCCGGACGCGCCGGTCCCGCCGTATCGATCCAACACCATGCGCAAGCAGTTTGCCGCCCGCCCCAAACCTTCCATCACGGTTCGCGCCGACGCAGCCACTCGCGGCAAGGTGGCACTGTTCGCCAGCTGCTATGGAAACCGCAACGAACCCGAGATCGGGCTCGATCTCGTGCGCGTGTTCGAGCACAACGGCATCGAGGTGGTGCTCGTCGAACGGGAAAATTGCTGCGGAATGCCCAAGCTCGAACTCGGGGACCTACACGCGGTCGCGGACTTGAAGGCCAAGAATGTGCCGCAGCTGGTCGCGATGATAGAACGCGGCTACGACATCGTTGCGCCGATTCCCTCGTGCGTGCTGATGTTCAAACAAGAGCTGCCGCTGATGTTCCCGGACGACACCGATGTGGCCAAAGTCAAGCGGCATATGTTCGATCCATTCGAGTATCTAGCGTTGCGTCACAAATCGGGACTGATGCGTATCGATTTCTCCCGGCCGCTCGGCAAGATTTCGTATCACGTAGCCTGCCACTTGCGCGTGCAGAACATCGGACTGAAGACTCGCGACATGCTGCAACTTATTCCGGGAACGACAGTTGAGCCCATCGAGCGCTGCACGGGTCACAACGGGACCTACGGCGTAAAGCGTGAGTTCCGCGACAAGTCGATGAAGATCGGCAAGCCGGTGTTTTCGCGAGTGCAGGCGAGCGCGGCGGACTTCTACGCCAGCGATTGTCCGATGGCCGGCCATCAGATCGAGAGCGGTCTCGAGAATCCGAAGCCGCCGACGCACCCGCTGACGCTCTTGCGGATGGCTTATGGCCTGTAGAACACGCCACAGTCACGCAACATACGGGGTTGCGGGGTGAAGAAATTGACGCGCCTCGACCTCATCAGCTTGGAGCAATACGCGGCCGAGCGGCCCCAATTGCGAAGCGAGGCGATTGCCCACAAGCGGCTGCGCAATGTGCAGGTGGGACCCAATATGACCTGGTGCTTCGAGGACTACACCACGATACGCTACCAAGTTCTCGAGATGCTGCGCGCCGAGCGTATCTTCGAGAGTGGGGGGATTCAGGGTGAGATCGACGCCTACAATCCCTTGATACCCGACGGCAATAATTGGAAAGTCACGTTGCTGCTCGAATTTCCCGACGCTAACGAGCGTCGCGCAGCATTGGAAAAGCTGATCGGCGTCGAAGACCGATGCTGGGTCCGGGTCAGCGAAATGGAGCGCGTATTTGCGATCGCCGATGAAGACATGGAACGTGAAAACGAACAGAAGACATCGGCGGTGCATTTTCTGCGCTTCGAGTTATCACACTCGATGATTGAAGCGATGAAGAGCGGCGCCTCCTTGAGCGTCGGCGTCGATCATAACAATTATCGACACATGCAGACCCCGCTTCCCCCGTCCATTCGCGACGCTTTGAGCCGCGATCTTGCCTGACTGAGCGCCGCCGGGCGCCCCGGCCGGGCCGCACTGGCAGGTGAATTTGCAATACTTACAATTAAAGGGCTGTAAAGGAACTCTTGGGTGAATATGGAATCTTCTATGCTGCCGCCCTGCTGTACCATTATGGGTGGGGGGACATGAAATGAGTGCAGCATTGTGATTGCCGGAACCGAAGGGCGACGGGCATCGGTGGACGGGGTAGACCCGACTCTCGCGTTGCTGGACACGCTCTCGAGCGGGCGCTGTACCCCGGACGTATTTCTGCGTGCGATGCGCGAACTATTCCACGCAAACGCCGATGCGAATTGGGAAATCTTGTCCTTGCTCGACCAGTACTACCGTCGCGGCAAGCTGAAGCGCGAGATTTTTCAAACTCTCAAATCGCAACTCCAAGACTCGGCGCTTGGCGTAGAAGCGGACGCAACTGCCCCTGTGCGCCCACCACCCCCGCGCGACGATGCGCCCACGGCACCGCCCACCCTAACGTCGACAGTAGCATCGGCAGCCGGGCGATTGGCCGCCGG